>NZ_BAABJQ010000004.1:0-508630 GCF_039543385.1 Rugosimonospora acidiphila
GTCACCAGCGCGGCGCGGCGGGCGCCCGTTCCCGGTTGGGGGGACCTGTCCGGGAATCCGGTGGGGTCGAGGGTCAGTGGCAGTGCCAGACGGCGGCTTCCTGCTCGCCGTTGGGTGCCACGGCCTGGCCGGCCAGCGTGCTGCCGTCGTCGCTGATCACGTACGCGATGTTGGCGATCTGGTCCGGGGCGCCGGCCAGGTTGGGCAGGGCGAGTTCCTTGCCGTCGGCCAGCAGCCCGGCGTGCTTGCCCTTGTCCGTGTCACCGGCGATCCACCCCTGCGCGTTGACCGACACGGCCAGCCCCTGGGGCTTCGTGACGTCGATCTTGCCGGTGGTCAGGTTCCACCGGATCAGGTCGCCGTAGGCCGGGGCTTTAGCCCCCGAGTTGTTTCCTCCTGCCGCCGGTGCGCCGCTCAGGTCGCCCATGCCGATCACCCAGCCGTCCCGGATCGCCGAGGCGAAGTACCCGTTGACCGGCTTGCCGTTCACAGTGGGTGCGGGCAGTTCCTTGCCGGTACCGTCGGCCGACCACTCGTACCCGAGGGCGGGAGTACCGGGCGCACCCTGCACCCTCCCGACGATGGTGCCGTCTTCGTCGATTCCAGTGGCCGAACCGGTTCCGCCCGCCGGCACCACCAGCATGGTCGGCTGGGCCGAGGCGGAGCTCCACATCGCCGGCTTCTCGTCGACCGACCCGACGATGACGCCCCGCTCGTTGATGCCGAGAACCTCGGAGTTCGAGCCGGCCAGGCGGGTGAGCCTGCCGTTCTGGTAGGCCCAGGACATCTCGCCGCTGGAGCCGAAGCTGTTACCGATCGCCTCGCCGGCCGAGTTCATGTCGGTGAAGTTCTGGTCGGTGCCGCTCATCGCCACCGTGTGCGGCTGCCCGTTGTCCCAGATGATCAGCGGGTGGTTGTCGTCTCCGGTCGGGTACGACCGGCCGAAGACGTACCGCCCGGACGGGTCGCCGCCGGTCGCGACGCTCTCGGTGCCCTGCCCCGCCGGCATCGGCAGCCGCGCGATGGTGCACGAGTTCGGTGCGGGCGCGGCGGCCGGCGTGCTCGGGCCGGACGAACCGGCTCGGGCCGGCGCGCCGGCGAGCGGCGCCGGCGTGTGGTCGTGCCGCACCACCAGCGCGCTGCCGCCGACCACCAGCCCGACCGCTACCACGGCGGCCGCCGATCCGGCCAGCCCCAGCGCAAAACGGCGCCTGCGCCCGGCCGCGATGGCCCGCGCCACGTCGATGGCGGGTGGTCCGGCCGGCTCCCGGTCGAGCGGGCGCAGCAGCGAGACGCCGTACTCCTCGTCAGATTCCATGGGTTATCTTCTCCTCTGTGCCGCGATCAGCTCATTCCCGTCCAACATCCGGCGCAGCGTGGCCAGCCCGCGTGAGGTCTGACTCTTCACCGTCCCCTCGGAGCAGTTGAGGGCCCGCGCGACGTCCTCGACCGACTGGTCGTAGAGGAACCTGAGCACGAGTACCGCCTGCTGACGTCGGGGCGTGCGGGCCAGCGCCTTGCGCAGCACCATCCAGTTCTCCACGCGGTCGTCCCCGGGCATCGGCGCGTCCGGCACCTCCGCCACCAGACCGACCCGCGACCACGGCCGGCGCTTCTCGTCCACGAACGTGCGCACGAGCATGGTCCGCACGTACTGGTCCAGGTGCTCCATCGCGCTGGTCCGCTGCCATCGCACGTACAGCTTGGTGATGGTCTGCTGGACCAGGTCGTCGGCGCGGTGCTCGTCCCCGCACAGCAGGAAGGCCAGCTTGCGTAGCGAAGGTAGCCGGGCGGTCACGTAGTCGACGTACTCCTGCTTCGCCCTCGCCTGCATCCATCGCTCCTTTGCCGGGTGTCGAGACTTGAACGGGCGCCGGGCCGCGGCGGGTTGCGTCCGGCACGGAATTCTTCGCGCCGGATCGCGCAGACGCCGCTTACCGGGAGACGCCCGCCAACGGGCGGCACCGCTGCGCGGGAGACGCCGGCCAGCGGGAGACGCCGCTCAGCGGGAGACGTCGTCAGCGGGTCGGCCATGCCCCAGCGGGTGGGCTATGTCGTTGGCGTGGTCGGTGACGGCCGCTCCGGTCACCGTCGCCCGCACCGGCAGGATCTCCAGGCACCGCCGGATCGCGTGCCCCATCAACGGATTGGGTACCCGCATCGACACCGTGCAGTGAGGTACCCACCGGCCCGGCCGGTAGTGGTCCCAGACCTCGACGCCCGCGGCGGTCAACCGTTCGTGTACCGCACGGTGATGCGCCAGCAACTCCTCGGTGACGGTGGCCCCCAGCCACAGCACCCGCCCGACGAACTGGCCGACGAAGTCCAGCTCCAGCGCCAACCCGCGCCCCACGTCGAGGTCGCGCAGCGCCTCCGCGACCGCGTCGGGCGCGAGCCGGTGCGCCGCGGCGAGGGACAGGTGCGGGCGGTGCCGCTCGTTGAGCAGCGAGGCCAGCGTGGGGATGCCTTCCGCCTCCAGGGCATGCCACAGCGCCCGGATCCGCCGCGTCGCGTCGGTGTCCAGGTACAGCTCGATGGCGGCGACCACCATCTCACCGTAGTGGTTGGCCGGGCGCGCCCGACGCCGCCTGGAACCGCCGGCCGGGCGGCGCCCGGCGGGTCGCGGTCAGGACTGTTCCGGCGATCCCAACTGGTCGGCCGTGTCCTGGTAGAAGGAGACCACCTCGGCGAGCGGGACCGCCTTGCGGGACGCCGCGGAGACGTCCTTGCCCTCGCGGCTGAACGGCGGGGGCCACGCGCTGATCCCCTGGTCCGGGGTGAGCCCGCCGACCTCGGCCTCCCAGCCCGCCCACCGCAGGGTGCGGTAGAAGTCGGTGAGCGCCCCGCCGAGCATGGCCGCCAGCCAGCCGGCGTACCCCTCCTTGAGGTCCTCCCAGCCAAGGCTGTCCGGTCCGAAGTAGTGCACGGTCGCCGGCGCGCCGGGCTGGGCCTGCATCCAGGCGAACTGGCCGCCCATCACGTCGTACGCGACGATGAGTCGCTGCGCCTGCGCGTCCGCCGCGGCGTCCACGCCCGGCAGTCCGTCGTGCCCGCAGCCGAGCACCCGCAGCCAGCCGTGGTCGACCACGAGCGCTCCGACGTTGGAGACCACGGCGCCGAGCCACGACCGGGTGGTCATGCCCAGCGTCGCCAGGCATTCCTGGGCGCGGGCGGGGTCGGCCGGCAACACCTCGACCGGGTACGGGGCCGCGCTCACCGCGGCGGCCACCTCGGTCCACGCCGACTCTTCCATCCCCCGTACACCTCCCGAGCGCCTTACCCTGACCGGCTCATTGGATCATGACCGGCGGCAGCGCCCGACCATGGGGCGCTGCCAGCGACCACGGAAGCTACGCCGGCCGGCCCTCGCCGTGTCCGGCGGTCACGGCGTCAGGCGGTCACGCCGGCCGGTGGCCACGGCGTCAGGCGGTCACGGCGTCAGGCGGTCACGGCGGGCCTGAGCGTCTCCTGGCACCACTGACGGAAGCTGGTGGGCGTGCCGGTCCGCTCGGTGCGGGTGACCGCGTTGTCGAGGCCGGCGTCCTTGGCCTGCCCCATGTCGACCAGGCCCTGCGCCATGGCTTCGGACATTCCGAACCGCAGCATCGCATCCTTGAAGGCACCGCCCGGTACCCGCTGGTAGCGGATCGGGCGGTCCAGCACCTCGGACATGATCCTCGCCAGGTCGTCGCAGGAGAGGTCCTCGGGGCCGAGCACGGGCACCTCATCCACGCCGCTCCAGGAGCCGTCGAGCAGCAGCTCCACGGCGACCGCCGCGATGTCGCGGGTGGCACAGGCGGGGGCCTTGTGGTCGCCGGCGACGAGGTCGGCGAAGACGCCCTCGTTCTTGATCCGCTCCACCTGGCGCAGCAGGTTGTCCATGAACGACGGCATCGTCAGCGCCCGGTAGCTCACGCCCGTACCGGCGATCAGATCGTCCATGGCCAGGGACGCCGTCACGTGTCCGGCGCGGCCGGCCATCGGCGTACCGCGGCCGAGCGCCGAGACTCCGACCACCCGGCGGACGCCCTGGGTCCGCAGTGCCTCGGCCGCCGGCCGGGTGAAGTCGACGAACGCTGACTCCAGGCTCGCCGCTCGCGGATTCGGCGGCGGCAGCCAGAAAACCGCGTCCGCGCCATCGAATGCCTTGGTGGCCACCGTCAGGTCTCCGTGCGAGCCCTCGACGACCTCGACGCGGGCGCGCACCGACGCGGGAAGGCGCGAGGCGTCCCGCACCACCACCCGGACGGGAACGTCCCGCACCACGAGGCGCTCGAGGACCTGCCCGCCGATGTTTCCGGTGGGCGTAGTGACGACGATCATGACAACTCCTGAACACACATGAGAGAGACAGCGGGCGCGAATGCCCGAGCCGAGGCGGACCCGGTGGGAACCGGTCGCCCGTCGGCGATGACGCTGTTCAGTAAATGCCCGCCGGCCGCGTACCTGAAGGACCGATCCGGGCCGCACTGATACCCTGCCGGTATGAATGATCCGGAGGTACGCCAGCTCCGCTACTTCGTCGCCGTCGCCGAGGAACTGCACTTCGGGCGCGCCGCGCAGCGGCTGGGCATGGCGCAGCCACCGCTGTCCCGGGCGATCCGGCACCTGGAGCACGACCTGGGCGTGCGGCTGCTGGAGCGCACCACGCGCCAGGTCACCCTCACCCCGGCGGGGCAGGTCCTGCTCGACGACGCCCGGATCGCCCTCGACGCGATCACCGCCGCCGCCCAGCGCGCCCGCAACGCCGGGCGGCGAGAGCCGATGCTGCGCGTGGCGCTGAAGGCCGACTACGACGGCGGCCTGCTGCCCCAGATCCTCGCCGCGTACCGCGACGACCCGGCCGCCCTTCCGGTGGACCTCGTGATGGGCGGGCCCGGAGACCAGCTTCGGGCCCTGCGCGAGGGGAACGCCGACGTCGCGCTGCTGCCGCACCCGTTCGACACCCGGGGCCTGGACGTCGAACCGCTGGTGACCGAACCCCGGATGGTCGCGCTGCCCGCGGCCGATCCGCTCGCCGCCCGCACGTCCCTGTGCCTGGCCGATCTGGCCGGTTGGACCCTGCCCGACGGAACCCCCGCCGAGCGGGACGGGCAGTTGGTCCGCCCCGCCAGCGTCGGTTCGCCGCCTCGACGCCTGGACCTGGCGCAGCTGCTCAGCCACATCGAGCTGGGTACCTTCGTCTGGTTCCCGCCCGTGACCATCGTGCGGAGCCATCCACGCCCCGGCATCGCCTACCGGCCGGTCAGCGACCTTCCTCCGCTGGAACTCGCGCTGGCCTGGCCGCGACACTCCCGCTCGCTTGCCGTCGGAGCCTTCGTCCGCACCGCCACCCTCATCGCGGCGACCTCATCCGAAGTACCCGCCGTGAATGGTGAGGATCTGACCCGTCAGGCTCCGTGACTCGTCGGAGGCGAGGAAGACGGCGGCGTAGGCGATCTCGACGGGCTCGATCATGCCCATCACCTGCCGCGCCATCGTGGCCCGCGCCACGCTCGACGCCTCCAGGAGCTTCACGATCCGCTCGGTCCGCACGCCGGCGGGTGCGATCGCGTTGACGCGGACGCGGTCGGCCGCGAATTCCCGCGCCGTCGACTGGGTCAGGGTGAGGACCGCCCCCTTGGCGCTGCTGTAAGCATCCCGGTCGGTCACCAGGCCCAGGCCCGCCAGGGACGCCATGTTGATGACCGAGCCGCCACCGCTGGCGATGAGCTCCGGGATCGCGACCCGATTACACAGGAAGGTCCCGAACAGCTCCACGTTTATCTTGTTCCAGAACTCCTCGATCGAGGCGGTGGTGACCCGACCGTCGGCCGCCGTCGATCCACCGGCGTTGTTCACCAGGACGTCGAGTGAGCCGAAGGTATCCACGGCTGCCCGGACCGCGTTGGAGACCGACTCCTCGCTCGTGACGTCGAGGCTCACGTAGATCGCCTCACCACCCCGCGCGCCGATCGCCTCGACGACCTCCTGCCCCTCGGCGCGACGCCGGCCGCCCACCACGACCCGGGCACCCTCCTGGGCGAACACCTCGGCGATCGTGCGGCCGATGCCTCCGGTGGCACCGGCCAGAAAGGCCACCTTGCCGCTCAGCCGACCGGCAGCCGGCGCAGTCTCGCTCATCAAACTTCCCTCTCATCGGCATGCCGTGGACGACCCGACCGGTCACCGGACCGGCGACGGCGGACCCATCGGGTGTCCGCTTTGTCGACCACGGGCGAATCGGCGCCCGGCGCGCTATTCTTCCTGCTCAAGGCGTTGTCCACTGGACAACTCTTGTCCGGTGGACAAGAGTACTCGACCGACGGAACCGCCGCACCGGGGCGCCAGAGCCGCGCGCCAGTACAGTTCTGCCGGACACGAGCGCCAGACATGCCGAGGAGGATGGCGGTGGGCACGACCCGGGCCGACGTCGTTTCGGCCGCGTTGCGGATCCTGGACGAACGAGGGCTGGACGGACTCACCATGCGTGCCGTCGCCGACCGGCTCGGGGTGCGGCACAACACCGTACGCTGGCACGCCGCGAGCAAGGGGCGCCTGCTGGAGCTGGCCTCCGATGAGCTGCTCGCGCACTGCGCCGACGAGCCGTTGCCGGAGGCATGGGACGAGCGGATCCGGACACTGAGCCACCGGCTGCGCGACGCCCTACTCTCCCGCCGCGACGGGGCCAGAATGATCACCATCGCGTGTGGTCCGGACCCGCACTCGCTGCGCTACGCCGAAGCGGTCGTGTCGACCCTTGTCGAGGCCGGTTTCGGCGGCCGTACCGCCTCCTGGGCGCACTGGACGATCTTCTATCTCACCCTCGGCATCACCCAGGAGCAGCAGGTCGCGCGGGACTCGCCCGCCATCATCACCGCGGCGCAGGTGCCGGCCGACCGGTACCCGGCGCTGGGAGCGACGCTGGCGCACGTCGGCCCCGCGGACTTCGACCAGCGCTTCGAGTTCGGCCTCGACCTGATCCTCGACTCCCTCCGGGCGCGGCTGTCCGCCCGACCCGCGACAGACTGAGCGGCTTCCCGGAGTTACTCGGTTGCCTGCCCGGGTAGCAGCGTGGTCAGAAAGCGTAAGGCCGGGAGGACCGCCATGTCCGACACGCCGTCGCCGTCACCGGTGCCCGATCTGGTCGGGGTACTGGCGCAGTTCATCGCCAGAGCCGGCCGGGCGGCACAGGTCTGCGAGGGGCTGCTGCGGGTGGTCGACGGTGCGCGCGCCGAGGACGGCAGCCTCGACTACGACCTGTACCAGGTCGACGACCGGCCCTGGGCGTTCTACGTGCTGGCCAACTGGGCCGACCGGGCGGCGGCCGACGCCCACCTGACCAGCGCGCACGTGCGGAATTTCGTCGCCGCGCACGCCGAGGCGGATCTGGCGGCGCCGCCCACCCGCACCAACGCCCGGATGCTCTCCCGCCCCAACGGGCAAAAGGACCGGCCCCGCCCGGTACCCGGGTCGGACCAGCTCACGTTCTTCCCGTTCTTCACCATCCGGCCGGGGCAACTCGACCCGGTGCGCGACGCGCTCCTCGGTGCCGTGGACTCGACCCGCGCCGAACCGGGTTGCCTGGAATACGACCTGTACCAGGCGTCCGACGACCCGACCGTGCTGTTCTACCGGGAGACCTGGACGAGCGGGTCCGCGCTCGACGAGCACCTGAACCGGCCGGGCTTCTACGAGATCGTACGGCGCCAGGTCGATCCGCTGCTGGCGGTGCCGTGGACCGGTTTGAGCATGACGATGGTGAGCCAGCCCGGCCCCATCCGCCTTCCCGGCTGAGTCGGTACCGATCGACAGCACCGCTGTCCCGATGGCAGGGAGTGTCCCGTGTCGCGCCGCGACTCATCGCACCCACCGGCATCCGGCCGCCACGACGCGGGCGGCACTACGCGAACGCTGGTGGCGGCGACCGACCTGGAACGCCTGTCCGTCCCGCCCGCGACGCCGGCCGTCACACCCCTGACGTTGCGCGTACCGGAGCACCTGCTCGACGATCTGCGCCGCCGGCTCGACGCCGCCCGGCTGCCGGAACGGGAGACGGGCACCGGCTGGTCCCAGGGGGTGCCCCTGGACCGGTTACGGGACCTGGTGGAGTACTGGCGCCGGCACTACGACTGGCGACGCCTGGAACGGCAACTCAACGACCTCGGCCAGTTCCGTACGCTGATCGACGGGCTCGGCATTCACTTCCTGCACATCCGATCCGCGCACGCCGACGCCGTGCCTATCCTGCTCACCCACGGCTGGCCCAGTTCGGTGGTCGAGTTCCTGAAGTGCGTCGGCCCGATGACCGATCCGCAGGCCCACGGCGGCGGCGCCGAGGACGCGTTCCACGTTGTCATCCCCTCCCTGCCCGGGTTCGCGCTCTCCGACAAACCCACCGCCACTGGCTGGCATCCGTCCCGCGTCGCCGGGGCCTGGGACGCGTTGATGACCCGGCTCGGCTACGAGCGCTACCTCGCCCAGGGCGGCGACTGGGGCGGCATCGTGACCACCCAGCTCGGAAAGCTGCGGCCGGCCGGCCTCGCCGGCGTGCACTTCACCCTCCCCGAATTCCCGATCGGCGCCCCGCCGCTCGCCGGACAACCGACCGCCGAGGAGCAGGCCGCCCTGGCGCAGATGCGTTCCCTGGACACCGGCTCGGGGTACGCGAAGCAGCAGTCGACGCGCCCGCAGACCCTCGGGTACGGGCTGGCCGACTCCCCCGTTGGGCAGGCCGCCTGGATCTACGAGAAGTTCGGCGAGTGGACGGACACCGACCACGACCCGGAGCAGGTCCTGACCCGCGACGAGGTGCTGGACGACATCACGCTCTACTGGCTCACCAACACCGCGGCCTCCTCCGCCCGGATCTACTGGGAGTACGCGGTCGCGAACACCACCACGGTCGAGTTGGATCTGCCCGTGGGGGTCAGCGTGTTTCCTCGCGAGATCGTCCGCGTCCCGCGGATCTGGGCGCAGCGCGCGTTCCACGACCTCGTCTACTTCAACGACCAGGTCCCCGCCGGCGGCCACTTCGCCGCGTTCGAACAGCCCGAGATCTTCGTCGAGGAGATCCGGAAGTTCGCCCGCCTGTTCAGGTGACCGAGCCCTCGCCGCCCGTTTCCGTTGCGGTTGACGGCGAGTCGAGCCGTAGCCCATCGACGAGCAGGTCCGCGACCAGCCTGGCATGCTCCTCGACCTCTTGTGGGGCCAACGGCGGGGTCGGGTCGAAGTGTTCGGCCAGCGCGGTCAGCGTGTGCGAGGCCGCGCCGCCGTGGACGACGAGGAAGTGGAAGGTGCGCAGCGGGACGCGCCGGATGCGCCCGGCGTCCGCGAGATGTTCGAGCAGTACCGACGCGGGTGCCATCGCGGGCTGCACGTAGGTGTCGTAGAGGTACGCCAGCCGTGGCGTGTCCTGCCGACCCTCGATGTTCATCAGGCCGACGAGTTCCGGGTGTCGCGCGGACAGTTGCAGGAAGCGGCGGATCCACAGGCGCAGCTGCTCCAGCGGATCGGTGAGCGTCGGATCGAACACGCCGGCCAACTCGCGGGTGATCTCACCAAAACCGTAATCGACGGCCGCCCGCCACAGCCCCTCCTTCGACCCGAAGCGCTGGTTGATCAGGCTGTGGCTGACGCCGATCTCGCGGTTGAGCGTGCGGACCGAGACGCCGTCGTACCCCTGGGTCGCGAACGCGTGCAGCGCCGCGTCGAGGATGCGCTGCGCCGACACGGCGTCGCCGGTGGCCGGCGGCCGGCCCGGCCCTCGGCGTCGCTGCCCGCTGGAGCCACCCTCCGGCCGGCCCGGCTGTCGGGTCGGTTGCATCACTGTCCGCCTTTCCAGGTGCGATCAGATGCCGTGTCGGGCGGCAGAGCCGAAAAGCCCGGCGACGACCGCGATTATCCCACCGGCGATGAACACCAGGCTCAGGCCCGCGGAGTCGACGAGCACGCCTCCGAGAGCCGAGCCGACGGCGATCGCCAACTGCAGCACACTCATCAGCACGGCGGCCGATGCCTCCGGCGCGTCGGGAGTCGCCGTCAGCATCTGGGTCTGCAGGGCGAGCGGTACCAGTCCCCAGATCAGTCCCCAGACCACGAACAGGACGCCGACGACGACCGGTGCGTCGCGCAGGGCGGGGAGCAACACCAGCACGGCCCCGAACGCGACGGCCGCCCCGACGAAGGTCCAGATCCGGCTGCGCGCCACGAGCCCGCTGCCGAGCAGCGTCCCGGCGATACCGGCGAGCCCGTAGCCGAGCAGTACCACGGTCGCCAGATCGGAGGCCAGGTTGGCCTTCTGCAACAGGAACGGGGTGATGAAGGTGGAGGCGGAGAACTGCCCGACGGTGACCACCGCACCGGCGATCAACGCGGTCCGGGCGATCGGCACCCGGAAGACCGTGGCCAGATGGGTGAAGCGCATGCCTCCGCTGGACGGAATCCTCGGCAGGAGCACGCGTTGCGCCGCGACGATCAGGATCGCCGCGCCCGCGGCACCGGCGAAGGTCGCTCGCCAGCCGATCAGATTCCCGAGCAGTTGCCCGGCGGGGAGCCCGACGACCGTGCCCGCGGACAGGCCGGCGAGAATGACCGAGGTCGCGCGGGTGCCGGCTCGGGCGCCGGCCAGCCGGAAGCCGAGCGGGGGTACGACACCCCAGAACCCACCGATCGCGATGCCCAGGAACACCCGCGCCAGCAGCACGACCGAGAAGGTCGGCGCCACCGACGCGAGCAGGTTGGACACCGCCACCAGCAGGCCCAGCACCACGATCATGCGGCGACGGTCGAGGCGCCCCGCGCCGACGATGACCAGCGGCGCCGCCACCGCCGCGCTCAGGCCCGGTACCAGCACCATCAATCCGGCGGTCCCGAGGGACACGTGCAGGCCGGTCGCGACGTTCGGGAGGAAGCCGACCGGGATGAACTCGCTCGTCACGATCATCGCCGCGCCCAGCGCCAGCGAGAACACCGCCAGCCAGGTCCGCAGCGACGGCCCGCCGTCCGGCGTTAGCGGAGCGTCCGGCGTTAGCGGAGCGTCCGGCGTTAGCGGAGCGTCCGGCGTTAGCGGAGCGTCCGGCGTTGGAGCGTCCGGCGTTGACGGAGGGATCGTCGCGGCCGTGGCCGGTCCGCTGGATTCGGGCGCGGCGGTCGCGGCGCAGGTCTGGTCGGCACCGTCGGTGATCGTCGAGTTGTGGTCGACACAGGTCAGGCTCATGACGGGCTCCGTTCTGTCAGGGGGTCGCCTATGACTCGGGAAATTTAGCACTTGTCTAGTAACAAGCCGTCGACTGACTAGTATTTCCGGGGTGACCCCGGTCACCGGCACGGAGGCCTCCCGGTATGCGCCCGCTCCACACCTCCGCACCGCCCGCGACGAGGCCAGGCATGGCGAAACTCGGCGGCTCGCCGCACGGACAGGTGGCCGACGCGGGGAGGAGGCGGCGCGATCCCCTGCGGCGGCACGCCTCGGTGACCGGCGCCGTGGATGCCGGATCGTGCGCGGCGAGGCCCACGCGCAGCGGGCTTGTCCGGGTGGCCAACGCCGCGGAGGGGTACGTCACCAGCCGGCTGATCTTGCGGCTCGGATCGGGTGCGGCGCCGTGGCCGCTCGACGGGCTCCTGGACGATCCCCCGGCGGACGGCCGCGTGGTCGCCTCCCGGGCGACGCTACCGGGGCTGGCGGGGGTACATGCCGCTGCCGAAGGTCTCGATGAATCCGGTCCAGAAGCCGTCCGGGTCGGCGAAGGGCGCGGGGTCGACGGCCCGCATCTCCGCCTCGATCTCCTCGGCGGCACGCACGTACAGCGGTAGGGCCTCCGCGGCGTAGAGCCCGGGGTCGGGCGACTTCGACTCGACCAGCAGCAGCAGTTTCGCCAACGAGGAGACGTCCGAGTTGAGCCGCTCGTACTCCTCGTCCGCGCTCTCCGACGTCGCGAACACCACGCCGTCGGCGCGGCGCACATACACCAGGGCATATTGGAGTGCACCCAGCGAGCCCAGCTCGCCGAAGGGCGTGTCGATCACCATCGGCAGGCCGCCCTCTTCAATCACCAACCGGCCAGGCGTCGACGCCGCGGCGAGCGAGGCGGACAGTTGGAACGCGCCGCCGCACCACGGCACCCCGACCTCGCTGAGGAACCCGACAGCGTCGGGATCGCCGATCACCTGCGCGGCAGCCGCTGGATCGACCCGAACCACCTCGTCGGCCGGGACGACGGCAGAAAGGTCGGCCCGCGTCAGGGAGAAGAGCACGAGATCTCCTGGTGGATCGCTGAGTTTGGTGGTTCCGGTGCGCGCCACGGCGCCGCGGGGCCAGCAATGCCCCGACCCCTGGTGCCAGCCGTCCCACCGTAGTCGAGCGCGCGTCCAGCACGATCGGGCGCCCCGTCGCCTGGCCGCTACGTCGCCTGGCCGCTACGTCGCCTGGCCGCTACGTCGCGGCGGGGAACTGCGCCGAGGTGCTGATGGCCCGGGACTTGCGATATTCCGTCGGCGACTGGCCGGTCACCCGCTTGAGGGTGCGGCTGAAGGCGCTCTCGGAGCTGGAGCCGAACTCGGTGGCCAGCGACCCCACCGTGCGGTCGGTGGCCCGCAGAATGCGGCTGGCGGAGTGCACGCGCCATCTCGCGAGATAGTCCAGCGGCGGCAGTCCGACGATCGCCCGGTAACGTTCGGCGAATGCACTGCGGCAGCCCGTAGCGGGGAGTGAGCCTGCTGAGCTGGGTGGCGTTGAGCTTCCTCCGACACGAACCGCGCCGCGGCCGATGGCCGACGACGCCTCACGATGCTCACGCGATGCCGGGTTGACGCGGAGACGGGCGTGGGCAGAATGGTGGCGTGAGGTTCGGGGGCGTCGTCGGCGAAGACGAGCCCGACCCGCGCCTGCGGTGGAGTGAAGAGGCACGGCGTCTGCCAATGCCGATCATCGGTCTCTTGCCGCAGCCCCATCTGGAGGACTGGGGTGCGATCGGCGTGGGCTCGGGAACTCGCAACGGGATCCTGGACTCGTGCGAGGCGAGCATTAGCTATACGCTGTGGCGCAACCCCGACGAGCCCGACGACCCGGCGAATCTAGCGGCGTTGGACGAGCAGGAACGCCGCGCACCGGAGATGGAGCCTCCATGGCCCCGTCCGCCATGGCTCGTCGAGCAGGTCCGGCGAATGCGTTACCCAACGCTCTGGGAATGCGTCCGGACCCAGTGGAGCCGTGAGCCGGGCGCGTCCGACGCCGCCCAGACACTGCTGGTCGCACACGTGAACCACGTCCTGGCCAACCGGTTCCGGCACTCGCGGGTCGGCGGCGACGACCCGCCGTACGCGCTCAGCGGTGCGGTGCATCAGCGGTGCGTTGAGTCGCAGGTCCCGGTCATGGTCGACGGGACCACCCGCAACGGCTTTCGGATCGACACGGACCCACACGTCTACGGGCTGGCTGTAGCTCTTGACGCGCACACCGTACTCACGGCGGCGCTACCCCGCGACGTCCTGCCGTACCTGGAAATCGCCTTCGCTGTGCGGCCGGCCTGACCTCGGCGCACGACCCGGACGGCCCTGACGCATCGACCGGCGCGGTTCGACCGTTCTACGCTTGCTGGGTGACAATCACCGCGTTGGCGTGGCCGGGCCTGCGTAACGCCCGCGATCTGGGTGGACTGTCTACCGTGGACTGTGGCCGGGTGCGCCACGGCGCGGTGGTGCGCGCGGACTCGCCACACGCGCTCACCACGGATGGGATCGTCGCGTTGCGCGCATACGGGATCACCCGCATCATCGACCTGCGTAGCGCCGACGAGGCGCGGATGCGGCCGAACGTACTCGCGGACGATCCGATGTACCGCCTGATCCCGTTCACCGATCCCGACGACGACCCCGCCGACGAGCTGTCGGATCTGGCCGGGATCGACGAGTTGTACCGCTGCCGCATCGCAGGCGACGCCCGCCGTGTCGTGACCGCTGTGGCGGCCGTCGCCGACGCCCCATCCGGAGCGGTTCTCGTGCACTGCCAGGCCGGTCAGGACCGTACCGGCATGCTCGTCGCCCTGCTGCTGCGCGTTGCGGGCGTGACCGATGACGTCATCGCCGAGGACTACGCGTATTCGTCGGTGTGCTGGGACTCTCCGGGCGAGTGCGAGCCAGCGGCGATCCTGTCCATGCTCGCCCTCATCGACGATCGTTGGGGCGGCGCCGAGGGCTATCTTCTTGCGCACGGCCTGTCTCCTGGACAACTGTCCGCCCTCCGGACCAGGCTGCGCGGCTGACCCGATCGCCGCGGCAACGGGCTCGGCGACGTTAGCCCGCCACACTGGTATCGGCACGACCGGACATTGGCCCGGTCGGGGTCGGGTGCCGATGACGACCTTCAGCCGATCGTGGACGCGGGCAGCAAGTCGACTGACACCGGAGTGGCTTCCCAGCGCAGGATGCTGCGCGACGCACCGGACGCGGCGAGGGCGGCCGGCCCCGGCGACGTAGTGGCCAACTCCAACCTGGGGACGGCCAGCGTCCAACTGGAGTTGGCTCGCGCGGCCGCCAACCTGCTTCCCTGAGGCCGCCCGCCCCTGGTACACGACGGTCGATCTGCCCCTGACCTTGCCGGTACGTCGCAGCGCGGTCGAGCGTATTCAGCAGGTCCGCTGAGCGTTGCTCAGCTCGCCAGCGCGCCCATCACTGCCTTGGCGGCGTTAGCGATGAGGGCGTCGTCGTACGTGGCGTCCCGGGTCGTACGTGTGGACATGATCGCGAGTACGATCGGTGCCCGGTTCGGGGGCCACACGACGGCGATGTCGTTGCGGGTGCCGTATTCTCCGGCACCGGACTTGTCGCCGACCGTCCAGCCGGCCGGAACCCCCGCCCGGATGAGGGTTCCGCCGACGGTGTCGCCCTTCAGCCACCCGTCGAGCAGCGTGCGCTTGTCGCTGGGCAGGACGTTCCCGACGGCGAGCTCCTTCAGGTCGGTACCCATGGCCCGTGGCGTGCTGGTATCGCGGACATCGCCCGGTACGGCGTCGTTGAGGTCGGGCTCGACGCGATCGACGTGAATGGTGTCGTCGCCGATTTTCTTCAGGTCGGCGCCCAGCGCGTTCGGTCCTCCGAGCTCGCGAAACAGGAGATTGCCCGCGGTGTTGTCGCTGTAGCGGATCGCGGCGTCGCAGATGGCGCTGACCGTCATCCCGTCCTCGACATGCTGCTCTGTGATGGGAGAGTAGTCGACCAGGTCGGCGTTGGTGTAGTGGATCACCTGGGCCAGCTGGGCGGTCGAGTCCTGCCGTAGCACCACCCCGGCGGCGAGCGCCTTAAAGGTGGACGCGTAGGCGAACCGCTCGTCGGCCCGCCAGGCGACGGTACGGTTGCTCCCGGTGTCGAGCGCCCAGACGCCGAGTCGGGCACCGTACTCGCTCTCCAGAGCTTGGAATGTCTGATCGGCATGCACCAGTGCCGGGGTCGCGGACGCCGCGGGGGCGGTAGCGGTTGAGACATCGGCGCTCGTGCCACAGGCGGTCAGGGCGGCAACGGCGACAGTGGTGAGTGCCGCGAGGATCGCGAGCCGGCGGAGTTGGTTGCGCATGGTCGGGCCTTCCTCTCGTGGTTGGTCTGAGATGACCACACTCGCCGGTGGTACCGATGCGGTCAAAGACGCACAAGCTCGGTTCCATGCCGAATCGGCATGGATGCCGGAGCCGCCCGGTAGCGGGCGCCTGGGCTGCCATCGACGTCAACGAGTCGCGATGACCACGTTTGCGGCGCAGCCCGGGATGGCTCCGGAGCCATCCCCACCCCGGACCCGCCACCGGAAACCGATCATCCTGGTGGTCTGCCCGTCCGGCGAGGACAGCCCTCCGCTCTGACCTGTTCGACCCGTCCCCGTTATCTTTGCTCCGGGGAACGCCGGCTGATCGCCAATCCGGCCTCAGTGCAGACGAGGGTCAGCGTTCCGATCCAGCTCTGGTCGTCTGGGTACTCCCAGTTGGCCGGATCGGCGAGCACCTGCGGAAGTTCCGCTCTGGGGACGACGTCTCCGGGAATGAGCCCTTCGAGGCCATCCTCAGTGATCCACCGGGCGTACCGGCGTGCTTCGATCCAGCCGCGATCGATCAGCGGCAGCAGTATCCCGGCGAGATCGTCGAGCGGGAGGCGCCGCTCAAACTCCTCAAGGTCCCCGAATACGCCCGGCAAGATGTCGTGCTCTATCGCGTTGATGAAGAAGCACCGCTCAATGTGCGTCAGATTTTCCCAGTCGCGTTGGCTCACCACGCGATCTTGACAGGTCACCTACGGGCGCCCCAACCCTTCCCGCCCTTCACGGCCGACCGGTGTCAGTCAAACGCTCGTCGCACCGTCCGCGGTGGAGGGTCAGGCTCAGTGACCGAGGCGCCGGAGAGCATCCGGCGGCAGCCATCACACCGGCCCCTCACAGTTCCTGGTTCAACGCGGCTCTCAACGGGCCGCTGTACGCCCCGCTACCGGCAACCGATCCGTACGCAGAGCCCAACCCCTCGAACGCCCGAAGGGCCGCCACTGTGCCACTCAAGGCGCTCTACCGCGTCTCCGAAGCGACGGTCCTGCTGAGCATGACCCGCACCGTCATCTACGAAACAGCCGCGCGCCGGCCGCCTCCGCTCCGTCCACCAGGGCCGCGTCCGACTCATCCCCGCCGCCGCCATCGCCGACTACGTCGCGCTCCTGGAGGCCGAGACCGCGGGGAGGGCCGCCTGATGGCACAGCAGCGACCCGGACGCGGCGAGGGCGGCCTGTACTGGGACACGGTCACGGAATATGAATTCCTCTGCAACGGCCACATCATTGCTGATCTCGGCGGCCGCAGATTGCGTGAGCCGAGCGCTTCCGATGTCGACCGTTGGTCGGCCGACAAACCGAAGATCTTCAGCACGAGCACGTACGACGGCTTCACGAGTGCCTGAACCGCGCCGGGGCGATGGCGCGGGACAAGGTCAAGCGCAACGTCGGCCGGTACTCCTGAACGGCGCCGTGGCGATGGATCGGATCTTCAGCGCCGGGTAGCCATCCACGGAGGCTTGGTCATTCAATTAGTCACTCAGCGCACGAAAAGAGGGCATATCCATCGATTGGATATGCCCTCTGAGCTGGTGGGCGATACTGGGATTGAACCAGTGACCTCTTCCGTGTCAGGGAAGCGCTCTCCCGCTGAGCTAATCGCCCGTGGTCCTGCTGAGGTGGAGACGGGATTTGAACCCGTGTACACGGCTTTGCAGGCCGTTGCCTCGCCTCTCGGCCACTCCACCGAGGTGGTTGCCTCTGGCGGCCCCGAGCGGACGACGGGACTCGAACCCGCGACCCTCACCTTGGCAAGGTGATGCGCTACCAACTGCGCTACGTCCGCACTTCGTCTCCGGCTGTTTCCCGGCGACGGATGAGAACTTTAGCCCAGCACGCCACCGTCTGACAAACCGGATCGGCCTTGGCGCGTCGCCGAGGCCGGCCTGGACCGGAATGTCACCCAGGATCATCAATATCCTGATCGACGATCGTCTCCCCGAGCGCGCGAATCCACGCAGGCGGGAGCCCGTACGCCGAGCACGCCGGCGCGTTCGTACCGCCCGGTACGACAATTTCACAAGATGCCTCCGGAACCGGCCGACGGGCGGGTTTTCCGGGCCCGGCCGCCGGGCGGACGGCCGGCGGCCGGGCCGCCAGAGAGGCCGAAATCGGCCGGTGGAACGCGAACAGGCACGGAGATCACAATCTCCGTGCCCGCCGGTAGGACCTAAATCTAGGTGCGGTAGAACCTTGCCGCGCCCGGGTGCAGCGGCACCGGGTTGGTGTCCGGTGCGGTGTTCCGCAAGATGTCGTTGGCGACCGGATGCACCCTCGCCAACTCCGACTGGTAATCGAACAGCAGGCCGGTCAGCCGGTACGCCAGGTCCGACGGCATCCCCGCGTCGACCACGATCATGTTCGGTTCCGCGACCGTCGGCACGTCGGCGGACAGCCCGTACGTGGCCTTGGGCAGGGTGGCCTTCGTGTAGATGCCGGCGCCATACAGCTTGCTCAGCTGCGGAATCAGCCCGTCGACGGGCAGGAACCGGACCTTCCCGGCGGCCTGGCGGAACAGGTCGCCCACGCCGGTGGTGGGCAGGCCGCCGGACCAGAACATGCCGTCGATGGTGCCGCTCGCCATGGCCGTCGTCGTCTCGCCCAGCGACATCGGCAACATGTCCACCTCTTTGGTCGGGTTCAGGCCGGCCGCAGTCAGCATCCGGATGGCCATCACCTCGGTACCGGAGGAGTGCGTACTGGTGGAGATGCGCTTGGATCGCATGTCGGCGACCGACTCGATGCCCCGGTCGGTGCGCACGATCACGTGGGCGTAGTTGTTGTAGATCCGGGCGAGCGCCCGCAGCTTCTGGGGCTTGCCCTGGAACGTTCCGGTCCCGTGCAGCGAGTCGGCGGCGTTGTCCGCGAACACCAGGCCGACGTCGACGTTTCCGCTGGCCAGCCGGTTCAGGTTGTCCACCGAGCCGTTGGTCGGGGCGGCGACCGCTTCGTACCCGGACAGGTGCCGGTTGATCACGTCGGCGTAGGCCGCGCCTACCTCGTAGAACACTCCCGTCGGGTTTCCGGTGCCGATGGCCAGCTCGCCCTGGTGGTACAGCTTGCTGGCCGGGTCGGTGGCGGCCGCGCAGCCGGCCAGGGCCAGCACCGGCAGCCCGAGGAGGGCTCGGCGACTCAGCACCAGTCCCCGCGCCGCAGCCAGCCCCCGCGCCGCGGAAGCGTGGGGATCGCGCGCCACCGCCACAGCCGGAGCCGGCCCACCGTGCGTGGCCGGGCCGCGGCGCATCCCCGGCCAGCGGCTCACAACTGGCCCGTCACCCGGGCGCCCGGCTCCAGGGCGCTGGACACCCGGTGCGCCAGCAGGGCCGTCTCGTACCCGACCTGCCCCAGGTCGCAGCCGGCGCTGCCCAGTACGGCCAGGTGCGCCCGGTCGCCCACCGCCATGACCAGCAGCACGCCGTCGTCCATGTCCACGACCGTCTGCCGTACCCGACCGGTGGACAGGCACTTCGCCGCGCCCACGGTCAGGCTCGCCAGCCCGCTCGTGATCGCGGAGAGCTGGTCCGCCCGGTCCACGGGCAGTCCCTCGGAGGCCGCGAGGGTCAGACCGTCGACCGACACCGCGAGCGCATGCGCGATGTCCGGTACCCGTCGGGCGAACGTCGTGAGTAACCAGTTCAGGTTGCCTTCGACGGACTCGGTCGAGATGCTCATCATGCGTCCTTCGCTGATCGGTCAGGCCCGGTGGAACCCGGGCCAAGTCTGCCGGTGCGGGGCTCTCGCCGCGGCCCCAGGGGGGCGCTGGGCCGGGTTCAGGACGGTGGCCGGGAGGTGTGCCGGGCGGCGGCCGCCAATCCGCTTGCCAGGCCGCTGAGCCGGGCGCGGATGGCGTCGGGGTCCGGCGGCCGGGTGGGGTCGTCGGCGGGGGCGGGTGGCCGGCTCACCTGGCCGGGTACCAGCAGGCGGCCCGGCCGGCGCCGGGGCAGCCCGAGGCTCGGATCCACCGCGATGGTGGGCATCGACCCGGCTCCGCCCGGCCCCGCTCCCTGAACACCTGCTCCGTTCACCGCGCCTCCCTTACTGCCCGCTCCGGCTGCCACCGCGCCGTTCGACCGCTCCCCGCCGCCGGGCCCCGCGACGTACGACTGCGGTACGGGTGGCGGATAGGCCCCGACGGGCGCCCCGGGGTACGCGGCACCGGCCGGAACCGCTGCGGCCGGAACCGCGACCGTCGGGCCGGCGAAGCCAGCCGGGCCGCCATTCGAGGCCGGGCCACCGTTAACGGCCGGGCCGCCGCCGTGAGCCATGCCGCCGCTATGAGCCGGGCCGCCGCCGTGAGCCATGCCGCCGCTATGAGCCGGGCCCCCATTCGAAGCCGGGCCTTCACTGACGGCGCGGGTACCGGCCACGGCCGGGGGGACGGTCGGAGCCGGAGCGGCGTACGCGGCCGGGGCGGGTACGACCGGCGCGAAGCCGCCCACCGCCGGAGTGACCCGCTGCCCGGCGGCCTCCCGCGCGCCCCGGGCCGGATACGGCGCGACGGCGCCCGCCGGCGCCGGGTCGCTCGCCTGCTCCGCGCGCCCGATGGATAACGGTACCGGCGCCAGCACGCCGATCGGCAGCGCCACCAGCGCGGCCGTGCCGCCGCCCGGCGCGCTGCGCAGCTCCACGGTGACGGAGTGGCGGGCCGCCAGCCGGGACACCACCAGCAGGCCCATGGTCCCGGCCAGCTCGGCAGTGAGCATGGTGGTGCGACTCAGCCGGCCGTTGAGCTCGGCCACCTGGGCCGGCGGCATCCCAATACCCTCGTCGAAGACCGTGATGGTCACCGTGTCGACGGTACGGCGGGCGGACACCCGCACCCGGCTGGTCGGCGGCGAGAACTGCGTCGCGTTTTCCAGCAGCTCGGCGAGCAGGTGGATCAGGTCGCGGACCACGGTAGCGGCGACCGCCACGTCGGCCACCGCGACCGGCTCGACCCGGCGATAATCCTCGATCTCGGCCGACGCCGCCCGGATCACGTCGATCAACGGTACCGCCGTCATCACCCGGCCACCCGGCTCGCCACCGGCGAGGACCAGCAGGTTCTCGTCGTTACGCCGCATCCGGGCGGCCAGGTGGTCCAACGCGAACAGCCGGCCCAGCGCGTCCGGGTCGGTCTCCGCCCGCTCGAAGTCCGCGATCAACTGGAGCTGGCGGTTGACCAGCGTCTGGCCGCGGCGGGACAGGGCGACGAACAGCCCCGCGATGTCCAGCCGCATCAGCGCCTGATCGGCGGCGAGCCGCAGTGCCTGACGGTGCACAGTGGACAGTGCGGCGCCCACCTCGCCGATCTCGTCGTTGCCGGCCATGGACAGCGAGTCGGCCCGGGCGGCGGAGGTGTTGAGCACGCCGCGCACCGCCTCGGTGTCCGGCGCGGCGGTCAGCGAGGTGATCGTGCCGGGCAGCTCCACGCCGGCCACGGTCAGCGCCGCGCGGCGCAGCCGGCGCAGCCGGCGGCTGGTGCGCACCGCGAAGAACAGGGCCGCCCCGAAGGCGATGACGATGAGCGCCGCGGTGGCCAGGCTGGTGATGATGGCCTGGTTGGCCGCTGCCGCCTGCCGCTCGCGGGAGGTCTGGTCCAGCGTGTGCGACAGGCTCAGCTGTACCGCGTGTAGCTGGCGAATCAGGTTACTCTGCGTGATGTACCAGCCGTCCGGGTCCGTGTGCAGGGACGCCGCCGTGGGGGTCGGCTGGAGCACCGCCGTGCGCATCGCCGTCGCCGTGACGACATCGGGCCCGCTGAAGTCGTGTTTGTACAGCGTCTGCTGCTGTGCCGTGGCGTTGCGGTTGAATTCGGCCAGCAGCTCGTCCTGCGCGCCCACCGACTGGGCCAGCCGGGCCTGCTCCCCGGGCAGGAAGCTGCCGCGCTCGAACACCTGGTGCAGCAGGTCGCGCTGCTGCGCGCCGTAATACTCGACAGAGGCGATGGCGGCGACCGCCCGTGCGGTGGCGGCGAGGTCGGCGTCCGCCAGCGCGGTGGGTAGCGCGTCGGCGACGCCGAGTACCGCCTGCCGGATCTCGTCGTACTGGTTGCCGGACAGCGCGTTGGAGCTCAGTTCCTGCACCTGGCGGCGTACCGCGTCGAGGGTGGCCAGCTGCCCGGTGGCCGCGCCCAGCACCCCGGCCAGGTTGGGGGCGGCCATACGGGCCTTACCGCTGACCGTGCGGAAGTCGCTGACCGCCAGGTCAGTCTGCCCCTCCGCCGCGGTGAGCAGCGCGGCACCGTCACCGCCCCGGGCCCGCAGCCGGTCGGCCTCGGCGATCTCCTGCTCCAGCTCGGTCTCCAACCGCAGGGTCACGATGGCGGTGTTCGCGACCGCCTCGCCGCGCTTGGCGGCGGTCGCGGAGTGGACGGCGGTATCGGTCTGTGCGGTACCGAGACCCAACAACCCGATCGCGGCCAGCACGATGGGCAGCATCAGTCGCAGCCGGATCGAATGCACGCCGCCCGTGCGGGTGTGCCCGGCTACCTGATGACCACGGCCGGCGCGCGGCGTGTCCCCGGCACCGATGTTCTCCTCCGTGGCGACCTCTCCCCCCAAAACCGCTGGTGCCCTTGCCCCGTCGGCCACCATGTCGCGAACCCCATGCAAGGTTGCTTCCCGGCCCACCGGTCCGCAACCCCTGCGGGTCGCTGCCCGCTGGCCGGATGGACCATACGGGGCTAAGCCGTTGGTACGTTCACGCTGCACCGCGAAACGCGCGGAACGTCCTCATTGACCGGTCGGTAGGGAGTGATTTCCCCCATTGAAACGCTTGCGTGAACAGGGCTTTGCGAACCGCGAGGAGCCGCTCGCCACTCGCCGACAGGGAGCCGACCATAGCCGATAGGAACGCACCATGATCGATCGGCATGGGCGGCCAGCGCGGCGCCGGGGCGGGCGGCGATCTCCTGTCGGCTTCGCGACAGGACGGGCGTCGGAGGGGACGGGCGGCTAGAGCAGTGCCACCGGCCCCGGCCAGTCCGGCGGCGGGCCGGTCACCCCGTCGGTACGCAGTCGCTGCGGGTCCGCCCGCCCGTACAGCAGCGGGCTGAGCCAGGACCGTGCCGCGGCACGGAACTGCGCCGGATCCATCGCGCCCGCCCCCTCGGGCAGCACCCCGACCAGTTCGCCGGCCAGGTCGGCGAGGTTGCGCCAGTGCACCAGCTCGGGCGTGCCCGGCCAGGCCCCGATCACCGGGTACCCGATCAGCGAGCGGCGCTCCAGTGCCTCAAGGGTCAGCGCGGTGTGGTTGAGAGTACCGAGGCCGGCACGCGCCACGACCACCGTCGGGCAGCGCAGCGCCAGGGCCAGGTCGGCGACCGTCCAGCGCCCCTCCCCCATCGGCACCAGCAACCCACCCGAGCCCTCGATCAGCACCACGTCGTGGTTCGCGGCCGTCCGCTCGACGGACTCGATGACGTCGCCGAGCGCGAGCGGCGAGGCGCCCACCTGCTCCGCGGCGGCCAGCGGCGCGAGCGCGTCCGGGTAGTTGGCCAGGGTGAGCGCGGTGACCGGCGCGGCGAGCCGGTTCACCACGTCGACGTCGGAGGGCTCGCCGGACGCGATGCCGCTCTGCCCGGGCTTGATGACGGCGACCCGGTGACCGGCCACGGACGCGGCGGCCGCGATCGCGGAGGTGACCACCGTCTTGCCCACCTCGGTGTCGGTACCGCTGACCACCCATACGGTCGCCGTCACGGCGCACACTCCGCGATCACGTTCAGTGCCTCCTCGAACGCCGCCCTCGGCACCCCGACATTGATGGTGAGCCGGAGCCGGGACCGACCGTCCGGTGTGGACGGTGGCCGGAAGCAACCGACCGCGACGCCCCGCTCCCGGCACGCCTGCGCCCAGGCGACCGCCTCGTCCGGCCCGGGCGCGGCGACCGAGACCACCCCGGCGGCCGGTTCGGACACGTCGTGGCCGACCAGCCGCTTGCCGACCAGCGCGGCGCGCTCGGCCGACTCCGCCCGCAGCGCGTCGCCGTCCCGGATCAGCTCCAGCGCGGCCAGCGCGCCAGCGGCCACCACCGGGGGCAACGCGGTGTCGTAGATGAAGGTACGGCCGGTGTCCACCAGCTTACTCACCAGCGCCCGGGGCCCGGCCACCACGCCGCCGGCCGCGCCGAACGACTTGGACAGCGTCGCGGTCACCACCACGTCCGGCGCTCCGGCCAGCCCGGCGGCGGCCACCGCGCCCGCCCCGGACGGACCCAGCAGCCCGACCGCGTGCGCGTCGTCCACCAGCAGCAGGGCGCCGTGCCGTCGGCAGGCCGCGTGCAGCTCGACCAGCGGCGCCAGGTCCCCGTCGACGGAGAACACCGACTCCGTCACCAGTACCGCCGGGCGCCCGCCCCGGCCGGCGAGGGTGCGCTCGACCGCCGCGACATCGGCGTGCGGCACCACCACGACCTCGGCCCGCGAGTTCCGGCAACCGTCCACGATGGATGCGTGGTTGTACGCGTCGGACAGCAGCAGGGTGCCGGGGCCGGCCAGCGCCCGTACCGCGCCCATGTTGGCCAGGTACCCGGACGAGTAGACCAGGGCCGCCTCGCTACCGAACAGCCCGGCGAGCCCGGCCTCCAGCTCGGCGTGTTCGGCCGTCGACCCGCGCACCAGCCGCGAGCCGGTCGCGCCCAGCCCGTACCGGGTCAGCGCGTCGGCCGCCGCGGCCAGTACCCGAGGGTGCCGGGACAGCCCGAGGTAGTCGTTGCCGGCGAGGTCCACGGCGTCGTCGCCGGCCTCCCGCGGCCGCAACTCTCGGCGCAGCCCCGCGCGCTGGCGGCGCGCCGCCTCGTCGTCGAGTTCGCTCAGCCAGCCCGCCGGCGAACGGTCCTGCTCGGCCTCGCCGACGCCGGCGCGGCCCGCGGGCGAGCCCGGCCCGCCGGGGGGACTCGCGGCCGGACCGGCAACGCCGCGGGGGCTCGCGGCCGGACCGGCCATGCCGCCGGAGCCCGCGCCCACTCCGGAGCCCATCCCCACCTCCCGGTTCGCCCCGCCAGACGAAACCGGCTCGTCGGGCGCGTGAAGAGCGACTTGTAGAGTACGACCATGTCGCTGACGCCTCCCGATACCGGTACCGGACTCGCCCTGAGCGATCCCGGGCTCGCCGCCGCCGTCGCGTCCGTGCTCGAGACCGGGGTGGGCCTGTCCGAGCCCGACGTCCTCGCCGTCCTCCGGCTACCCGACGAGGAGCTGCCGGCGGCGCTCGCCGCCGCGCACCAGGTGCGGGTGCGCTGGTGCGGCCCGGAGGTCGAGGTCGAGGGCATCGTGTCGGTCAAGACCGGCGGCTGCCCCGAGGATTGCCACTTTTGCTCCCAATCCGGACTGTTCACCTCGCCGGTGCGCGCGGTGTGGCTGGACATCCCGGCGCTCGTCGAGGCCGCCAAGCAGACCGCCGCGACCGGCGCCACCGAGTTCTGCATAGTGGCCGCGGTGCGCGGGCCGGACCGGCGGCTCATGGACCAGCTGCGTGAGGGCGTCAAGGCGATCCGGGCAGAGGTCGACATCCAGATCGCCGCCTCGCTCGGCATGCTCAGCCAGGACCAGGTGGATGAGCTGGTCGGGATGGGCGTACACCGGTACAACCACAACCTCGAGACGGCGCGGTCGTTCTTCCCGCGGATCGTCACCACCCACTCCTGGGAGGAGAGGTTCGACACCCTGCGGATGGTTCGCGACTCGGGCATGGAGGTCTGCTGCGGCGGCATCCTCGGCCTGGGCGAGACCATCGAGCAGCGGGCCGAGTTCGCCGCCCAGCTCGCCTCGCTCCAGCCGGACGAGGTGCCACTGAACTTCCTCAACCCGCGGCCCGGCACGCCGCTCAGCGACGCCGAGCCGGTCGACGCCAAGGACGCGCTGCGCGCCATCGCCGCGTTCCGGCTCGCCCTGCCGCGCACGATCCTGCGGTACGCGGGTGGGCGCGAGATCACGCTCGGCGACCTGGGCACCCGCGACGGCCTGCTGGGGGGCATCAACGCGATGATCGTCGGCAACTACCTGACCACGCTCGGCCGCGCGCCCGGCTCCGATCTGGAGCTGCTCGACGAGCTGAAGATGCCGGTCAAGGCCCTGTCGGCGACGCTGTGAACCCGATCGCGATCGAGCATCCTGCCGCCGACGTCTACTGCGACCGCTGCGGCGGCGAGCTCGCGGGCGGCGCGCACCCCGCCTGCCGGGCCGCCCGCGCTCTGGAGCCGCCCCGGTACTGCCCGACCTGCCGGCGGCGGATGAAGGTACAGGTGCTGCCGGCGGGATGGCGCGCGCAGTGCGTGGAGCACGGCGAGGCACGCGGCTGACTGTTGGCGACGGCCTGTTGCCCGAGGCCGGACGCGGGGGGATCGTGGGGGCGGAAGTCGACCATGCCGACCCCAAGGAGACCGCCATGGCCAAAGTTCTCATCCTCACCGGCGACGCCGCCGAGTCCCTCGAAGTCATGTACCCCTACCAGCGCCTGCTGGAAGAGGGGTACGAGGTGCACATCGCCGCGCCGAGCAAGCGCAAGCTCCAGTTCGTGGTGCACGACTTCGTGGACGGATTCGACACATACACGGAGAAGCTCGGCTACACCTGGCCGGCTGATCTCGCGTTCGCCGACGTCAACCCGGACGACTATGTAGCGCTGATCATTCCGGGCGGCCGGGCGCCCGAGTACATCCGCAACGACGCCGACGTGCAGCGCATCGTGCGGCACTTCTTCGAGTTGGACAAGCCCGTCGCGGACCTGTGCCACGGCCCGTTGGTGCTGGCCGCGGCCGGGGTGCTCGAGGGGCGGACCACGGCGGCGTACCCGGCGCTGGAGCCCGACGTACGGGCCGCCGGTGCGACATTCCGGGACAGTGAGGCCGTCATCGACGGAGTAGTGGTCTCCGGTCGCGCCTGGCCCGACCACCCGGCCTGGATGCGCGAGTTCATGCGGGTACTGCGGGACAAGGCGCCGGTTAGCTGACTCACCCGGGACCCACCCCTACCCTGGCCAATGTCGGTCCGCCGCCGCCGGTTGCGCGAAGAAATATAGGGGATAACCGTGAAGCGGGGCGGTTAACCGGCGCTGAGCAGCGGAGATTCGCTTGATCAGGCGGGTAGGGGTGGGCCGCGAAGTAACGTAGGTCACATTGTGGTATCGGGTCGCGCAACGGCACATTTGCGGCTGAGCCAGCGGTGCCATCGACGCTGCCGCCCCCGCGCCGGACTCCCAAAGGATACGACGATGACCATGCGATTGGCTCCCGGCACTGACTGGGACGAGACCCTGCGGCGCGCCATCGCCGCCACCCCCGAGGCCTTCACCGAGGACCGCCTACGCAACCTCATGGAGGGCGACTGGCAGGACATCGGTACCCCATCCGCGCTGCACACCCCGCTGGACGGCAGCACGCTCGCGAAGCTGTCCCGGCTCGACGCCGAGGCCGCCACCCGCGCGGTGCGCGCCGCCTCCGACGAACACAACAAATGGGCAAACACCCCACTGGAGCAGCGCCGGGAGCAGGTGATCGAGGCCCTCGACGCGCTGTCCGAGCACCGTGACCTGCTGGCCATGCTGCTGGTCTGGGAGATCGGCAAGCCGTGGCGGCTGGCCTGCGCCGACGTGGATCGGGCCCTGTCCGGTGTGCGGTGGTACACCGAACAGATCGAGCGGCAGGTCGCCGGCCGCACCGCGCTCTGCGGCCCGGTCTCCAACATCGCCAGCTGGAACTACCCGATGAGCGTGCTGGTCCACGCCGAACTGGTCCAGCTGCTGGCCGGCAACGCGGTGATCGCCAAGACCCCGTCCCAGGGCGGTGCGGTCTGCCTCACCGTCGCGCACGCGCTCATGCGCCGCGCCGGGCTGCCGGTCACCCTGCTGTCCGGCGGCGGCGAGGAGCTGTCCGAGGTGCTCGTCCGGGCGCCGGAGATCGGCGCCGTCGCGTTCGTCGGCGGCCGGTCCAACGGCGGCAAGGTGGCCGCCGCGCTGCTCGACACGGACAAGCGGCACATGATCGAACAGGAGGGCCTGAACGCCTGGGGCGTCTGGGAATTCTCCCAGTGGGACCTGCTGGCCGGGCACCTGAAGAAGGGCTTCGAGTACGGCAAGCAGCGGTGCACCGCGTACCCCCGGTTCGTCGTGCAGCGCGACCTGATGGACAAGTTCCTCGACGTGTACCTGCCGGTGGTCAAGTCGATCAAGTTCGGCCACCCGCTCGCCGTCAACGCCGACGGCGACGCCCTGCCCGAGCTGGACTTCGGCCCGCTGATCAGCGCCGCCAAGGCCGACGAGCTGCACCGCAAGGTGGACGAGGCGATCAGGCACGGTGCGATCCCGCTGCACCGGGGCACGCTGGCCGACTCGGCCGGCTTCCTCGACGGTCAGGACACCGGCGCCTACGTCGCGCCGACCGCGCTGCTCGCCCCGCAGGGCCGGTCCCGGCTGATGCACGCCGAGCCGTTCGGCCCGGTCGACACCATCGTGGTGGTGGACACCGAGGAGGAGCTGCTGGCCGCGATGAACGCGTCCAACGGCGCGCTGGTCGCCAGCCTCGCCTGCGACGACTCGGAGCTGGCCGGCAAGCTGGCCGCCGACCTGCAGGCGTTCAAGGTGGGCATCAACAAGCCGCGCTCCCGGGGCGACCGCGAGGAGACGTTCGGCGGCCGGGGCGCGTCGTGGAAGGGCGCGTTCGTGGGCGGCGACCTGCTGGTACAGGCGGTGACGATGGGCGAGCCGGACGAGCGCCTGTACGGCAACTTCCCCGACTGGACGGCGATGCCCCCGGACGTGTGAGCCGATTACGCGGCGGCCTGAGGGTCCGGTGCGAGTGTGACGACGAAGGCCGGCAGTTGACCGACGAGCGACAGCGGAAACTCCGCGACGCGCCCGGTCCACTCGCCGGCCTCGTTGATGGCGACGACCGGTTCAGGCGCATCGAAGTACTGAATCAGCTCGATGACGAAGCCCGCGTGATGAAGCTCGGCACTGACATGCTCGCGCCCCGATCGGTGATCGGCCGTGCACCACGGCGGACAAGTCATGGTCGTCCCCTTCCGAGAGAGCGTGGTAGCTAGCAGGGGGAAGGGGGCGAAGCTCCGCAATGCCTCGCCCTGGACTCAAGCATTGTTGGCCAAAGTCTGCGTATCGAAGTGGGCAAAATAGGGCCCATGTCACCATTGCGACATGGGCCAACTCGATGATGCCGCCAAGGCCTACCGCGCGTCGGAGACGGCGTTGAGACGGGCCCAGGAGGCGGCGCAGGCGCGGATGGACGCCGCACGCGAAGCCCGTGCACAGGCGCGTGAGAGGCTGGCCGAGGCGATCGCCGCCGAGGCACGGGTCGGCACGCCACAGGTCGAGATCATCCGGATAACCGGGTATTCCCGCGAGCGCGTCCGCCAGATCCTGCGAGCGGCAGGCATCGAAGCGGACAGCTGAGCATGTCGCCCGCGCCAGTCCGCGGTTCACGTCCAGATCATGGTGGCGATCCCCCCCTCGGGGGGCGGGTTTGCCACCATGATCTGACGGCACCGGCCCCGAAGCAGACGCCTGCGCGCCCGATCGGCCTGCTACGGTCCGGGCAATCGGTCGTCGCCGGTTCGGAAGGACGCGTGCCGTGGTCCACTCGACGCAGTTGTTCCCGGTCTCCGTCAAGGGCGTCGTCATCCGCGACGGCCGGGTCCTCTTGCTGCGCAATGAGCGCGACGAATGGGAACTCCCCGGCGGCAAGCTGGAACTCGGCGAAGCCCCGCAGCGCTGCTTGGCGCGCGAGATCGCCGAAGAGGTCGGCTGGACGGTCGCGGTTGGCCCCGTCCTCGACGCGTGGCATTACCACATCCGTGACGGGGTGGACGTGCTGATCCTGACCTACGGCTGCCACACCAGCAGCGGAGCGCCACCCGTGGTCAGCAGCGAGCACAGGGAGGTCGGGCTGTTCACCGCCGGCGAGGTGGCCGACCTGCGCATGCCGGACGGGTACAAGAAGTCGATCGCGGCATGGCGGCCGCGCGGCGGTTCACCCCCAGATCATGGTGGGGATCCCCCCTCGGGGGGCGGGTTTGCCACCATGATCTGACCGCATCGGCCGCGCCGTCCGGCAGGACCTGCGAGCCGCTGGCATCGAGGCCGGCGGCTGCCGGTTCTGTCAGACCCCCGGCGCAGGATTCGGCTCGTGAGCCCTCGTCTTCCGGTCGACGACGCCGACCCGCTGGCCTGGCTGCTGTTCGCGCAGAACGGCGTCGTCACCAGGCAGCAGTCGTTGGAGCACCTCACCGAGAAGGCGCTGGAGCACCGGGTCCGATCCGGCCGGTGGCAGCACGTGCATCGCGCGGTCTACCTGGCGCACAGCGGCGAGATCACCGTCGAACAGGAGGAGTGGATAGCGGTACTGGCGACCGGTCCGCGGTCCTACCTCGCCGGGCTGACCGCAGCAAACCGGTACGGGCTGCGCGGGTACCGGACCGACCACGTCCACGTCCTGCTGCCGGCGGGGCGTCGGGCCGACCGACCCCCACCGGGGGTGATCGTGCATCGCAGCCGGGTCCTGGGCGACCCGGATGTCGTCGCGGCCCGACCGCCGATCAGCCGGCACGTGCGCGCCCTGGTGGACGCCGCGCAGTGGGCGCCCGACGATGACCGGGCGCGGGCCATCATCGCCGCCGGTTACCAGCAGCGGCTGGTCTTCGGCTCCGAGGTCCCGGAGCTGCTCGCCCGGTTGCCGACCGCGCGCCGGCGTCGCCTGATCGCCCGGACCGCCGCCGACGCGTCCGGTGGGTCGCACTCGATAGCGGAGGTCGACTACCTGCGGCTGTGCCGCCGGTACCGGTTGCCGCCGCCGAGCCGGCAGGTCGAGCGCACCGATCGGGCCGGGCGCCGACGGTACCTGGACGCCGTTCACGAGCCCTGGGGCGTGCACGTCGAGGTCGACGGCGGGCAGCACACCGACGCTACGGCCTGGTGGGCCGACATGCGGCGGCAGAACGACCTGTGGATCCCGGGCGATCGGGTGCTCAGGTTTCCCGCCTGGGTGGTCCGCGAACGGCCGGGCGAGGTGGCGGCGCAGGTGCGGGCCGCGCTGTCCTCCGCAGGCTGGCGGCCGACGCTCGACGGCGCCCGCCGGGACTCGACGGTGAAGCAGAAAGTTACCGATCCGTAGAGCTACCAACACAACCCGATCGAACGGCGTACCACAGCTCACGTATCGTCTGCGACGTTTTCGACGTCCATCGAGACTGAGGTGAGTCATGGCACTGGTACGTCGGTCCGCACTCCTCGGACTGCCGGGGTATGCGGGCGAGTCGAGTGTCGACGAAGGTCCCAGCGCGGTCGGCACGCTGGAACACCCATCCACCCACAGCGTCGGCGCGGAGCCCACGGTGAGGCTGCCCGCGAATGGCGGCGCGCAGGCCGCGCTCCCGCTGCCCTCACTGGCCGCCGGACGCGCCCCGACAGCGACCGCCGGACGCGCCTCCACGACGGCCTGGGCCGCCGACGCCGAGGCGGCGGCGGTCGCCTCGAAGGGCGCGTCGATCGGCAGCATCTTCGGCGCGTTCGTGTTCGCCGCGATCGGCACCGCCGCCGGCTATGTGGTGCATCGCTGGGGCAGCCACGTTGAGCCGTTCGAGATCGGCAACCAGGTCTCCGCGTACGCCGCGATCATCGTGTTCGCCGGCGCGGTGGAGCGGCTGCTGGAACCGTTCTCCAACCTGCTGCCGGGTGCCCGCGCCCGGGCCGAGTACGAGAGCACCGTCGCCGCGCTGACCAACCTGGACCCGGCGATCACGCTGAAGGACGTCGCGGCGGCCCGGGCGAGGCTCGACCGCGCGCTGGCCAACCGTGCGGTACTGATGTGGGGCCTGGCGACCGGCGTGGCCGCGCTGGTGTCGGCGGCCGGCGGCTTCTACCTGCTGCACATGATCGCCGAGAAGGGCTGGGTGTCGCAGATCCCGACCTGGGTCGACGCGCTGATCACCGGTCTGGTGGTCGGTACCGGCACCAAGCCGCTGCACGATCTGATCAGCCGGGTGCAGGCCGCCAAGGGCGAGTAGTCGCGGACCGGGCGTCTCGGCTCGGGCCGAGACGCCCGCCCGACCGACCGACCGCCCTCCCGCCCCGACAGTCGCCCACCCGACGGTCGCCTGACGTGACAGTCGCCTGGCGTGACAGTGGTGACACGGGGGCCGTTAGGTCTTGTTGAGGTTGCCGCGCGAGACTTCGACCATGGCGGGGGAAGCACGACTGGTCGGCCGGCGTAGACGTCGCCCGGCCCGGTGGCTAACGCGGCTCGCCGTCTCGGCGGTGGCGCTGCTGGCCGTGGCCGGCTGCACGAGCAGCGGGGGCGACCCGCCGGCCGCGGTCGTGTCGTCGCCGGCCGCGTGCCAGATCCAGTACGTGGTGCGGGCGCAGCCCGCCGGCTTCACCGCCGACGTGAACGTGACCAACCTGGGCGGCCGGCTGCGCGGCTGGACCGTCGGGTTCGACTTCGCCGGCACCGACCAGCGCCTGGCCTCCGGCTGGAGCGCGACGTGGACCCAGACCGGTACCCATGTGACCGCCGCGGTCGCCGGCACGGACCTGGCGCCGCACGCCTCGGTGACCGCCGGATTCGACGGCGTCGGGCCGGTCGGCGCGGCACCCGCCAGGTTCACCCTCGACGGCGTGGTCTGCTCGCTGAAGGTCGACTCGGACGCCACCGCGCCGGCGGCGGACCCGCGCACACCGGCCCTGCACGTGTCCGGCAACCAGATCGTCGACGCGGCCGGCCACCCGACCAGTTTGATCGGCGTGAACCGGTCCGGCGGCGAGTACATGTGCGTGGACGGCCACGGCATCTGGGACGGGCCGGTGAACGACGCCGCGCTGGCCGCCATCGGATCGTGGAACGCGAAGGCGGTACGGGTGCCGCTGAACGAGGACTGCTGGCTGAGCCTGGGCTCGCTCGACCCGCGCTACTCCGGGGCCCGGTACCGGGCCGCCGTCGCGGCACTGGTCGGCTCGCTGGAGGCACACGGGCTGGTGCCGATCCTGGACCTGCACTGGACCGATGGCAGCTTCACCGGGGACGGAAGCCAGTGCGCCAGCGCGGCGGCGAAGTGCCAGAAGCCCATGCCGGACACCAACGCGGTCACGTTCTGGCGATCGGTCGCGCAGACCTTCCGTGACGACCAGTCGGTGGTCTTCGACCTGTTCAACGAGCCGTACCCGAGCGACACCTCAACCATGTCGCGCGGCCAGTCCTGGGACTGCTGGCTGTCCGGCGGCTCCGCCTGCCACGGGCTGGGCTACCCGGTCGCCGGCATGCAGCAGCTCGTCGACGCGGTGCGCTCGACCGGCGCCAGGAACGTGACGCTGGTCAGTCCGAACAGCTACTCCAGGGACCTGACAGGGTGGCTGGCGCACCGGCCAAAGGACCCGACCGGGAACCTGGCGGCGGCGTGGCACTGGTACAACGACGGGTCCTGCACCACGGCGGACTGCTGGCAGCGGGAGGTCGGACCGGTGGCCGCCCAGGTACCGGTGGTGACCACGGAGATCGGCGAGATGGACTGCTCGTCCGCCCTCGTCGATCCGCTGATGAACTGGCTGGACGCCAAGGGCGTCAGCTATCTGGCGTGGACGTGGAACACCTGGGGCTGCGGCGACGGGCCGGCCCTGATCAGCGACTGGTCCGGCACGCCGACGCCGTACGGCCAGGGAGTGCGCGACCACCTCCGAAGCCGGTGAGCGCTCATGGCCCCGCCGCGGGCAGCCCCGGTGCGGGCAGCCCCGCCGCGGGTGCTGGCCATGGGTCAGTGGGCGACGCCCTCGCCGCGCGAGCGGCGCAGCGCCCGGTCGCAGGCGGCCAGGTGCGTGCCGAGCGCGTCCTCGAAGCTGGTGGTGGCGGCCTCGAACAGCAGCTGCCGGCGGATGGCCAGCTCCCTGCCGTGCACGCCGCCGGCCGAGGCGAGGACCTCTCGTACCCGTGCCGCCGGCTCCTGCGCGACCTCGTCGACCAGCCCGACGCGGGCCGCCTCGGCGGCCGACAGCGGAGCCCGCAGCACCAGCATGCGCCGCGCGGCGGCCACCCCGAGTTGCTGTCCCAACCGGTACAGCGCCATGCCCGGCCAGGCGCTGCCGGCCACATCGACCAGCTCCAGGGTCAGGTCCTCGGCGGCCACCCGGTAGTCGCTGGCGAGCAGCAGGTCGAAGGCGGGTCCGCGGCACACCCCGCCCGCCACCACGGGTACCAGCACGGGCAGCCGCTCCAGCCGCCGCAGCGCCCGCTCCCACTGGTTCACCAGGTGGATGGGGGTCTCGTGCGGCCACGGCTCGGCCTCGCCCGACCCCGCGCCGTCGATGTGCACGAGCAGGGTGAGCCCCTTGCGTTCGTCCTCCTCGACCCGATCACACACCTCGTTGACCTGGGTGATCAGCGCCTTGGACAGCGCCGTACCGCCCTCGACCCGCAGGTGGACATCGGTCAGATCGGAGAAACTCGACACCGGGACGCCTCTCTTGAAAAACCATCCGGACTTCCTGTCGCGGGGCTCGCACACGCGACCCGCGACCGCGCTACCACCGCAGCAGTGCCATCTCGATGGTCGAGCCCGGACCCATCGTCATGAACACGCAGTGGTCACCGGGGGCGATCCGCCCCTCCTCGACCAGCTGACGGTACGAGAACAGGAACGAGCCGCTCGAGAGGTTCCCGTAGTTGCGCAGCACCGATTCGGTGTGCCGCAGATCGTACGCGGTGAGTCCAAGGTTCACCCGCACCGAGTCGATGACCTTCTTGCCACCCGAGTGGACTATCCAGTGAGCCACGTCGCTGCGGCGCACGCCGGTGCCGTCCAGCAGCGCGGCGAGCACCTCTTCGGCGTGGGCGCCCACGACGTAGGGCACGTCCCGGTCGACGTAGAAGCTGAACTTGTGCTGATCGTCATCCCAGTCGTAGCGCATGGCGTCCATCGCCTCGGGAATCAGGCGACTGGCGAACTTCAGGACGGCCGGGCCCTGCCCGGGCCGCGGGGAGTCCGCCGTCAACGCGACCGCGGCGGCGCCGTCACCGAACAGGCTGTTGACCACGGCGGTACGCATGGTGCCGTCGAATACGTACGCGGCGGAGCAGACCTCCACGCAGATCATGATGGCCAGCCGGCCCGGGTTGGACTGCGCCCAGGACGTCACCGCGTTGAGCCCGTTGAGCCCGGCGTTGCAGCCCATGCCCACGACATCGGCGCGGTGGCAGTCTCGCGGGATGCCCAACTCGTTGATGAGCAACGCGCTGAACCCGGGAGTGAGGAACCCGGTCGACGTCACGCAGCACAGGTAGTCGATGTCGTCGACCTCGGCGCCGGCGTCCTCCAGGCAGCGGCGCAGCGCCTCGGCGGCCAGCTCGATGCCGTGCGAGCGGTGCTTGACCAGCAGCTGTCCCTGGCTCTCGTCCACCGGATTGCCATCATCGTCCAGATCGGGCAGGAGAAGATGACGCTGGTCGATGTGACTGTTCTCGAAGATGGAAGCAATTCTCGGGTCGGTCATCCCGTACCGCTCGAGAAGCTCACTCTGGCTGTACGCGGTCTTCGGGTTGGCGGTGCCGATTCCGTTGATTCGCGGTCGCATGACCGCTCCCGCTGGCACCACTGCATACTCCCGTCGCCGAGACACGAAGCCGCATCACCAGATCAAGTTCTTCGCGCCCGCCCCCGACCGGCCCCGTTTGTCGGGAGGACCCCGCAGCGTTCATACGATAGCCGACGATACAGCGCGGGCGACCGGCCGATCGGCTGGGGCAGCGAGAGCCGGGCGGCGTAACGAACGCCCGGAGCGGCCATTCGCGGGCGGACGCACGGTTGGTTCATACTTGCCGCTCGTATGCTGCCGTGCGGGAACGGTCGCGGCGCGGGCCTCGGCTCGACCGGCGGCACCGGGAGGCACAACGACCAGCACAGCGAAGACGAGGACGAGGACGAGCTGACGTGGCAGAACCGCAACCATCGGCAGGGCGAAGCCTCGCGGTGCTCATGTACCACTCCGTGTCAAGCATCGGCGAGGGTCCGCTGCGGGTCTTCGGCGTGCCGCCCGAGCTGCTGCGCGAACAGTTGGCGGCGCTGTCCGGCGCCGGGTACCGGCTGGTCGGCCTCTCCGAGGCCCTCGATCTGCTTGACGGCGGGTGCACCGACCCGCTGGTGGCGCTCACCTTCGACGACGGGTACGTCGACTTCCTCGACCACGCGGTCGGGGTGCTGGCCGAGGCGGGCGCCGGCGCGACGCTCTACATGTCGGTCGGGCACATGGGCGAGCCGGCTGGTTGGCTCGGCGCGCAGGCCGGGACGCTCGGGCCGATCATGGACTGGGCGCAACTGGCCGAGGTGGCCGGTGCCGGCATCGAGATCGGCAACCACAGCCTGATTCACCACCCGCTCGACGTGCTGCCCACCGCGCAGCTCGATCAGGAGATCCGCGACAGCCACGTCCGGCTCGCCGACGCCATGGCGCGGCCGATCCGGTCGTTCGCGTATCCGCACGGATACAACAGCGCGGCGGTGCGCGCGACGGTCGCCCGGTACGGGTACACCAACGCGTGCGAGGTGGGCCGGCGGCTGTACCGCGACGGCACCGACCGGTTCGCGGTATCCCGGTTGCAGCCGACGCCCGACCATTCCGGCGAGGACCTGCTGGAGCTGGTACGCGGCGGCGGATCGCGCCTGGTGCCGGGGCTCAAGCGGGCCGCGCAACCCGGCTGGCGAGTGGCGCGGCGTGTTGCACTTCGGGTTTTCCACGCGAAACTGACGTGAGTCGGGCAGCCGTTCCGGCCGAGAGCCACTTGGAGACTTTGTGAAGCGCTTAGACCGGTCGCTGCGGCGCGTCCTGGTGGCGACGGTACTCGCCGTGACACTCGTCCCACAGCTCGTAGGCTGCGCGGGGAGCACGACGGAGAGTTCGGCGGCCTGGGTCGGACCGACCTCGACAGCCCGGCCCAGCGCCACGCCGTCGGCCAGCCCGTCGGCTCAGGCACCGGACGGCTCCACGAAGCCCGAGCCGGTACCCGGAAAGGTCATGCTCGGCGAGTACCTGGACCTCAAGGGCAAGACCACGCAGCAGAGCCTGGCCCTGCGCCAGCAGCAGCTCGGCCGGCAGCAACGGATCATCCACGAGTACTACTCCTGGCAGCAGCCGATGCCCACGTCGCTGGCCGGGCTGCCGGAGGGCAGCATTCTGATGATCTCCTGGGACGGCACCAAATACGCGCCGATCCTCAACGGCTCCCAGGACGCTCTGATCGCCAGCGCGGCCGACGCGCTGGCCGCGCTGAAGGCGCCGGTGTTCCTGCGCTGGGCGTGGGAGATGAACGGCAACTGGTACGACTGGGGCGGCGCGGAGAACGGCAAGAACCCGGGCAACTTCATCAAGGCGTGGCGCCACATCCACGACATCTTCGTGGCGCACCACGCGACCAACGTGGCCTGGGTCTGGGGGCCGAACGCGGGCTCGGCCCCGGCGGCGTCGTGGAACGACATGAGCAACTACTACCCGGGCGACAACTACGTCGACTGGGTGGCCGTCTCCGGGTACTTCACCGGCCGGGAGACGCCGGCCTCGCTGTTCAGCGGAATCACCAGCAGGTACGGCGCCCGGAAGCCGGTGATGATCGCCGAGACCGGCGCGCTGGAGCGGGGCGGCACGGTCAAGGCCGACTGGATCCGCGCCCTGGAGTCCTGGATCAAGGCCAACCCGCCGGTCGGCGCCCTGGTCTGGTTCGACACCGACAACGACCACGACAACGGCAAGAACTGGCGCATCGACAGCTCGACGTCGTCGCTGTCGGCGTACCGCTCGCTCGCAGACGACCCGCACTTCTCCGGCTGACCGGCTGCGCTCCCCCGGGGCTACGTTGGGGGTGCTCGCCTCCGCCACAACCCGGCTCCGGCTGCGCTCCCCCGGGGCTACGTTGGGGGTGCTCGCCTCCACCACAACCCGGCTCCGGCTGCGCTCCCCCGGGGCTAGCTGGGCGAGCGCTCCTCGATCAGGCCCACCGGGTCCGCACAGATCAGCTCGGCGACCCGGCGCATCGCCTTCTCGTCGAACGTCGAGCGGTGGAACGTCAGGTTCAGGTGCAGCACGCCGGCCAACTCGGCGAAGGTGACCGTCACCGCCTCCGGACCGGCCGGCGTCGGCGCGCTGAGCACCATGCGATTCTCCGGCACACAGGCCCACGGCAGCCCGCCGTAGCGCTCGTCGAGCCGGCCGATGTGGGTCAGCGTCAGCGCGGGGCTGGACTGCACGCGTACCCGCGTCGGCCCCGGCACGTGACGGGCGCCGGGCCGCAGCGCGTACACGTCGCGCAGCGCGAGGCTGGCCAGCGGCCACCCGGACTCGACCATCGCGTTCATCACGCCATGGATCGCCTGGGGGTCCAGCGTGCTGGCCGGCACCAGATACTCCCCCGGCGAGAAGTTGCCATCGACGGTCGCACCCCGGCCCAGGTACCGGCGGGCGTCGAACAAAATCATCAGGCCCGCGCCGTCCGGCCGCAGCCCGCACGCCTCGAACGCGGGAGTGGTCGCGGCGAACAGCAGCGCCGCGATCGACGTACCGGGCAGGTGGGCGTCCCGCCACTTCCGCACCGCGCCGAGCGTCCCGGTGTCCGAGCGGGCGTAGGTGGCGCACACCTCCGGCTGCCACGCGCGGCGCGGCTCGTTTCCGGCCGGCTGCGGCAACACCGGCCGCGGCGTCCTCAGCAGGGTCAGCGCCCGGCGCGGGGCGCGGCCGAAGAAGCGCAACGACGCCCGGGCCAGCGGCAACCGGGTGGGCCGCGGGAACGGCAGGCGTGGCGCACGGCCCGCCGCCCCGGCGCCGAAGATTTCGGTCGCGAGTGAGTTGAAGACCTGGCCGTCGCCGATCGCGTGGCTCATCCGGATGCCCACGAAGTCGCCGCAGACCAGTACCTTCAGCGGCCGGTCACCGAGTTCCAGCGCGATCAGCGCCTCGCGCAGCGCCTCGGCGGTGGCCACCTCGTGCGGCGCCGTACCGACGCGCTCCCCGGCCGCCCGCGCGGCCGCCACCGCCACGGCCTCCGGCGTACCGGGCTCGGGCCAGTCCAGCACCTCGACATCGGTGTTCGTCAGGTAGGCGTACTCGGCGCTGGACTGCGGTACCCATCGACGCGAGGCCCGGTCGAGGCGACAGACGCTGCCGTGCTCCGGGTGCTGCCGGTGCAGGGCGATCAGCGTCTCGCGGATCACCGGTGCGGTCACCCCGGCCAGGGGCCCCACCACCCGGATGTGATCGCAGGACAGCCACTCACCATCGCGCAACGACATCCGCCGGCCAGGCACGCCCCCGACACTCCTCTCGTCGGCAACCCCGATACTCATCGGCAACCCCGATACTCATCGGCAACCCCGATGCTCATCGGCTACCCGATAAGCAGCCGACCCTACCGGTACCCCGTGGACGCGTACTCGGCGACACCGGCCGGCCGTGCCTCGGGCGGCTCCGCCCGGTACTCGCGGTAGCCCCGGTGCAGCTCGATCTGGCGCAGGCACCGGGCGGACGCCGACTCCAGCCGCCACAGCCTGGCCCGCCCGGCGTTCCGGACCGACCACAGCAGGGCCGGCACCGTCATCCGGCGCATCCCCCGCGCCGCGGCCAGGGCGACCGCGGCGCGCACCGCCGGCGACAGCGGGTCGTCCAGCTCCCCCGGCGAGATCAGGTCTCCGAACAGTTCCTCGAGCGCCCGGCGATCCTGTCCGCGCAGCCTCGACTGCCGGACGAACGCGTCCAGGTCACGCTCGTGCAGGTGCTCCGCCCGCAAGGTGCGGTCGAAGACGCCGACCAGCCCGGCGCGCAGGCAGCGCAGGCCGAACGCCTGATCGCTGTGGTACCCCAGGCGCCGGCCGTCGGTTCGGAACCCGATCCGTAGCGCGTCCGACCGCCGCAGCGACACGTTCCCGGTCCACAGGCTGCGCAGGATCGTCGACCGGTCGGCCTCGTACCGGCGGCACTGCGCCTCGTACTCGTCGGCGTACAGGTGGCTCGCGAAGCCACCCGGGCGGCGTGCCGGTGACCGGCGCACCGGCATATACCCGAGCACCACCGCACTCGGCGTACCGGCGTGCACCCGGGCGTGCTTTTCGGCGAGACCGGGTCCGGCCAGCACGTCGTCGTCCAGGATCAGCACCACCTCGCCGGTCGCGTGCTCCACCCCGGCCTGCCGGGCGGCGGCGTCCCCGGCGTTGTCCTGCCAGACCGGACGGATCCGCGGATCCGCTGCCGCCAACTCGCTGAGCAGTTCGTAGGAGCCGTCGTACGAGCCGTCCACGACGACCACGATCTCCGTCGCGTACGCGTCCCGGGCCACCGCGGCGACCGTCTCGGCGAGCCTGTCCCGGCGGTTGTAGGTGACGATGACCGCTGACACGGATGGGAGACTCATCGGCTCCTCGACCTGGAGCCGGTGACGAAACATAGCGGGATCATATGCCGCGAGCTGGTGGTTGTGCGGATTCGTCCGGACGTGGCCGTGGGATGACCACCGTCTCGTCGATGGCCACGGTCGCCAGCTGCGAGACCACGTCCGCCGGGATCCGGGGTATCACCGCCGTCTCGTCGGCACGGGAGGGCGCTGGCCGCTCGGCCGCGCTCCCCCGGGACGGCGTCGGCGGGTGCGCGCCCGGCCCGGACCCGCTCCTGCGGGGCCGCGGGATCACCGCCGTGTCGTCCGGCCGCGGCTGGGGAATCACCGCCGTGTCGTCCGGCCGGAGTTGGGAAGCCACCGGCATCTCGGGGACCCGGGGTCGGGGGATCACCGCCGTGTCGTCCGGCCGCGGCTGAGAAGCCGCCGGCATCTCAGGCAGCCGGGGGCGGGGAATGACCGCCGTCTCGTCGGGCCGGGGCTGGGAAGGCACCGGCGGCTCACCGACCCGGGGTCGGGGAATCACCGCCGTCTCGTCGGCCGACACGGGCGTGAACAGTTCCCGGGCGTCCGCGGTGAACCACGGATTGACTTCACCCATCTTGACGGGCCCCCGCGGCGCCGAGGCCGGCCCGCCCGCACTCGGCCCGCCCGCACTCGGCCTGCCCGCACTCGGCCTGCCCGCACTCGGCGTGGCCGCGGGACGGCCCGCACCCGGCGCGGCGCCAGGCCTGCCCGCAGTCGGCGCCACCACCTGCGTCGCCGCGGGATCGTCGGCCTTGGACCGGGAAATCACCATGGTCTCGTCCGGCCTGGACCCGCCGAGCACCATGGTCTCGTCCGGTTTGGAGCCGGTCAGCACCATCGTGTCCCCGGGTGCGGCGCGCGGGATGACCATCGTCTCGTCCGGCCTGGAGTTGGTGAACACCACGGTCTGCTCACCCGGCAGCTCGGGCGCCCGCTTCTTGCCGGACGTCGACTTCTTGCGCGGCCGGGCCGGCACCACTGGCGTGGTCAGCGCCTTCGCCGCGGCCGACTGCGGGTCGCTGGACTGCTCGCCGCCCGTCCCGGACTCCGCTGCCCCGGCCGATTCCTCCGCGGAGGTCGAGTCCGCCGGGGGCGTCGGGGCGACCCGGACCAGCGCGACCCGGATCACGGTCGGTGCCATGAACACGCCCTCGACCACGAACGCCCCGGCGAGCCAGGCCACCAGCCCGGACAGCCCACCGTGGTGGCCGCCGACCCAGGCCGCACCGAGCTCCATGATGCCGATCGCCACCGCGTAGATGCTCGCCTGGCGCGCCCGCTGCTTCACCCGCGAGATGGCCACGTAGAACTGCCGGACGACGCCCACCACGTAGGTCAGCGCGAGAACCGACAGCGCACCGGAGGCCGAGGCGGCGTACTCGTGCCCGAACACGCTCATGATGGGCTTGGCGAGCACCGCGATGCCGGTCGACACCGGTACGCCGACGCCCAGCGCCAACGTCAGCCCGATGCGTACCCGTGCCCGCAGCCCGGCCAGGTCACCCCTGGCGACCGCGAACAGCGTGGTGGCGATGCTGCCCGGGATCATGGAAAGGAAGGACATGACCATCCACGCCGTGTAGAACGCGGCGTTGGCCCGGGTGGAGATCACCCCCGTGACCACCAGCGGCAGCGACGTACGCGGCAGGAACAGCGCCACGTTGAGCAGGTTGTGGTCGAGCGCGTTGCGCCCCAGACCCCGCAGGGCCGACAGGTGCGGCCGGACCGAACCGATCTCGCGGGAGCGCAGCGACAGCCAGAGCAGTGGCAGGGACAGCAGGATTCCGGCCACCCACGTGGCCAGGATCTCGCCGCCGGTCACCGCCACCGGCAGGAGGGCGACCACGCCGACGACCACCAGCTTGCCGACCGCGAAGTACGCGTTGCGCAGCAACTGCAGATGCCCGAGCAGCAGCCCGACCAGGCCCTCGTCGAACACCAGCATCGCGCCGTTGAGGCCCATCGCGACGATCAGCAGCAGGATGCCCAGCGGGGAGCCGAGCGAGCCGCGCAGGCCGGGGATCACGAACAGCGCCAGCCCGACGTAGATGAGCCCGCCGAGCGTCGACGCCGCCGCCGCGACCGTGACGCAGGTGGAGATCAGGCTCCACTGCCCCCTCTTGGCCTTGGGCAGCTCGGAGATGAGCAGCGTGCCCATCCCGAACATGCCCAGCGTGCCGACCAGGGTCATCGCGGAGATTCCCGCCGAGGCGGCGCCGACCGCGTCCGGCGAGAACGACCGGTCGGCGACCCACCAGTACACGAAGCCGAGCAGCGAGGTCATCACGCTGGTCGCCATCAGGGCGCCGGAGTTGCTGAGCAGGTCGCCGTTGCGCTTGACCACCCGCTGCAGCCGGTTACGTGGAGTCGCGGCGGTCGCGCTCTCGTAGACCGTCATCCAGCGCAGCGCCTCGAGCAGCGCCTCCCGGCGGTCGGCGGGGTTCGCGTGCGGGGTGTCGCGGGCGTTGCCGCTGTTGTAGAACGTCACTGCGGTAGCAGCCCGGACACGAAGACCGTGCGGTACGGCGTGGTCCCGTCACCCTTGAACAGGTTGGCCGTGACCCGGTCGCTGATCGGCACGTTCAGATCCTGCTTCCACACCTCGCCGGGCGCCAGGGACACCTGGTACCGCGGTCCGTCCGCGTCGCCCTCCTGCACCTGAACCGTGTACCGGGTCTGCTCCACCTCGTGGCAGTCCACCGAGAGGGTCACCGGGCGCACCTGGTCCGTCGAGTTCGGATCGTCGTCGGGCAGCATCGACAGCGCGGTGAACGCCTCCCGCCGCTGCAGGTTGGCGCTGTGCAGGCCGATGTAGGCCGCGCCGGCGAGCACCACCACCGCCAGCCCCAGCGGGGCGAGCCGCAGGGCGGTCCGGCGCGACCACCGGCCCTCCGGCGGCCGCACCGCCTGCGTGGTCACCGCCTGGGTGGTGGACGCCTGCGCGCTGACCGCCTGGGTCTTGATCGCCTGGGTTCTGACCGCCTGAGTCGTTCCCGGTGGGATCCGGGTCGCCTGGGCTGTTATCACCTGGGTGGCCGCCGCCGACAGGTCGCCCGGACGCTGCCCGGCGGGCGCTCCGAGGCCGTGCCGCCCACGCAGGTATCCGACGCCGGCCAGCACGACCGTGGTGAGCGCGCCGAGCCCGCCCCAGGTACCGGCCGTCAGGTGCAGGCCCACGACGTCCAGCAGCACGCCGCCGATCACCGGCACCGCCAGGCTCAGCGCCGGTACCAGCACCACGCGCTCCAGCCGGGACGGCCGGGCCGAGTCCGCGCCGGCGCCGGCACCCGTGCCCGTGTCGGGGAACAGCGCCAGGTTGCCCGCGACGCCGGGGAGCACGAAGACCAGCAGCAGTCCGGCCACCACCCGGGCCGGTCCGACCGCGTGCTGCAACGCGACGAGCCAGGCCAGCAGCGCCAGGGCAGCCGGCGCCGCGGCGGCCACCGCCGCCGAGCGCGTACCTGCCAGCCTCATGCGTTCCTCATGTCGTAAATCCGGATGGCGCCGTTGTCGTACACCCGGTTGATGCCCGCGACCTCGTCGAACTTGTTCAGGTTCCCGGCCGGGATCGGGGTCGTGCGCTTGCCGGCCTGCGGATCAACCGGAAAGTATGCCCCGGAGATGGGCAACTGCTGGGACATCCGGGTGTCGTCCCAGAGATAGTCGACCCCCAATGACTGGAGCAACAGCTCGTCATCAAGGTTCCACGTGCCGTCGTAGTAGAGCTTCGATGCCTCGCCGACCGGATTCTGCTCGCCGTAGGTGGACACCAGGGTAGCGCCGGTGATGTCGGCGGCCACCCGGTGATCCGGCCCGAGCCAGTCGTGCGTCCACACCGCGGCGCTCACCCCCTCCTCATCGACCGAGCGCTCATACCCCGACACCAGGTACGGTCCGGGCAACTCCTCCCAGTAGGGCGGCCACCCGCCCACCCGGGCACCAACCATGAGCAGGACCACGATGACCGGGCCGAGGATGACCGGGGGTACCCAGATCGGTCTTATCCGGTTCAGCCAGCCCTGCACCACCCGGCTCAGCGCGGCCGGCCGGGACGGCGGCCTCACCCGGGGTCGCCAGCCGACGAGCACCCCGGCCGCCACCATCGACATCGGGATGTACGTGAAGGTCGACGCCCGGCCGGCGAGTTCCGGCCCCTCAGCACCGACGAAGCGCACGGCCGTCGAGGCGAAGAAGACCAGCGAGCCGATCAGCGCCGCCGCCCGCCACGGGTCGAACCGGCCGGTCGCCCGCCAGCTCACCTGCGCGGCCCGGATCAGCAGGGCCAGCAGCGCCAGCAGGCCCAGCGCCTCCACCGCGAGCTGCCACAGCGGGTTGCCCGGCGATGACGATCCGCCGCTCGAACTCGCCCCGCTCAGTATCCCGGTCAGCCCGCTGGCCATCTGCTGGATCGGCGGCCCCAAATAGCCGAACACCTCGCGGGCCACCAGCGAGAACCACGCGATGACCACGACCGCGCCGGCACCCGCGACGATCAGGGTGCCCCAGCGCCGGGGCCGGGTCATCATCACCTCACAGATGCCGATCAGGCCGAGGGTGGCGACCGTGGCCGCCGCCGTGACATGGTGCGACATCGAGACCCCGACCAGCGCCACTCCGCACAGCACCGCGTACGGCACGGTCCGCCGCTGCCGGGGTTGCCATTTCCGGCTGGCCCACACCGCCAGCATCATGAAGGGCAGCGCCGCCGTCTGGTAGATGAACATCGAGTCGAAGAAGAGGTAGTGCAGCGCGGTCGCGTAGATCACGCATACCGCGCCGGCCAGTTCGGGCGAGCCTCCGGTGCTGCGTACCACCAGGAACAGCAGCCCGATGAAGGTCAGGTGGGCCACGGCGGCGACCAACAGACCGGCGTTGGTAATGGACAGTCCGGTGAGCGACGACAGCGACGCCGTCAACTCCTCCAGCCCAGGGAAGTGCACCGCCACCGGTAGCGCGTCGTTCGGTTGGAACAGCCGGCCGGCCTGCAGCAGGATGCTGGTACCCACCCAGTGCTGCAACTCGTCCGGGAACCGGAACTGATCCGGGCTGTAGAGCCATTTCTGCAGGTACTGGTCGACCGCCAGACCCATGACGAGCAGGAACGACTCCACGACGCCGGCCAGGCGGCCGAAGAACATCCGCACGGCGACCGGGGTGAAGACCAGGAACTGCCCGAGCCAGTACGCCGCGCCCGCCCAGCCCGCCCCGGTACGACCGCCCTGGTAGGACAGCGCCACGAGGAGCACGCCGAACGCGCACAGGGCGAGGATCTCCGGTGCCCGGCCGAGGGACGGCAGCAGGCGAGACGCGGGCGCGGCCGACCCGGCGGGCGCGGGAGCCTCGGCCACGCGGGGCAGCACGACGGTGGTGTCGGGCGCGGGTACGCCGAGCCGGGGCAGGACGGCCGTCTGATCCGGGGCGACCGCCGGCACCCGCGCGGCACTCTCGCCCTTTCGCTGCGCGGGTACCACCAGCCGGGCCCCGGTGTCTCCCGGCCGTGTGGCCCGAGGCCCCGCCCCAGAAGCAGCAGCCTGGGGTCCCTGAGCCCGTGCGGTGTTTGGCGTCCGTGCGGTGTTTGGAGTCCGTGGAGTGTTTGGAGTCTGTGGAGTTCCGGGAGTGCGTGGCGTTCCCGGCGTTCCCGGGCCGGCCGGCCTGGGCGGAGTCGCGGGACCGGCCGGCGGGCCGGACGGTGCCGTGCGTTGCCTGGGCACCACGGGCGCGGACGCCTGAGCCGCTCGTGACGGGGGTGGCGGGGCCGCGGGCGACCCGGGTACGCGCGCCGCCGACGGAGACGGGGTCGACTGGGGCGAGGTTGATTGCGGCGCGGCCGACTGGGGCGCGGCGCGCTGAGGTGACGCTGACCCCGCGGCTGGCCGGGACGCCGGAGGCGTACGCGGCGGCGCTGGAGGCGTGCGCGGCGATGCCGGCGAGGCTGGCGTTGTCGACGGCGCCTGCGAGGGCGGCATTGCCGGCGGCGCGACCGGCCTGGACGCTACCGTCCGTGCGGGCGGCGTCACCAACCTGGACGCCGGCTGGGCCGGCTGTGACGCCGCGCGCTGCGCGGGTACGCCCGGCTGGGCCGGCCGCGCGGGCTGCCCGGGCTGGGCCTGCCGCGTGGGCTGCCCGGGCTGGGCCTGCCGCGTGGGCTGAGCCTGCTGCCTGGGCTGAGCCTGCTGCGTGGACTGGGCCGGCCGCGTGGACTGGCCCGGCTGGCCCGGCTGCGTCGACTGGCCCGGCTGCGTCGTTCGAGCCGGCGCCGTCGACTGGGCCGGCCGCGCGGGCTGCCCGGGCTGGGCGGGCTGCGTGGACTGGGCCGGCCGGGTGGGCTGGACCACCGGTGCGGAGCCGGCCGGTCTGGCCTTGGCCGGAGGCACCGATTGAGCCGGCGGCTGAGTCGTTGCCTGCGGTGTGGGAGCCGATGGATGCGGCGCCGCTGACCGAGCCGGAGCGGCTGGTGGTGCCGAAGCCGCCGGTGGTGCCGGCGGAGTCACCGGCCTGGACGCCACCGTGCGTGCGGGCGGCGTCACCAACCTGGACGCCGGCCGAGCCGCTTCCGACGCCGTGCGCTGAGCGGGTACGCCAGGCTGAGCGGACGCACCGGGCTGAGCGGACGCACCAGGCTGAGCGGACGCACCGGGCTGAATAGTCGCGCCGGGCTGAGCGGACGTGCGGGGCTGAGCGGGGGCCGCACCCCGAGCGGGCGTTCCCGGCCGGGTCTGCGCCGAGGACTGAGCGGGCGGCACGGACCGGGCGGGCGGCACGGACCGGGCGGACGGCGAAGGCTGAACTGGCGCCGAAGGCTGAGCGGGCGGCACGCGGGAGGCCGCCGGCCGGGCCACCTCCGGCCGCACGGGCTGGGCCGGTACCGACTGAGCCGGCGCCGCACGCTGGACCGGCGGCGCGGGCGGGGCCGGCTGCGCGGCCGACGCCGGCTGCGCACGCTGCACCGGCTGCGTGCCCGAGCCCGGCTGCGCACGCTGCGCCGGCTGCGTGCCCTGGACCCGCTGCGTCCCCTGGGCCGGCTGCGCCGACGATGCGCCCTGCGCCGGCTGGGCCGGCGATGCGCCCTGGGCCGGCCGCGCCGGCGATGCGCCGTGCGCCGGCTGCGCACGCTGGGCCGGTGGCGTAACCGGCGCGGAGGCCTTGGGGCGCTGCTCCGAGGCGGGCCGGGGCCGCGGAATCCCGGCCGGCTGCTGACTCCCCGCCGGCTGCGAAGTCCTGGCCGGCTGCTGACTCCCCGCCGGCTGCGAAGTCCCGGCCGGCTGCGGCAGGCTCGAGTCCGTCCGGGGGTTCACCGCCGTCTCGTCCGGTTTCCGCGTCGCGGCCGCGATCCGCGGGATGACCGAGGTCTCCTCGGCCGACTGCGCCGGTGGCCGCTGGCGCGCCGCACGGTCGGCCGCAGGATCATCCCGTCCCGATCGGGAGCCGTTCGGGGCGGTCGAGCCGTCGTCGTTCTCGTTCATGTGCGCCGCATCGTCTGTGTTCGACTGGTCTGGCTCGGCGCGTCTGGTGCCGCGCGACGACCGAGACCAGTCGCGCGTCGCGGTGCGAGCAAGCCTCGCAGGTACGCCAGCGGACCGGCGAGCATCCCCCGCCGGTTGGCCGACATCAGCTCGGCCGGGAAGTTCTCGTCGAGGCCCGCGTTGCGCAGGCTGTCGTCGCCGTTCAGGTCGCGCAGCGCGGTGGGAATCAGGCGCAGCAGCGGAAACAGCACGAGCGGATTGTGCAGCACCAGACTGGTGTACGCCGCGGTGAGCCCGCAGCCGTACCCGCGCATCTGCCGCCTGAGCCCGTCCAGGTCGCGCCGGTGGTAGTGGCGGCAGATCGCGCTCGGCTGGTAGACGATCGTCCCGCCCTTGCGCAGCACCTGCGTGAAGGCCAGCGTGTCCTCGGAGCCCATGGCCGGCGTACCGGCGCCCAGCGCGCGGTCGAAGCCGCCGATGCGCTCGATGACGCCGGGCCGGAACGTCATGTTCGCTCCGGTACCGAACGGTGGCAGCGGGTACAGCGGGCTCTGCCGGTGCGCGGTCGCCGGACCGAACACGTCGGGAGTGAACCCGCGACCCTTGCTGTGCCCGCCGAACTGTTCGAACAGCAGCTGCGCCTGGGTCTCCAGCTCGGCCGGCACGATGACCCCGGACACCACCGAGGCGTCTGGGTGGTCGGCGAGCGCGCGGGCCACCTCGGCGAGCCAGTACCGGTCAGCCCGCTCGTCGTCGTCGATCCAGGCGAGGATCTCGCCGGGTGCCGAGGCCACCGCCCGGTTCCGGGCGCGGGACAGACCGGGTACGGGCTCGACCAGGTAGTCCACCGGCCCGCGTTCGGCGGCCGCCCGGGCCACCCGGGCCGTCGCGTCCGTCGCCGGCGCGTTGTCCACGACCAGTACGCGCAGCCGCGGGTACGCCTGGTCGAGCAGGCTGTCCAGGCACGCCGCGAGCTGTTCCGGACGTTCACGGGTGCACACGACCACCGTGATCGGCGGCGCGTCGCGCAGCACCTCCTCGCGCCGGGCCAGGAACGGCACCGGCCCCGGCACGGTGATCCCGCCAACCGGGAGCTGCCCGTCGGCGATCCCACCGGCGGCGGCGACCCGCTCGGCGATGGCCGGACCGAACCGGGCCAGCACGGCACCCGCGAGCTGTTCGGGTGCCAGCCCCCCATCCGGTACGTCGAGGACGGCGAAGCCCAGCGGCTCGGTGAACAGCCGTACCAGCAGCCAGATCCGATCGGCGCGGCGGCCGGCCGGGTCGGTGGCCGGAATCGCCGGCAGCGCCTCGGACAGCTCCAGGTCACGCACGACCGCCGGTACCCGCGCCCCGGCACCGGTCGGCTCCACCACGGATGCGAGGCTCACGCCGGCTCCCTCACCGCTGTGCCGGTCGAGGGCTGGCCGGAGGGAACGGGCGTACCCGCGCGGTTCGGCCGTACCGTCTCCATCGCGCCACCGGCCGCGGCGGCGCACATTCCGGCGAGCACCGCGGCGGCGCGTCCGGCGTTGGCGACGCCCTGGCCGCGCAGCGCGCCGCTTACTCCCCGGCCGATCGCCCGGGGCAGCGTGCGGCGCAGGTAGTCCCGCTCGGAGTCCAGGCTCTCCCGCCCGTCGTTGAGCCGGCCCATCTCAACCTTGCCGCGGCCCTCGTTGAAGCAGCGGCCCAGGAAGAATCGGACGGTGGTCCGCGCGGTGGGCACCGGGTGGTCGATGCGCGCCTCCGGCACGTACATCCACCGGCCGCCGGTCGCCTTACTCATCCGCAGGCACAGGTCGGTGTCCTCCGGCCGGGCCCGGTCGCCGACCTTGCCGAAGCCGACCCGGAAGCCAGCGACCGCGTCAAAGGCGTCCCTGCGCACCGCCATGCTGGCCGACCACACGTTGCGCACCTGCGCGGTGACTGTGGGCATCCCGGTGTACGAACCGCCGACGGCCCACAGGAACTCGTCGGGAAACCACGACGGCCGCGGGCTCTCCCACACCGGCACGATCGCCCCACCCGAGCCGACGACCCGCGGATCCTCGAACGGTTCAGACAGGCCGGCCAGCCACCCCGGGTGCGCGTACGCGTCGTCGTCGAGCAGGGCGATGATCGGGGTGCTGGTGTGCGCGACCCCGGTGTTGCGGTTACCCGAGACGCCGCGGTCGAATTCGTTGGCCACCACCGTCACGCCGGTCAACGTCGAGGCCGCGTAGTCCAGTAGCGCGTCGTTGTGGTCAACGCTCACCACGACCTGTGCCGGGGCCGGTCGCTGCGCCTGCGCCGAGGCGACGGCCCGAGCCAGCTGCTCCTTGCGCTTCTCGGTATGGCACGGAATGACCACGCTGACTCCAGCGTCCGCCACGGCTATCACTTCCTCTCGGCGGTGACCTGGCCGGATGCCGGCTCGGGCGGCACCTCGGCCGGCCGTGCCGGCGCCGGCAACTCGACGGTGTCGGAGTCGACCGACATGATGCGCCGCTCCCGCTTGAGCAGCTCACGGTGGCGACGGTACTCGGCGAAGATGGTGCGCAGCACCCGGCGGCCGTCACCGAACGCGTTGAGGTTGCTCACCCCGTGCAGGCGCGCCGCCTCGACGCTGGCGACCTCCGCGATCCGCAGGCCATGGCTGGCGACCCGGACGTTGATGAGGGTTTCGATCTCGAACCCGTCGCCCCACAACCGGTCGCCGTTGGCCGGCCTGGGCAGCTCGACGTCGGGCAGGTCCATCACCTTCAGTGCCTCGCGCCAGAACGCGTTGTACCCGTAGCACAGGTCGGTGAAGTGTGTGCGGAACAAGAGGTTGACGGTCGCGTTGAGGAAGTAGTTGCCCAGCTTGCGGAAGCGCGTGATGTCGTGGCTGCCGCCGCCCGGCCGGAACCGTGAGCCCTTCGCGTAGTCGGAGCCGGCGAGCAGCGCGTCGACGAAGCGCGGGATCTCGGCGGGATCGGTCGATCCATCGGCATCGATCATCACCACGATGTCGCTGGTGCTGACGGCGAAGCCGCAGGCCAGCGCGTTGCCCTTGCCGGTACGCGTCTGCTGCACCACGATCACTGACGGCATCACCTCGCGCGCCTTGGCGACCGTACCGTCGACCGAACCGCCGTCGACCAGAATCACCTCGGCGATGTCGGCCGGCATGCGGCTCAACACATAGGGAAGATTGCGTTCCTCATTGAGCGCCGGAACGATGACGCTGACCCGCAGCCTCGGTTGTTGAGTGTGGGATGTCTCACCCGAGCCCGCTGGCTGCCCCATCTGCCGCCTCCCCACGCTCGGCCCATCCGCCTCGACTCTCTCGCTCATTGGATAGCGCTTTGCGGCTCACATGCATTACAGATGGTTGCGGGAACGATCAACCTGAATCTCCAAATGCCGTAACACTCACCGGTCCAACGTCCCCCGGTGAGCAGGCGACGCCGCGCCAGAATAACGGCTCCGAACCGTACCCACGATAGGCGAGGCTCGGCGCCTCCCTCTGATCAGATAAGAGTCACGACAAGTCGGATACGAGTGTTGGCGAAGCAGACGATCGACAGTGGCCCAGGTCGGCAATCCGACATGCCAATGCGGTGCGGGGCGGGGGCCCCGGTCGGCGGTGCCGGGCACGGCGAAACGCGCTGTCCGCCACCCATCCACGGTCAGCAATCAATACCTTTTTTTACAGTGCGCTAGCAGGAAAAACTACAGTTGGTAAAATGTGAGCAACGATTTGTACATGCACCTCTGGAACGGCTGAACCTTGCTCTGTCTGTGTGGTCACTCGCGTGACGAGCACACGCACTACCGATCGGGATCGGAGTGCGTCACGTGCCCCGCTGGCCACTGCGACCGGTACCGGCGGATGCCCTGGTGGCGACGTACCGCCGCGGCGGTACGTCGCCAATCCGGCCGAATTCAACGCAAGGAGCTGAGGACCTCGCGCCCCAGCGGCTGACGCGGCTCCGGCACCCGCGGCTCGGGCGCGGCCGGCACGCTCCGCCGGGGCTCGGCCGGCCGCCGCGGCTCGAGCCGGGCCGGCTCCGGCGCGGACGCGAGCGGGCACCCGCCGACCGACTGGCGCGGCTTGGGCACCACTCGCGGATCCGCCACCGCCGGCGCGGCGATCCGGCCGTACCGGGCCAACTCGGCGGCCACCGCGTCGAGGTAGAAGTTCGGCCGCTGGTCGGCCTCGTGGTAGTACCGGTGGAACACCGGGGTAGCCGCGCCCGACATCGGCGGCACTATCCAGCTCCAGTCCGCCGGCGTGCGGCGGCCGGCCCGCCGCTCCCGCTCCACGTGCGCGAGGAAGCGGCGCGCCTCGGTGTGGTGGTCCGAGATGCGTACCCCCGCCGCCTGGAAGGACCACAGCACCGCGCGGTTGAGCTCCACCAACGCGCGGTCGCGCCACAGCGTCGCCTCGCTGGTGGTGTCCAGCCCCAGCCGGGCCGCGATCGCCGGCAGCAGGTCGTACCGGTCCGGGTCGGCGAGATTGCGCGCACCGATCTCGGTACCCAGGTACCAGCCGTTGAACGGCGCGAGCGGGTAGTGCACCCCGCCGATCGTCAGCCGCATGTTGGAGATCACCGGTACCGCGTGCCAGCGCAGCCCCAGTTCGGCGAACCACCGCTGCTCCGGGTGGCGCAGCGACACCTCGAGCACCGTGTCCTCGGGCAGTTCGAACAGGCGCACCCCGTCCCCCGGCGCCTCGATGGCCAGCGGCAGCACGTCGAACTCGCCCCGCTTGCCCTGCCACCCCAGCCGGGTCACCGTCTCGGTGAAGTCGACGTACCGCGGGTCGCCGACCACCCGGCCGTCGGGCAGCCGGTACCCGGCGTAGCGGATCAGCTGCTCGTTCCACACCCGGGGGTACGGTCGGCCCGGCCGGGCGGGGGCGAAGATCGAGATCACCGGGCGGATCCGGCCCGCCCGGCGCGTGGCGTCCTCGGCGTGTAGCTCGGACGCCGGGCCACCGCCGGCCAGCCGCAGGTGATCGACCAGGTCGTCGAAGATCTGCTCGGCCGTACCGGACCCGCGCCGGTCCCGCACGACCAGGCTGCGCCAGTACAGGCGGCCGACGCACCGGCTCGCGTTGCGCCAGGCGGCCTGCGCGCCGAAGGTCAGCTCCCGGCGGGTGTGCGCGTAGGTGCCGGTGTCCTCGATCTCGGCGCGTACCCGGGCCAGCCGCCGCTCCACCGGGCCGACGTCCCGATTCTCCCGGTGGAACAGCCGGATGAACTGCTCAGCCTCGTCCCAGCTGACCGAGGCGGTGTCGTCCCACGGCTGGATCGGGGTGTCGCGGTAGCCCGGTATGCCGGCCATGATTCCTCCATCCTGCATTGATGCCGATTGCCACCAGAAGGTCGCATGGCGTCACAAATGGATTCCAGGGCGTGTCGCTGACGGTCGCACAGGCCGTCCGTCTGCGCCGGCGGCCGTCAGCGCCGGTGCCTCGATACTCCGGACTGCCGTCCCAACATCCGGTAAGCCATCGCCCCGTGGGGCGCCCGGGGGACGGCTCGCCCACGTCCCGGGGGGTGCCCGCTGGCGGGCAGCGCCGACTAACCCGTAGACTCGCTACACATGAAGGCCGATGCTCTCCGCGGGCACCTCGACGCGCTCCTACTCGCCGTGCTCGACAGTGAGCCCCGGCACGGGTACGCGATCATCGAGGCGCTGCAGGAGCGCAGCGGAGGCGTGCTCAACCTGCCCACCGGCACCGTCTACCCCGCCCTGCGCCGCCTCGAGCGCGCCGGGCTGGTCGAGAGCGCGTGGAGCACGGTCGGTGGCCGGGAACGGCGCACCTATCAGCTGACCGCCGCCGGCCGCCGCACGCTGACCGCCGAGCGCACCGCCTGGCACGAGTTCGCCAGCACGATCGGCGCCGTGCTCACGCCCCGACCGGCCGCCGGCTGATCCGTCGCTGGGCCGCACGCTGGGCCCGGCTCGTGGCCAGGCACCGCCACGCGCACACCGCCGCGTAGTCGAACGCCACCCACATGGCCGCCCCGGCGCCCAGCAGCGGCCACCGCACCGCCGCCGGCCACTGCGCCACGCTCCACAGATAGACCACGCCGCCGGCGATGCCGTGCACCAGCAGGAAGGTCAGGGCCCCGTACCCGACCGCGTGGGTCAGCCGCACGCCGTCCCGCACGTACCGGCTGCCCCAGCCGAAGCCGAGCAGCACGACCGCGGCCAGCAGCCCGCCGGCCAGGGAGAGGTAGTCGAAGCTGGAGGCGAGCCTCAGGTACCCGGCGGACATGGGGTGCCCACCCGGCCACGGGCCGTGCCGCCACATCAGGGGGGCGAGCAGGTACAGCGTGGGCAGCGCCAGCGCGATCAGCATGGCGGTGCGCCGGCCCTGCGCCACCGCCAGCTCCGCCTGGTAGTCGGGGACGATCTCCTGGTACGAGCCGAACTCGGCGACCGCCCGGCGCTGGGCGTCCGCCGGACTCAGCCCCGCGTCCTCGTATGCCTCGGCCGCGTCGATCAGGCTGTCGCGCGCCTCGGCCACCAGGTCATCGCGGACCCGGCGCGGACCGCGCAGTGCCGCGGCCAGGCCGGCCGCGTAGCCCTCGATGTCAACAGCGGACACCATTTCAGCGTCCCATACCACTGGCGAAGGTCGACTCCGGGACCTCCCTGATTCCGGCCCACGTGGAGTACCATCCGGGCCCTTCGACCAGGGCGTCGTGCGGGCCACGCTGGGAGATCCGGCCGTCGATGAGCACCACGATCTCGTCAAAGGCGCGCAGATCAACCAGCCGGTGAGTGACCATCACCACGGTGTGCCCGTCGGCGGCCCGCAGCACGTCGGCCAGGACCGCGTCGGCGGCCTCCGGGTCCAGCCCCTCGGTGGGCTCGTCCAGCACCAGCACCGGCGGCGGATCGAGCAGCGCGCGGGCCAGCAGGAGCCGCTGGCGCTGGCCCCCGGACACCTGGGCGCCGTCCTCGCCGACCAGTTCGTCCAGCCGCTGCGCCCAGTCGGCCAGCCCGGCGACCGCGAGCGCCCGGCCCAGCGCCGCATCGTCGAACCCGGCCCGGCCCAGCGTGAGGTTCTCCCGTACCGAGGCGTGAAACACGTACCCGTCGGCCAGCACCCCGCCGGAGCGCGGCCAGCCCAGCGCCTCGCGCCCCTCTGCCGCACCGCCCTCCGACGGGCCCACGCGCACCGGGCCACCGTCCGGCGTGGCACCGTCCGGCGTGGCACCGTCCGGCGCCGCACCGCTGACCGAGAGCCGGCCGGCGGTCGGCTGGACCGCCCCGGTCAGCACCCCGAGCAGCGTCGACTTGCCGGCACCGCTGGGCCCGACCACGGCCACCCGGCGGCCGGGCGGCAGTTCCAGGTCGACGCCGTCCAGCGCGGGCACCGGGCCACCGGGATACCGCACGGTGAGCTGCCGCGCCACGATGGCCGGTGGAGCCACGATGGCCGAGGGCTCACCCGCCCCGGGCTCAGCCGACCCGGGCTCACCCGCCCCGGGCTCAGCCGACCCGGACTCGCCCGGTAGCTCGTCGCCGGCCAGCAGCAGCGGCCGGACCCGTTGCCAGGCTCCGCGCAGTTCGGCGTAGCGCACCGCCGCACCGAGCAGCGGGAGAACCGCCTCCACCGCCGCCAGCGCCAGCAGGGACAGCACCGCCACCATGACCGACGGGCCGCCCCGCACGCTCAGCGCGAGCACCCCGATCGCCGTGGCGCCCGGCACGAGCGCGCCGACCGCTCCGGTCACCGCGCCGGCCACGCCAGCCCGGCGCTCCAGCCTGGCCAGGGCCGAGGACTGCCCGGCCGCGTCGGCCAGGGCCGCCTCGGTAGCGCCGAAGGCGGCCAGGTCCGCGGCGCCGGCCAGCACATCCACCGACGCAGCCAGGTACCGGCCGCGCACCTGGGCTATCCGCGCGGCGGCGCGGCTGGCCAGCAGGTACGCCAGCGCGGGCAACGCGAGCCCGGCCACCAGCAGCCCGGCCAGCAGCAGCAGCGCCGCCCGGCCGGAGAACGCGGCGGTGAACCCGACCGTGACCAGCGCCACGATCCCGCCGACCCCGGCCGGGATCGCGCAGCGCAGCAACAGATCCTGCACACTGTCCACATCGGACACCAGGCGGGCCAGCAGGTCGCCGCGCGGAAGCGGATCGGTGCCACGGCTGGCGGTCGCGTAGACCCGGGTACGCAGCCGGGCCAGTACTCGAAGCGCCGCGTCGTGGCCGGCCAGCCGCTCGACGTAGCGCAGCGTCCCCTTGGCCACGGCCAGCCCGCGCACGGCCACGATGGCCACGGTCAGCGCGACGATCGGTGGCCGCTGCGCGGCCCGGCTGATCAACCAGGTGGCCGTGGCCAGCAGGCCGAGGCCGGACAGGTCGGTGGCGGCAGACAGCAGCGCCGCCAGGAGCAGCTGCCAGATGCCCCCGCCCCGGGCAACCAGCCGCGCTCCGGCGAACCTCGCGCCCGGCGCGCCGGTACCGGCGGGCCTCGTCACGCGACCCCACCCCCCTCGGCCACCACGAGACCGGCGTGATCGGCGTCGCGCGAATAGTGACGACGGTCTCCCTCGCCCCGAGCGCCGCCGCCCGGGTCGGGCTCGGCGACCCGCTCGCGTACCGCTCCGTCGGACACCTCGAGGATCCGGTCCGCCCTCGCGACCAGGGCGGGCCGGTGCGCCACCAGCAGCGCGGTTCGGCCCTGCGCGAGGGTGCCCGCCGCCGCCAGCACCGCCGCCTCGCTGGCCGAGTCGAGGCGGGCGGTCGGTTCGTCGAACAGCAGCAGTGAGGCGCCGGAGCGCAGGTACGCCCGGGCCAACGCGAGGCGCTGGCGCTGCCCGCTGGAAAGCCCGTACCCGCGCTCCCCCAGCACCGTCGCGTACCCGGACGGCAGGGTGGTCACGAACCCGTGCGCCTGGGCCGCCTCGGCGGCGGTCGCCACGGCCTCGGCGGTGGCGTCCGGCGCACCCAACCGGATGTTGTCCAGCACGGAGGCGGCGAACAGGTGCGGCCTCTGCGGTACCCAGGCCAGCCGCTCTCGCCACGCCCGCAGGTCCACCGTTGACAGGTCGGCACCGTCGACCAGGATCCGACCGTCCCGCGGCTCGAGGAACCCGAGCAGCAGGGAGAGCACCGTGGTCTTGCCGGCGCCGCTCGGCCCGACCAGCGCGACCCGCTCACCGGGCGCGACGGTGAAGGACACCTCGCGCAGCACCGGCTCGCCCGAGTACCCGGCCGACACCCGGTCGAAGATCAGCTCCACGGCGCCCGGGTCGGGCACCCGAGCCTCGGTCCGGCTCGGGGCCTCGGTCCGGCTCGGGGCCTCGGTCCGGCTCGGGGCCTCGGTCCGAGCCCGGGTCTCGGTCCGGCTCCGGGTCTCGTCCGCGCCGGCGGCTGGCGGCGACTCCGGCTCCAGTACGGCGAACGCGTCCGCCGCGGCCGCCAGCCCTTCCTGGCTGGCGTGGAACTGCGCGCCGGCCGCCCGCAACGGCGCGTACGCCTCCGGCGCGAGCAGCAGCACCAGCAGCGCCACCGGCAGTGTCACCCTGCCGTCGAGCAGCCGCAGGCCGACCGGCACCGCCACCAGCGCCACCGACACGGTGGCCACCAGTTCCAGCACCAGGGCGGACAGGAACGCCACCCGAAGCGTGGCCATGGTCGCGCCGCGGTACTTCTCGGCCATCCCCCGGACCACGTCGACCTGTGCCCGGGCCCGGCCGAAGGCGCGCAGCGTCGGCATACCGGAGAGCATGTCCAGGAAGTGGCCGCCGAGCCGGGACAGCAGCCGCCACTGTCGCTCGGTACGCGACCGGGTGTGCACCCCGACCAGGATGGCGAAGATCGGGATCAGCGGCAGAGTGAGCAGGATCACCAGTGCCGAGGTGCGGTCGCCGAAGGCCAGCCGGGCCAGCACCGCCACCGGTACGGTCACGCCGAGCACCAGCGTCGGCAGGTACCCGGTCAGGTAGTTGTCCAGCGCGTCCACCCCGCGGCCGACCAGGGTGGCCAGTTCACCCGCGCGCTGGCCGGCCAGCCAGCCCGGTCCCCGCTGGGTCGCCGCGTCCAGCAGCCGCTCGCGCAGGCCGGCCTTCACGTTGGCCGCGGCGCGGGCGGCCAGCATGCCCTGGCCGGCGTGGTGCGCCGCGCGCAGCGCCACGACCACCGCGGTCGCCACCAGCGCGGCCCGGTCCAGCCGCCCGCCCACCCCGGCCGCCACCAGCCTGGACAGGGCGCTGGCCTGTGCCACGACGAGGATCGCCGCGAGCACCCCGGAGCCGGTCACCGCGATGAAGTAGCCGCGCAGGCCCGGCAGGCGCATCAGCCGTGGATCGACCGGACGCATCGCGGAATCACCACCCGAAACGGCATGACAGATACCTCCGCGACATGTTGTCAGCCTACATGTGAGCGCTTGCCGCCCACCATTCGCCTCCGTGTGATCCCGGGCCCGACCGGGCGCTCTCATCCGGACCCGGCACCGGGAATCACGTCCAACCCTAGGCCGGGGTTCGACCGGGACGCCGGCGCGGACCAGGCAGGACCCGGTCCGGGCGCACGGGGGCCGGATCCGGTGCCGGGACCCGACCCCGTTGCCCGGACCGGTCGCTGCCAGGGCGCCGCCGAGCGGGCCCGCCGCGCCAACTAAAGCCCGGCACTGTTAAAGGCGCCTCAAGATGGTCCGGCCGGTGCGCCGCGCCGGGGTCCCCGGCCACCGTGACCGGCGTGACGGATCGGCGACGAAGAACCGGCCGAAGCGTCCCAATCGGCCCGATCTCACCGAGACGCCGGCCTCAGCCGTGGTGACCGGCGCAGCCGGTATCGGCTACCAGCCGTATAACTGAATCGTGATCGCGCAGCCCCGCTCGACGGCCCGAACCTGGCTGGGGCTCGGGTTGGGCGTCGCCGGCCTGGCCTGCCTCAGCGCGATGCTGGAACGGGACAACCTGACCAACGCCGCGCTGCTCTACCTGGTGCCGGTGGTGGTGGTCGCGGCCGTCGGCGGCGTGTGGCTGGGGCTGGCCGCCGCGGTGGCGTCCGACCTGCTGCTCAACTGGTACTTCGTGCCGCCGGTACACACGCTGACCGTGGACCGGCGGGGGAACCTGATCGCGTTGCTGGTCTACGTGCTCGTGGCGGTCAGCGTCAGCGTGGCGGTCGACCTCGCCGCCCGGCAGCGCGCCGCCGCGGCGCGCAGTGGGGTCGAGGCCGAGCTGCTCGCCCGGATCACCGCCACGCCGGTGGTCGATCAGTCCCTGAACCAGCTGCTCGGGCACGTACGGGACACCTTCGACCTGCGGGGCGTCGCGCTGATGGAGCACGGCGCCCTGGTGGCCGCGGTCGGCGAGCCGATCACGTCGGCGCCCACGCTGGAGGTGGAGGCCGCGCCCGGGCTGCGCCTGCTCGCGGCGGGCCCGGACCTGCTCGACGATGATCGGCGGCTGCTCGGCCGGCTGGCCACGGCGGCGGCCCGGACGCTGGAGGCGCAGCGGCTGGCCGAGCAGGCCGCGAAGGCGGCCCAGCTGGCCGAGGTCGACCGGGTGCGCACGGCGATCCTGGCCGCCGTGGGCCACGACCTGCGCACCCCGCTGTCCAGCATCAAGGCCGCCGCCTCCAGCCTGCGCGCGGGCGACGTGGCGTTCTCCACACAGGACCGCGAGGAGCTGCTGGAGACCGTCGAGGAGTCCACCGACCGGCTCGACGATCTGGTGGAGAATCTGCTGGCCATGAGCCGGCTGCAGGCCGGGGTACTGTCAGTCCAGGCTCGGCCCGTGGCGCTGGACGAGGTGGTGGCGCGGGCTCTGCTGCACGCCGCGCCCGGCGCGGCGCTGGAGGTGGCCGTCGGCGACGACCTGCCGCTGGTGTCGGCCGACCCCGGGCTGCTGGAGAGAGTGGTGGCAAACCTGGTGAACAACGCGGTCACCGCCTCGGCGGGATCGGCGGTCACCCTGTGCGCATCGGTCGCCCCCGCGACCGTCGACCTCGCCGTGGTCGACCACGGCTGCGGCGTACCACCGGCCGATCAGGAGCGGATGTTCGCACCGTTCCAGCGGCTGGACGACCGCACCGCCAACGGCGGACTGGGTCTCGGGCTGGCCATCGCCCGCGGGTTCACCGAGGCGATGGGCGGGGCGCTGCACCCCGCCGACACCCCGGGCGGCGGGCTGACGATGACCGTGACGCTGCCCCGGGCACCCCGGGATCCGGCCGCCCAGGAACGTCCACAGTGGACTGGACAATGAGCCGGATCCTGGTCGTCGACGACGATCGCCAGTTACTGCGAGCCCTGCGGATCAACCTGAGCGCCCGGGGCTACGAGGTGGTACTCGCGCCGGACGGCGCCACCGCGCTGAACGCCGCCACCCGGCAGCCCCCGGATCTGGTGGTGCTCGACCTCGGCCTGCCCGACATGGACGGGGTAGCCGTGGTCGAGGGCATCCGGGGCTGGTCCAGCGCCCCGGTGATCGTGCTGTCCGCCCGGCACCTGGAGCAGTCGAAGGTGCGCGCGCTGGACGCCGGGGCCGACGACTACGTCACCAAGCCGTTCGGCATGGATGAGCTGCTGGCCCGGGTGCGCGCGGCGCTGCGCCGGGCCGCCCCGACCGTGCATGAGCCGGTGGTCGAGACGGAGGCGTTCACCATCGACCTGTCCGCCCGCCGGGTCACCCGGGATGGCGCCGACGTGCGGCTGACCCCGACCGAGTGGCACCTGCTGGAGGTGCTGGTACGCAACGCCGGCAAGCTGGTCTCGCAGCGCCAGCTGCTGCAGGAGGTCTGGGGTCCGAAGTACGAGACGGAGACCAACTACCTGCGGGTGTATGTGGCTCAGCTGCGCGCCAAGCTGGAGCCCGACCCGGCCCGGCCCCGGTACCTGTTGACCGAGCCCGGCATGGGGTACCGCTTCACCCCGTGATCCCGGGCAACGCCGGATTGGGCTCGGTCGACGGCCCCGGGCCGAGGTCCGGCCGCAGATCGGCGGTCACGCTCAGCAGTGGGCCGTCGAGCACCTGGTGCAGCGGGCGGCCCAGCCGGCCCATGGTGCGCACCATGGCCAGGTTGTCCGGGCGCCCGTACGCGTGCAGCGCCTCCACCCCGTCGCCGGCCGCCAGCCGGGCCGCCCGCCGCAGCAGCGCGCCGCCCACCCCCCGACCCCGGTACGCCTCGGCGACCAGCAGGGCCACGTCCGCCTCGGTACCGTCTCGGAAGATCTCCGCCATGCCGATCACCCGCCCTTCGGGCTCCGCCTCGGCGATGAGCACCATTCCGTCCGGCGCCTCCAGCCGCCGGCGCAGCGCCGTGGCGGCCGACCGGCCGGTGCGTGGGTACCCGCCGTGCCGGCTGGGCCGGGAGCACTCCGCGTACAGCGCCGCGACCGCCTCGGCGTCCTGGAGTCCGGCCCGCCGGACGGTCAGCTCGTCCCCGCCGGGCAGCAGCAGCTGCCAACGGCTGGTGGCCCGCCGCAGGACGGCGCCGGCCAGGTCCACCAGCGCGTGCGCACGGGCGAACTCGGCCGGGGTGAACGGCGGCTCGTCCCGCCGCACCAGCAGCGTCCCGCCGGCCGGGTCGGGCAGCCGCATCAGGCCCTCACCGAAGTCCCGGCCGGCCGGGCAGTCCTGCGGGTGCCACGAGACCGTGGCCCCGCCCAGCAGCCCGGCCAGCGCCACCCCCAGCTCGTCCTGCTCGGCCACCAGCCGGGTGGCCACCCCCAGCAGCTGGGTCTGCGTGTCGACCAGGCCGCGCACGTCGGCGCGGCCGACCCAGGCGTCCCGGCCCCGACCCTTGGCCACGGCCGCGAGCAGATCCGCCTCGGTCAACGCGTCCGGCGCGTCGATCAGGAAGTCGTCCACGGCGCCGGCCTCGGTCGCGTGTACCTGCACCGACAGGATGTTCACCGAGCGCAGCGCGAGGCTGGCCGTCAGCACCGACAGGTACCCCGGCCGGTCGTCGACCGTCGCCCGTACTCGCCACAAGGTCATGTCGACTCCTAGCTGTCCAGTAGCGAGGTGAGGTCGGAGCCGGCCGGGTTGACCGGCCAGTCGGGCCGCCGGTGCCCGCGCCCGGCCGCGCCCGAGGCGACCGACTCCTCCAGCCGATCGCCGAGCACCTGCGCGCAGGCGCGAACCAGCTGGGACAGCCGGTCGACCTCGGTGACGTGGAACGCCGGCACGGGCAGGTCGTGCTCGCCGCCTCCCCGGGCCACGAGCAGCACCACGCCGGACCGGCCGAACGGCGCGGCGGCGTACCGGAGGCCGTCCGGCCCCTCGAAGGCGCGCGGCCGCAGCGGGGTGACGTCGGGCACCCGCAGCGGCTCGGGCGCCTGCCAACTCGCGTACGCCACGGCCGGTCCGCACGGCGGGGTGCCGCGCTCACCAGGGCTCGCCCAGTTCGCCGGTACCACCAGTGCGGCGGCCCAGTCCGCGGACAGCAGCCCCGGTACGGCATCCACCAGCGTGGTGATCCCCCCGTCCGCGCTGGCCGCCACCTGCCCGACCAGTTCGGCGTCGGCGCCGCCGGCCGCCGGTGCGCCCCCGGTCGACCGCCAGACCCCCTCCACCACGACCCCGGGGATGGCGGCGAGCCCGGCCAGGATCCGGTTCACCGGCGTCGCGGCCGGCCAGATGACCGTGAAATCATCGACGGCCCGCCCACCGACGCGTTCGAGCACGATCATCTGAACGATGTCGGCCCCGGTCACGCCCAGGGTCCGGGCGACCTGGCCGAGCGAGCCGGGGCGATCGGGCAGCCGTACCCGCAGCCGCAACAACATGGAGGACCCCCTCTGAACTGTGTGCCGGGTCCAGCCTGGCGCAATTACGTTTCAGGACGATTGCGACACTGTGTCCCCGCCACAAAGCCCGCCAATCCTCGCCCGACCAGCGACATTGGGGGAAAGATCAGCCGGCGGCGGGGCGGCGCTGGCGGCGGGGCAGCGCTGGCGGCGGCGGGCCCGGACCAGACCCACCCGGGCCCGGGCCCGACGATCGGGCGGGGTCAGTCTTTCGGCGACGAAGCGGCCGGAACGGGTCAGGCCGAGGCCCGGCGCACCAGGTGGGTGTCCAGCATCACCGAGCGGTGCTCGTCCGCCTCGCCCCGGATCCGGTCCAGCAGCAGCCGGGCCATCTCCCGACCCATCTCCTCCACCGGCTGGTGCACCGTGGTCAGCGGCGGATCGGTCTGCCGCGCCAGGGCCGAGTCCTCGAACCCGACCACGGCCACGTCCGACGGGATCCGCCGGCCCCGGTCCTTGAGTACCCGCATGGCGCCGAAGGCCATCAGGTCCGAGGCGGCGAACAGCCCGTCGATGCCCGGCCGGGCGGACAGCAGCCCGCGCATGGCCGCCGCGCCGCTCTCCTCGCTGAAGTCGCCGTACCCGATCAGGGCCTCGTCCAGCTTGAGCCCGGCCTCCACGATCGCCTGCCGGTACCCGGCCAGTCGATCCACGCCCACGCCCATGTCCTGCGGCCCGGCGATCACCGCTATCTGCTGGCGCCCGTCCGCCGCCAGGTGCTCCACCGCCTGCCGGGCGCCCCCAGCGTTGTCCACGTCCACGAAGTTGATCGGTTGATCGTCCGGTATCAGCATGCCGGCCGGCCGGCCGCCGAGGACCGCGGGCAGCCCGCGCTCGCGCAGCCGGCCGGGCAGCGGATCGTCGTCGTGCAGGGACAGCAGCAGAACGCCGTCGACGTGCTGGCGGGTCAGGTGCTGGTTGACCCGGTCGCGCTCCTCCGGCGACTGGGCCATCGCCAGCCACAACTGCAGCGGGGTCTCCAGCAGCACGCTGCTGATGCCCCGGATGATGCCGGCGAAGAACGGCTCCCCGAACACCCGGGCCTCGGACTCGGAGACGACCAGCGCGACAGAGTCGTTACGCTGCGTGACCAGTGCCCGCGCGGCCCGGTTCGGTACGTAGCCCAACTCCTCGATCGCCCGCTGGACCGCCGCCTTCGCCTCGGGGCTCACCTGAGGGGATCCGTTGACGACCCGGGACACGGTGCCACGGCCGACACCCGCCCGGGCCGCCACCTCGTCCAGCGTGGGTCGTCCGGCGGAACGGGTTCGCTGGGTCGTCATGTCACAAATCTCCTCGCCGGTCCGAGCCTGATCGCCTCCCTATTGTGCGGTCAGCCCGTTCCGCCTGGTTACCTGCGCGTACCACGCGCCGCTGGCCTTGAAGACCCGGCGCTGGGTCGTGTAGTCCACATACACCATGCCAAAGCGCTTTTCGTAGCCCCAGGCCCACTCGAAATTGTCCAGCAGCGACCAGGCAAAGTATCCGCGAAGTGGGACTCCCTCGCTGATCGCCTGGTAGCAGGCGCGCAGGTGGCCGTCCAGGAATCCCACCCGGTCCAGGTCGTCGACCCGACCCTCGGCGTCCGGTACGTCGTCGAACGCCGCGCCGTTCTCCGTGACGTACAACGGCAGCTCCGGGTACTCGTCGTGCACCCGGCGCAGCACCTCGACCAGGCCGGGAGCGTCGATCTCCCACTTCATGCCGGTCAGCGGCACGTCCCGGCTCACGAACCGGACGTTCTCGCTGCCCGGCCAGTCGGAGGGTCCGGAGCCGGCCATCGGGGTGCCCGCCGGGGGCGCGGCCACCACGTACCGGCTGTAGTAGTTGATCCCGAGCAGGTCCAGCGGCGCGCTGATCACGTCCAGGTCGCCGTCCCGGACGTGCCTGAAATCGGACAGCCCGCGCACGTCGTCGATCACGTCCTCCGGGTACCGGCCGAGGAGCAGCGGATCGAGGAAGATCCGGTGCGCCAGCCCGTCGATGCGGCGGGTCGCGTCGAGGTCCTCGGGGCACTCGCTGGCCGCCGACATCGCGTACAGGTTGAGCGTGATGCCCACGCTGGCCGGCGGGCCGGACTGCTGCCGGATCGCCCGGGTCGCGAGGCCGTGGCCGAGCATGAGGTGGTGCGCGGCCGGAATGGTGAGCGCCGGCTCCCCCCGGCCGGGCGCGTGCTGGCCCGAGCCGTACCCGAGGAACGCGGAGCACCACGGTTCGTTCATCGTGGTCCAGTGCGACACCCGGTCGCCGAGCGCGAGGTGCAGGGCGGCGGCGTAGTCGGCGAACCGGTAGGCGGTGTCCCGGTTGGGCCAGCCGCCGGCGTCCTCCAACTCCTGCGGCAGGTCCCAGTGGTACAGCGTGAGCCAGGGCTCGATGCCCCGCCCGTTCAGCTCGTCGAGCAGCCGCTTGTAGAAGTCCACGCCGGCCTGGTTGAGCGGGCCGGAGCCGCCGGGCTGCACCCGTGACCAGGACGTCGAGAACCGGTACGAGCGCAGGCCCATGCGCTCCATGAGGTCCACATCATCCCGGTACCGGTGGTAGTGGTCGCAGGCGACGTCGCCGGTGTCGCCGCCGGCCACCCGCCCGGGAGTGTGGCTGAAGGTGTCCCAGATCGAGGCGGTCCGACCGTCCTCTGCCGCAGCTCCCTCGATCTGGTAGGCGGCAGTCGCCGCCCCCCACAGGAAATCGGCGGGGAACGTCGCGGCATCCTGTGCCAGCAGGACAGCTTCGGGCGCGAGATTGTAGGTAGTCACGCTTTGAGAGCACCTTCCATGATGCCGCCGATGATCTGACGGCCGAGCACGATGAAGACGATCAGCAGCGGCACTGTCGCCACCGCCGTACCGGCGAACACCTGCGCGTAGTCCTGGTAATACCCGTTGCCCAGGTTGCGTAGGGATATCAGGACCGTTGGATTCGCCGGGTCCTGCATGGCGACCAGTGGCCAGAGGAAGTCGTTCCACGTCTGCATGAACGTGAAGATCCCCAGTACCGCCGCGGCCGGGCGCAGCGCCGGCAGCACGACGTGCCAGTAGATGCCCCACGTGTTGCTGCCGTCGACGCGGGCCGCCTCGATGAGCTCATCGGGCACCGCCTGGCTGGCGTACTGCCGCATCATGAACACGCCGAAGCCGTTGACCAGCACCGGCACGATGACCGCGGCCAGACGGTTCTCCCAGCCCAGCTTGACCATGATCAGGTACAGCGGGATGAGCCCGATCTGCACCGGGATCATCATGCTGCCGAGGATCACCAGCAGCATCGCGCTCTTGCCGCGGAAGCGCAGCTTGGCGAACGCGAAGCCGGCCAGCGAGGAGAAGAAGACCACCGAGAGGGTCACGCAACTGGCGATGATGACCGAGTTGAGCAGGCCCTTGCCGACGTTCGCGCTCTCGTTGGAGAAGACCTTCGACAGGTTGCTCATGAGGTGACTGCCGGGCAGCAGCGCCGGCGGGGACTTGTAGATGTCGTCGTTGTCCTGCGTCGCGCCGATCAGCATGAAGTAGAGCGGGAAGATCGACAGGACGATCGCCACGAGCAGGGTCAGGTAGGTCAGCGGGCTGGTCTGCCACAGCCGGGAGGAGGCCGCCCGCACCCGCCTGGGTCGCTCGCGGTGTTGGGGTTCGTCGACGCGGGCGTGCGAGGTGTAAAGCGTCGCCATCACAGCTCCTTTACTTGTCCGAGTTGATCCGGCGAACGATGAGGAAGTTCAGCACCGACGTGATCAGGATCAACAGGAACAGGACCCACGCGATGGCGCCGGCGTAACCCAGCCGGGAACGGTTGAACATCTCCTGCAGCAGGTACATCGTCACGGTCTGGAACTGGTGCAGCGAGCCGCCGCCCAGATAGTTCGAACCGCTGCCGAACAGCGCCGGTTCGCCGAAGAGTTGCAGACCGCCGATGGTGGAGATGATCACGGTGAACACGATGGTCGGTCGCAGCATCGGTACCGTGATCCGCCAGAACTGGGTGATCGGCCGGGCGCCGTCCAGCGAGGCCGACTCGTAGATGTCCTTCGGGATCGTCTGCATGCCGGCCAGGTAGATCAGCGTGTTGTAGCCGGTCCAATGCCAGTTCACCATCGTGGCGAGGGCCGACCACGAGGCCACCTTGCTGGCCTTCCAGTCGATGTGGTGCACGCCAACGAAGTGCAGCAGGTAGTTGATCAGCCCGAAGTCCTTGCTGTAGAGCTGGTTGAAGACCAGGCCGATGACCGCGGTGGAGGTCACGATCGGCGCGACGATCCCGATCCGCAGCAGCGTGCGCCCGCGCAGGGCGCGGTTGAGCAGGTTGGCCAGGAACAGCGCCATGAGCAGCTGGGGAATCGTGGAGATCACGAAGATCCCGAACGTGTTGCCGACCGAGTTCCAGAAGTCGTGGTCGTGGTACAGCTCGACGTAGTTGGACCATCCCACCGAGGTCGAGGTCTGCGCGCCGAGCTGCCAGTTCCGGGTGGACACGAAGAGCGTGTAACCCAGCGGGTAGAGCATGAACAGCGCGAAGATGATGAAGAACGGTGCGACGTAGAGGTATGGCGAACCCTTGATGTCCAGAGCGGTCAGGCGGGATCGCAGGGTACGGGGCGGACGAGGTGGTAGCGCCTGTCTGGCCGCGTCGGTCGGGCCGTGCGCGGGCGTCGCGTCGAGGTGCAGGCTCATCTGATTCTCTCCCGATCAGGGCCGACGGGCGGGGCGCCGGGCGCCATCGCCGCCGGCGGCCCAGGTCCATGCGCCGGGCCGGTCGTGGTCGGAACCGGTACGCGGGTGGCCACCACCCGGACCGATCCGGCCACGACCGGCCTGTGGCCGCTACTTGGCCGCCGCCGCGCCGCTGCTCAGCGCGAGTTGCCAGGCCTGGTCAGGGGTCTTCTTCTTCTGCTCGACCGCTTGCAGCGTGGCCTCCACCGCCGTACGCACGTCGTTGTTCTTCGCACCGAGGTAGACCGGCTTGAGTGCCTCGGCACCCGCACCGAAGATCTGCCCGGTCGGCGCGTTGCTGAAGTACGGGTTCTTGAACGCCTGGAAGGTGGGGTCGTCGTAGTCCTTCGGCGAGGACGGCAGGTTGCCCAGCTTCTCGAACACGGCCAGCTGGCTCTCCGGGCTGGTCAGGAACTTCACCAGGTCCGCGGCCTCGGCCGGGTGCTTGCTCTGCTTGGTGACCGACAGGAACGAGCCGCCCCAGTTGCCGCCGTCGCCCGGCGCCTTGGCGATGTCCCACTTGCCGGACAGGCCGTCGCCGGAGTTCTCCTGGATGTTCGCGAGCATCCAGGCGGGGCAGGCGATGGTCGCGAACTTGGAGTTCTTGAAGCCCGCGGTCCACTCGTCGGAGAACGAGATCTCGCCGGCCGACAGGCCCTGGCTGATCGCCTTCGTGGTCATGTCGTACGCGGTCTTGATGTCCGGGTTCGAGCTGAGCACCAGGTTGTTCGACTTGTCGAAGTAGGTGTAACCGGTGTTGGCGCCGGCCACCTGCATCAGGATGTTGTTGTAAAGGTTGGTCGCCGCGTCCACCCACTTGGCCTTCGAACCCTCGGGTGAGCCCGCGAACTTCACGCCCTGGTCGAGGTAGGCCTGCCAGGTCGGCCACAGGTTGCCGACGGCGGTGCGGTCGGTGGGCAGGCCGGCCGCGGCGAACATGTCGGTGCGGTAGCAGATGCCCATGGAGCCGACGTCGGTGCCCAGGCCGAGCAGCTTGCCGTCGGAGGTCGTGCCCTCCTGGAACTTCCACGGCAGGAAGTTGTCCTTGAGCGCGGCGCCGCCGTAGTTGTTGAGGTCAACGAAGTCCTGCGCCAGGCCCTTGTACTTCGTGATGGTGCCCTCTTCCAGGGCCACGATGTCGCCCGCGCCGGCGCCCGCGGCGAGCGTCTGGTCCAGCTTGGTGTTCTCGTCACCAAGCTGCTGACCCTCGCCGATCTCCTTGATGGTGATATTGGGGTGGGTCTGCATGTACTTGTCGTACAGGCCGGCCTTGGCCGTCTCGTAGCCGAACTCCCCGTAGACCGTGACGGTCAGTGTGATCTTCTTGTCGCCGGAGGCAGTGTCGCTCTTCGAACAGCCGGCCGCGACCAGCGCGGCGGCGGCTACCACAGCGACCGCCGCGAACCCGCGGCGGCGCGAGATGACGCCCATCCTTATGACCCCTCTCAGGTCGCGATGTGTGGCGAAGGTGCCGGCCAGGGCCGGCCTTTTCGTTGGGGTGTGCCCGGCCCGCCAGTGACTGGCCGGACCGGGACGCCACACCGTGAGTGGGGCCCGTGGCTTCCAACCACGAGCCTCGGGAGCGCTCCCATGAGAGTGCCGCCGAGTTTTCGGGCTGTCAAGGGCGGCTTGGGAGCGTTCCCATTTCGTTACGGGCTCCACCTGGCCCCCCACAAGGCCGAGCACGCCGTCCAGGAGAGGAAAAATTCGCGGGTCTCACGACATCGCGCGCGATAAATCCCGCCGACGGCGGGGCCCACCGAGGTATCGGCGGATCGGCGTCGCGCGGTCCCACACCGGGACGTCACTGCGTGCGATCGTCGCCCGCGCGACGCACCCCGCCCGGACGCCCGGACCGCCCGGACCGCCCGGACCGCCGAAGGACGCCGCGACCGACCGGCGCGATCAGCCGCCCAGCTCGGCGATGGAGATCTCGCGCATCTCCACCTTGCGCACCTTGCCCGTCACCGTCATCGGGAACGCGTCAACCACCCGGACGTACCGCGGGATCTTGTAGTGCGCGAGCTTGCCGGCGCAGAAGGCGCGCAGCTGCTCGACGCCGAACTCCGCCGCGCCCTCGCGCAGCTTCACCCAGGCCACCAACTCCTCGCCGTACTTCGCGTCGGGGACCCCGATCACCTGCGCGTCCACGATGTCCGGGTGGGTGTAGAGGAACTCCTCGATCTCGCGCGGGTAGATGTTCTCCCCGCCCCGGATCACCATGTCCTTGATCCGCCCGACGATCGACAGGTACCCGGCGGGGTCCATCACGGCCAGGTCGCCGGTGTGCATCCAGCGCCCCGCGTCGATCGACTCCGCCGTCATGTCGGGCAGATTCCAGTACCCGAGCATCACGCTGTACCCGCGGGTGCACAGCTCACCGGCCTCGCCGCGGGGCACCGGCGCCCCGGTGGCCGGATCGACCACCTTCACCTCGACGTGCGGGTGCACCGCGCCGACCGTGGACACCCGGCGCTCCAGGTCGTCGTCGCCCCGCGTCTGGCAGGACACCGGGGAGGTCTCCGTCATCCCGTAACAGATGGTCACCTCGGCCATGCCCAGCTCGCCGATCACCCGCTTCATCACCTCGACCGGGCAGGGCGAGCCGGCCATCACGCCGGTACGCAGGCTGGACAGGTCGTGCTCGGGCAGCGACGGTTCGGCCAGCTCGGCGATGAACATGGTGGGCACGCCGTACAGCGCGGTGCACCGCTCGGCGGCGACGGCGCGCAGCGTGGCGGCCGGATCGAACGCCGGGCCCGGGATCACCACGCAGGCACCGTGGCTGGTCGCCGCGAGGTTGCCCATCACCATGCCGAAGCAGTGGTAGAACGGCACCGGTACGCAGATCCGGTCCGCCTCGGTGATGCCCTGCCCCTCGGCCACGAAGAACCCGTTGTTGAGGATGTTGTGGTGGGACAGCGTGGCGCCCTTCGGGAAGCCGGTGGTACCCGAGGTGTACTGGATGTTGATCGGGTCGTCGAAGGTGAGGGTGGCCTCCCGGTCCGGCAGCAGCGCCTCGTCGACGGTCGACCCGCCGTCGAGCAGTTCGGACCAGTCGGCCGTGCCGAGATAGACCACCTCCCGCAGCGCGGGGCACTCCGGCCGGATCTGGTCCACGATAGCCCGGTAGTCCGACGTCTTGAACGTCTCCGTCGAGATCAGCGTGCGCACGCCGGCCTGTTGCAGCACGTAGGACAGTTCGTGGCCGCGGTACGCCGGGTTGATGTTGACCAGGATCGCGCCGATCCGGGCGGTGGCGTACTGCACGAGCAGCCACTCGGGGACGTTCGGCGCCCAGATCCCCACCCGTTCGCCGCGGTCCACCCCGAGCGCGAGCAGGCCCAGCGCCACCCGCCGCACGTCGGCGTCGAACTCCCGGTACGTCCACCGCCGGCCGCTGGGCACGTCGACCAGCGCCTCGCGATCGGGAAAGCGGGCCACGGTGGCGGCCAGGTTGGCGCCGATCGTGTCGCCGAGCAGCGGCGTGGTGGACGGACCGTTGGCGTAGGACAGTGCCGGCATGGCGCACCTCCGCGAAGCGGCGTCCCCGGCGACGCCGTTCCAATGATTGTCATCACTGAAGATCCCGATCGGAAGAGGCGCGGTCGACGGCTTGTGATCGAGATACTCGCGAACGTATGCTCGTCCGCGAGTATTTGTGAACGAGGAGTTGTCATGGCGAAGCGGCGGAAGGTCGGAAACCTGCTGGCGCTGGCCCTGCTCGCCCTGCTCGCGCCCGGGGACCCGATGCACCCGTACCAGATGGCGCAGCTGCTCCGGCGCACCGGCAAGGACCAGGACATCAACATCAAATGGGGCTCGCTCTACACGGTGGTGGGAAACCTCGAGAAGCACGGCTTCGTCGAGGCCACCGGCAGCGACCGGGAGGGGCGCCGGCCGGAGCGCACCTCCTACACGATCACCGCCGGCGGCCGGGCCGAACTGCTGGACTGGCTGCGCGAGCTGATGGCCGCGCCCGAGCCGGAGTACCCGAGGTTCGCCGCCGCGCTGTCCGTGCTGTCCGTGCTCGGGCCCGACGAGGCGACCGCCCTGCTCGAACAGCGGGAACGCGCGCTGGCGGACGACATCGCCACCCAGCGCGCGCAGCTCGAAGGCGCCGCGCGGGTGCCCCGGCTTTTCCTCGTCGAGTCGGAGTACACGCTGGCGATGCTTTCGGCCGAGGCGGCCTGGGTGCGCTCGCTGATCGCGGAGCTGCGCGGGGGCACGCTGTCCGGCCTGGCCGAGTGGCGCGACTACCACGAGACCGGCCGACGCCCGGTCGAGTGGTTGCGGATGCTGTGGGAGGGAGAGCCACCCACCCGTTGACCGGCGAGGGATCCCGGTGCGGTGCGCCAACACCGCACCGGGGTCGGGCCTCGCAACCATCCCGCGCGGGACGGGACCTGGTACCCGAGGTGTAGCGATCTCAAGGGTAACCGGGCTCCACGGCCGCACGCGCCGAGCGGCGCGCGGCTCCTTCGCGGGTACACATCACCACCCGTCGTAAGGGAGTTGGCGAAGTGGAAGACGGCAATCACAAGCGACTCAAACTGCTACCGGAGATGGAGGGCGTGACCGCCCGGTGGTACGCCCGCCAGCGCGGATCGGACGACCAGCGCGCGCGATTCCGCGAACAGGCCGCCCACCTGACCGCAGGCCTGCCGGACGGCGCCGACGTGCTGGAGGTGGCGCCCGGCCCCGGGTACCTCACGGTCGAACTGGCCCGGTCGGGGCGCTACCGGGTGACCGGGCTGGACATCGGCCGCACGTTCGTGCGGATGGCGGGCGAGTACGCCCGGCGGGAGGGCGTCGACATCGATTTCCGGCACGGCGACGTGTCGGCGATGCCGTTTCCGGCGGACTCCTTCGATTTCGTCATCTGCCAGGCGGCGTTCAAGAACTTCGTCCGCCCGGTGCTGGCGCTCGACGAGATGCACCGGGTATTGCGCCCGGGCGGGGTGGCGGTGATCCAGGACCTGCCGGCCGATGTCACGGGGTCCGAGATCGACCGCGAGGTGCGGCGCATGGGCGCGTCGGGGGTCAGCGCCTTCGTGGTCGGGTTCGCGCTGCGTGGGCTGCGCCGGCGGGCCCGCTCACGAGCCCAGTTCGAACAGCTCGTCGCCGCGAGCGCGTTCCGGACGGGTGAGATCCGGGTGGACGGCGTCGATCTGGAGGCGCGGCTGGCCAAGGCGTAGGCGGAGGCGGCGACCAGGGACCGCGTGGCGCCGGCACGGACGGCCGGCGCCACGCGAACCGCCCCTTCACCACCCGGGGTTCGGGGTCAGGCGAGGCGGCGCAGCAGCACCGTGGCCCGGTCGGGGTCGAAGAACGCGGGATCGAAGCGCCGGCCGATCCACTCCCGCATCGCCTCGTGTTCCGGGTGACCCGGGTCCCGCAACGCCTCCAGGAACCGGGCGTACCCCTGTGCCCCGCCGACGTCCTCCGGCGGGCAGCCCCGGTCCCCTTCCAGGCACAGCGGGTACCGCTCGTCCGGCTCCGCCGGGTAGAGCGCCTCGACGGCTATCTCGTGCTCCCACCAGTCGCCGAAGTCGTAGACGTAGCTGAACCGGCCGTCCTTGCCGGCGATCGCGTCCAGCCGGACGTCCAGTTCGTCCCGCAGGTCGAGTTCGCCCTCCGGATCCGGTACCCCGAACTGCACGCCCTCGATCTCGAACGAGTGCAGGTGGTAGTCCTGCCAACCCATCGCGTACTGGATCACCCGGTGCAGCCGATCCAGCGTGAACCCGCCTGGCACCGCCACCCGTCGCCAGATCACGGGTGCGACGTCAATAAGGGAAATCCTGAGCTGAAAGATCTGTCGAGACATCGTGTCCTCTCGGCTCGCCGGTCGGCCGGCGTGCTCATTCTCGCCGAGTGCCCCATTCTTGACGCAAGAGGGCGAGCGAAGGAGGTTGTCGTGATCTGCCAGGCGTGTCGCGACCGGCGGCATGATCAGTGCCGGGGTGGCAACTGGTGTGACTGCCAGCACCGGTCGCCGGACCCCTCGCCACCGGCCACCGGGCCGGCCGGAGAGTAATACACCCGACACTTACGAGGAGCCGCCGTGCACCGGATCTGGCCAGCGACCGACCCGACCCCGCTCGACGACGCCGCGCTCATAGCGCTGTATCAGCCCACCACCGCCGTACTGCGGGTCAACTTCGTCACCAGCGTGGACGGCGCGGTCGAGGTGGAGGGGCACTCCAAGGGCCTCCAGTCCCCCGGTGACCAGCAGGTCTTCCCGCTGCTGCGGATGTTCGCCGAGGGGCTGATGGTGGGCGCCGGCACCATCCGCGAGGAGGGGTACGGCGGCGTCCGGCCCAGGTCGGAGCGGCGCGACTGGCGGGTGGCGCACGGCCTCGACCCGTACCCCCGGTTGATCATCGTGTCCCGCCGGCTCGACCTGTCCCCGACCCACCCGGCGTTCGCCGACGCCGCGACCCGGCCGATCGTGATCACCTGTGCCGGCTCCCCGGCGGATCGGCGTGCCGCGCTCGCCGAGGTGGCCGACGTGCTGGAGCACGGGGAGCACGAGGTCGACCTGGCGGCGGCGGTGACCGACCTTCGGGCACGCGGGCTGGACCAGATCCTGTGCGAGGGTGGGCCGCACCTGTTCGGCTCGCTGACCGAGGGCGGCCTGGTCGACGAGGTATGCCTGACCATGACGCCGATGCTGGCCGGGCCCGGCGCCGGCCGGATCACCGCGGGCGTGGGCACCGGTGTCCAAGGGCTCACGCTCGCTCACGCGCTGTACGACGACGGAACGCTCCTCCTGCGGTACGCGAGGAATGCGTAGCTTGTCGTGCCGACCTCGTCGCTTCCGGGCGTGCCCCGACCATGGCCGTCGTACGCGTGAGGCACGATGCCCGAATGGACTTCTCCGGGCAGGCTCCGGTCGGTCGGGTGCTCGGCACCGCCGACGCGACGCCGTTGCAGTTCTGGGTGGCCGTCGCGCCGGGCGAGTACCTACAGCTCGACGATGTCGTGGTGACCAGACGTGACCTGCCCGACCAGCCGCCGGTGACGATCGCCGGGGTGGTCACCGCCGTACGGGCCAGACACGAGGGTGCGCAGTTCGAGTCGGACGTGTTCGCCATCGCGGACGGCACGCTGCCGGCCCAGGTGCAGGAGGCCGCCGAGATCACCACCACCCGGGTGGACCCGGAGCTGTACGTGCCGCCGTCGCCGGGTTCGCTGGTCCACCGGGCGGCCGGCGACGACCGGTCCCGGGCGCTGTACTTCGACCGGATGGAGCAGAAGGTGCCGCTGGGCACCGGCCGGGACGGCCTGCCGGTGTTCCTGAACTTCGAGTTCCTCAACGGTCAGCGCGGCGCACACGCGTCCATCTCGGGCATCTCCGGCGTGGCCACCAAGACGTCGTTCGCCACGTTCCTGCTGTACTCGGTGTTCCGTTCCGGGGTGCTGGGGGCCGAGTCGGTCAACACCAAGGCGCTCATCTTCAACGTCAAGGGCGAGGATCTGCTGTTCCTCGACCACCCGAACTCCCGGCTCACCGACGCCACGGCGGCCTCGTACGCGAAGCTGGGCCTATCGGCCGCGCCGTTCTCGGACGTGTCCGTGTACGCTCCGCCACGCCCTGGTGACCCTTCGGGTACCCCGGACGTGTCCAGCCGACTGTCCGGAGTGGACAGTTTCTACTGGACGCTGGCGGAGTTCTGCGCGGACGGGCTGCTGCCCTACGTGTTCGCCGACGCCGACGACGAGCGGCAGCAGTACACGATGGTGGTGCACTCGGTCGCCGCGCACCTGACCAGGGTGGCCACCCCGGCCGACGGCGGGGTGACCATCGACGGCGTGCGCATCGGCTCCTACGCCGACCTGGTGGACTTCGTCGTCGCCCAACTGGCCGACGAGGCCACCCGCGGCTTCTGGGCCGGCTCGGCGGTCGGGCTGGGCACCGTCAACGCCTTCTCCCGCCGGCTCATCGGGTCGAAGAAGGACCTCGGCCGGCTGGTCCGCGGCGACCTGGCGCCGGGTACCCGGCATTCGGTCAACACGGCCGAGAGCGCCCAGGTGACAGTGGTCGACCTGCACAACCTGCCGGACCGGGCGCAGCGGTTCGTGGTCGGCGTCACGCTCAAGACCGAGTTCGAGCGCAAGGAGAAGGCCGGCACCGCCAAGCCCCTGCTGTTCGTGGTGCTGGACGAACTGAACAAGTACGCGCCCAGGGAGGGCACCAGCCCGATCAAGGAAATCCTGCTGGACATCGCCGAGCGCGGCCGGTCGCTGGGCGTGGTGCTGATCGGTGCGCAGCAGACCGCCAGCGAGGTGGAGCGGCGCATCGTCGCCAACTCGGCGGTGCGGATCGTGGGCCGGCTCGACCCGGCCGAGGCGTCCCGCCCGGAGTACGGATTCCTGCCGCCGGCCCAGCGCGCCCGGGCGCTGATCGCCAAGCCCGGCACCATGTTCGTCAATCAGCCGGAGCTGCCCGTTCCGCTGGTGGTGGAGTTCCCGTTCCCGGCGTGGGCGACCAGGCCGGCCGAGGCGGGCCAGCCGCCCCGGGCCACGCTGCGTTCGCTGACCCAGGCCGCCGACGCGTTCGCCGTCGTGGGCGCCAGACCGCCCGGCGCCTCACTGTCCGATGAGGACATCCCGTTCTGATGGGAGCCTGGGACCGATGAGAATCCTGCACACCTCGGACTGGCACATCGGGAAAGTCCTCAAAGGACAGTCCCGGGTCGAGGAGCACATCGCGGTGCTCCGACAGCTGGTCGACATCGCCCGCGAACAGCGGCCCGACCTGGTCGTCGTGGCCGGCGACCTCTACGACACGGCGGTGCCCACGCCGGACGCGACCCGGTTGGTCACCCGCGCGCTGTCCGCGCTGCGCGGCACCGGAGCCGACGTGGTGGCCATCGCCGGCAATCACGACAACGGCGCGGCCCTGGACGCGCTGCGGGCCTGGGCCGACGCGGCCGGCATCGTGCTGCGCGGCACGGTGCGGGACCGGCCGGACGACCACATCGTGACCGGTCAGACCCGGGACGGTGAGCCGTGGCGGCTGGTGGCGCTGCCGTTCCTGTCCCAGCGGTACGCGATCCGGGCCACCGAGATGTTCGACCTGTCGGCGGCCGAGGCCACCCAGACGTACGCCGACCACGTCGGGCGCCTGTTGAGGAGGCTGAGCGAGGGCTTCGGCGGCGACACGGTGAACCTGGTGACCGCGCATCTGACCGTCATCGGGGGAACGATGGGCGGCGGCGAGCGGGACGCACACACCATCCAGGCGTACGCGGTGCCCACCACGGTGTTCTCCCCCGCCACGCACTACGTCGCGCTCGGGCACCTGCACCGCGCCCAGTCGATCCTCGGGCCGTGCCCGGTGCACTACAGCGGGGCGCCGCTGCAGGTGGACTTCGGCGAGGAGGAGAACGTCTCCTCGGTCACCATGGTCGAGGTGGGCACGAGCAGCGCGGCGAGGACCCGGCAGGTCCCGGTGGCTGCCGCGGTGCCGCTGCGCACCGTACGCGGCACCCTCGATGAACTGTCCAAAGTGGACGGTTCCGAGGGTTGGCTGCGGGTGTACGTGCGGGAGCGGCCCCGGGCCGGGCTGCGCGAGGCGGTGCAGGAGCTGTTGCCCCGCGCGCTGGAGGTGCGCATCGATCCGGCCCTGGTCGCCGAGTTGGCCGAAAGCGGCCAGCGCGGGACGGCCCAGCGCACCGGCCGGGCGCCGGGCGAGCTGTTCGCCGACTACCTGACCAGCCGGGGGCACGCCGACCCGGCGGTCAGTCAACTGTTCGACCGGCTCTACGGCGAGGTGCGCACGTCATGAGGCCGCTGCGGCTGGACATCGAGGGCTTCACCGTGTTCCGCGAACTGACCACGGTGGACTTCACCGACGCGGACTTCTTCGCACTGGTCGGCCCCACCGGGTCCGGCAAGTCCACCATCCTGGACGCGATCTGCTTCGCGCTCTACGGCACGGTGCCCCGCTGGAACGACCGGCGGGCGGTGGCCAACGCGCTGCCGCCCTCGGGTGCGCAGGCCCGGGTGCGGCTGGTGTTCGAGTCGGCCGGCTCGCGGTACGCGGCCACCCGCGTGGTGCGCCGGGACAGCAAGGGCCGGGTCACCACCAGCCACGCCGGGTTGGAGCTGCTGCCCAAGGGCTTCGATCTGTCCATATTGGACAAAGACTCGGCGGCCGGCGACCCGCTCGACCTCGGCGAGCCGCTGGCCGGCACCCCGGCCGAGATGGAGCAGGCCGTCCTGTCCGCGATAGGGCTGCCGTACGAGCAGTTCACCAGCTGCCTGGTGCTGCCGCAGGGCGCGTTCGCCGAATTCCTGCACGCGAAGCCGGCCCAGCGCCAGCAGATCCTGGTCAACCTGCTCGGGCTGTCCGTCTACGAGGAGATCCGCAACCGGGCCACCACCCTGGCGACCGAGGCGGACGCTCAACTCGCCGCGGTCGACCGCCAGCTGGGCGAGCTCGCCGACGCGACCGACGAGGCGCTGGCGCTGGCTGCCGAGCGGGTGGACGCCATGCGGTCGCTCGCGGTGGAGGTCTCCGCCGCCGTACCGCTGCTGGTCGTCGCCCAGCGCGACGCGCAGGCCACCCGCGCCGCGCTGGCCGACCTCGACGGCGAGTTGGACCGGCTGGCCGAGGTGCGCGCCCCGGCGGAGGCGGGCGACCTCGCCGCGGCCGGTGCCGCCGCGGACGCCGAGCTGGCGCGGACCACCGACGAGGTGACCGCGGCCGAAGAGCACGAGGAGCGGCTGCGCGCCGAGCTGGCCGAGGCCGGCGACGTGCCCACCATGCACCGGTTGCTGGACCAGTTCGTCGAGCGGGACCGGATAGCCGTACAGGGGGGCGACTTCACCGGCGCGGTCGGGCAGGCCGAGGCGGAGTACGAGAAGGCGGTGCGGGCGCTGGACGCGGCGAGCGAGGCGTCCGCGATGGCCGCCGAGGAGGTGGCGGCCGCCGAGCACGCCGTCGAGCAGGCGCGCACCGCGGACCGGGCCGCGAGCCTGCGCCCGCACCTGCGCGTCGGGCACGCCTGCCCGGTCTGTACCCAGCAGGTCAGCGAGCTGCCCGCCATGCCTGAGGCGCCCGCGCTGACCGCCGCCTCGGCCCGGCTCACCGAGACGCGGCGGCGGGCCGAGGCGGCCGGCGCGGTGGCGGTCTCCCGCGACCGTGCGGTGCGCGACCTGGACAAGGCGGCCAGCCGGGTGCGGGCCGAGCGCGACGCGCTGAACCGGCAGCTGGTCACCCTGGACGCGAAGCTGGCGGGCGTGGAGCCGGCGGCGCTGCGGGCCGGGCTCGACGCGGCCGGCCGGCTGCAGCGGGACCTGGACACCGCGGGCCGGCGCGTCCGCACGACCCGGGACGAGCACCGCCGGGCGTCGTCGCAGGTCTCCCGGGCCCGGCAGCGGCTGGCCGCGGCATGGCGCGCGTTCGACGAGGTACGCGACGCGGTGGCCCCCCTCGGGCCGCCGCCGACCGACCGCGAGGATCTCGCGGCGGCATGGCGCCTGCTGTCCGAGTGGGCGCGCCTGGAGTGGAACGCTCGGCGCGACCGCCGCACCGAGTTGGCCACCGCGCAGGAGGCGGCGCAGGCGGCAGCGGTCGCCGCGACCGCGAAAATCGCGAAGCTATTCACCGACGCGAACCTGCCGGTGCCGACCGGGCCGGTGCAGCCGGCCGGCGACGGTCCGGCCGGTGCGGGCTCGGCACGCGCCGAGCGGGTCGGGCCGGCCGAGGCCGCGGCGATAGCCGTCGAGCGGGCCGAGTCCGCGCATGCCCGACTGGTCGAGCGGCGCGAGCAGGCCGACCGGCTCGCCCAGCGGCGCGCCGACCACGAGCGGGACGGCCAACTGGCCCGCGCGCTGGCCACCCACCTGCGGGCGAACAACTTCGAGCGCTGGCTGCTGGAGGAGGCGCTCGACCGGCTGGTGGAGGGCGGCTCCCGGATCCTGCGCGAGCTGTCCGGCGGCCAGTACGAACTGGTCCACGACAAGGGCGAGTTCTTCGTCATCGACCAGCACGACGCGGCGCTACGCCGGGGCGTGCGCACGCTGTCCGGCGGCGAGACGTTCCAGGCGTCGCTGGCCCTCGCGCTGGCACTGTCCGAGCAGCTGACCGGGATGTCGACCGGGGCGGCCAGTCTGGAGTCGATCCTGCTCGACGAGGGCTTCGGCACCCTGGACGTGTCCACGTTGGACACCGTGGCGGCCACCCTGGAGAACCTGGCCGCCCGCGGCGAACGGATGGTGGGCGTGGTCACCCACGTCGGCGCGCTGGCCGAACGGGTACCGGTCAGGTTCGAGGTGCGCAAGGACGCGCGGACCGCCCGGGTGGAACGGGTACAGGGATGAACGCGCTGTCCTGGGAGTCGTGGGGCACCGCGTACGGCACCAGCGTCGACATCGACGACGGGCCGTCGACCGACCGCAGCGGTCAGGTCAACGACGAGGTCGAACTGCCGGCCGCCGCCTGGAAGGCGATCCCGCCACCGGACGCCTCCCTGCGGCCGGACGTGGTGACGTTCGTCGACGGCGTGATGCGCAACGATGCCCGGGGCTGGCTGACCGACGACGCCGGCGACACCCACCCGGTGCTGGCCGCCTCGTACGCGGCCGGGGCGGTGCGCTGCGACCGGCGGCGCGGGGTCGCCGAGGTGATCGGCCCGGTGGTCGAGCGCGCACTGCTCAGCGCCATGCCCGACGCACCATCGATCGGCACCGAGCCGGCCCGGTACGCGGCGCACCGGGCCAGCCGGGACGCCGCCGAGCACCTGGACCGCGACCTGAGCAAGCTGCTGTCCGCCCTGGAGCTGAAGGTCTCCCACGAGGCCGGGGCGGTCGCCGCCGAGGACGAACTCCTGGTGGTCGACGGGCGGCTTCGGGAGCGCCGCGACCTGCCGAATACCCTCGGATACGTGAAGACCCAGCACAGCCGGTACCTGGAGCCGCCGCTGGTGAGGGTGGTCACCGGGTTGGCGGTCGGGCACCGGACCCCGGTCTTCTCCTTCTCCGGCCTGTTCTCCTGGTACCTGCGCCTGCCCGGCCCCGTCGGCTCGCCGTGGAGCGGCATCGTCCGGCTGGAGTGCGCCGACCGGATGACCGCGGCGGACGCGATCCGGCTGGCCGGCGTGTCGGCCGCCACCCTGCCGGGCTTCGCCTCCAGCGCGTACAAGGATCCGCGCGCACCGCAGAACCTGATCCCCATCGCCGGGCTGGAGCGCCGGCTGCGCGGGCTGCTGGGCGATCCCCGGTTGCTGCAGCGCACGCTGCGCACGGCAGTCCGATGAGGACAGTCCGATGAGGACAGTTCTGGAGCTGCCCGCGCACTACGACTTCGCCGGTACCCTCGCCCCGCTGTGCCTGGGTCGGGCCGACCCGGCGGCCCGGCTGAGCCACACCGAGCTGTGGTGGGCCGTGCGCACCCCCGACGGGCCGGCCACCCTGCACCTGCGCCGGAACGGCGACACCGCCGAGGCGACCGGCTACGGTGCCGGCGCCGGCTGGGTGATCGAGGCGGCCGACGCCATCGCCGGCCTGCACGACGACGTGCGCGGGTTCGCCACCCTCGCCGACCGGCACCCGGTGGTGCGCCGGGCCTGGCACGACCGGCCCGGGCTGCGGATGACCCGCACCGGCCGGCTGTTCACCCATCTGCTGCCGACCGTCCTGGCCCAGAAGGTGTCCGGCAAGGAGGCGTTCCGAAGTTACGCGAAGATCGTGCGGCACTTCGGCGAACCGGCGCCCGGCCCGCTCGACGGGCTGCTCCTGCCGCCCGATCCGGCGCGGATCGCGGCGTCGCCGTACTGGGTGTTCCACCCGCTCGGGGTGGAGCAGAAGCGCGCCGACACGCTGCGCCGGGTGGCCGCCGTGGCGGACCGGCTGGAGGCGGCACCGGATCCGGCCACCGCCACCGCCCGGCTGACCTGCCTGCCCGGCGTCGGGGACTGGACGGCGGCGGAGGCCGTCCGGCCCGCGTACGGCGACCCGGACGCGGTCACCGTCGGCGACTACAACATCCCGCACCACGTCGGGTACGCGCTGACCGGCGCGGCGCGCGCCGGCTCCCGGGAATCGGCACCGGGCCGGATCAGCGAGGCGGACGCCCGGATGCTGGAGCTGCTGGAGCCGTTCGCCGGGCAGCGGGCCCGGGTGGTCCAGCTGCTGATGGCCGCCACGCCCGCGCCGCCCCGGTTCGGGCCCCGGATGCCGCTGCGCTCCTTCGCCCGGTTCTGACCGCCGGCCGGGAGCACGACGATGAGGGGTTTCGCCCGGTACGAGTTCCAGCTCGTGCTGCTGCGGCGAATGGCCGATCACCAGCCCGACCTGGTCGCCGCGGCCCGGTCCGAGCTGGGCGCCACCCGCGCGCAGGCGCTGGCGGCGCACACCCGGTGGCAGCGGCTGCTGCACTCGCCCCGCGCCCCGCGCGACCTGGGCCTGTACCGGGCCGTGCTCGGCCCGCCCGACGAAGAGCGCAGCCGGCAGGTGGGCGACCTCACCGTCACCGCGCACACCTGGCCATTGCCCATACTGTGGCCGCACCTGCGCTGGGAGGTGCTGACCGATTCCGCCGGTGCCGTGCTGCACGCCTGGCTGGTCCGGGCGCCCGGCCAGGCGATCCCCGTGCTGCCCCCGCCGGACCGGCTGGCGCCCTGGTCGTGCGTGGTGGGCGACGCGCTCGCCAACTACCCCGACGCCCAGCCCGCCCCGCCGGACACGCCGTCGTACTGGCCGATCGACGTGGCCACCGAGCACGGCGAGCCGTACCGGCTGCTGTTCGTGCACGGGCTCTTCCAGCTCGCGCGGCCGACCCGACCGGCCGGCTGGCCGAGCGAGCGACGGCCGACCCGACCGGGCGACCGCGCGAGCGGTCAGTCCTGAACCCGGGTCAGGCCGCCACCAGCGTCGCGGTGACCCGCCCCTCGACCGCGTACGTGCCGGCGTCGTGGATCAGCGCCGCGGCGCCCATCAGGCTCGCCCGCGGGCCCAGCAGCGCGCCGACCACCTCGACCCGGGCCACGAACGGCAGCCCCGCGTGCTCGGCCAGGGACCGGCGCAGCGGCGCCATCAGCAGCTCACCGGCCTGCGACACGCCACCACCGATGATGGCGCGGCGCAGATCACAGGTGGCCGTCGCGCCCGCGATCATGGCGCCGAGTACCCGACCGGCCCGCTCGAACGCCGCCAGGGCCACCGGGTCACCGGCCCTCGCCGCCGCCGCCAGCTCAACTCCGTCCGCGCTGGCCTGCGGTGTCCAGCCGTTGGCGCGGGCCCAGCGCACCATGGACGGCCCGCTGGCGTACGCCTCGGGACAGCCCCGGCCGCCGCACTGGCACGGATCGCCGTCCACCACCACCGGCGCATGACCGACATGTCCGGCGTTGCCGGATGCCCCACCGTGCAGCCGGCCACCGAGGATCAGGCCGCCGCCGATGCCGGTCGAGACCACTATGGCGAGCAGGTCGTCGCAGCCCCGCCCGGCGCCGCGCCAGTGCTCCCCGGCCGCGGTCGCGGGGCCGTCGCCGGCCAGCCGGGTGGGCCGGCCCGGTACCAGGTCGGCGAGGCGGGCCAGCAGCGGCGCCCCGTGCAGCTGCGGGATGTTGACCGGGGTCACGGTGCCGGCGGTCAGGTCCACCGGGCCGGCGCTGCTGATCCCGATGCCGGTCACCCGGTCCAGCCCGTACGGCGCGGCCACCTTGGCGATCAACTCACGTACCCGGTCGATCAGGCCGACGCCCGAGTCACCGTCGCCGCCCGCCGTCGGGATCGCCGAGTGGTGGTAGACCCCACCGGCCTCGTCGACCAGGGCCACCGCCGCCTTCGTGCCGCCCACGTCGACCGCGACGGCGACCTGACCAGCCGTGTCGGGTACCGGCTCCGTCATGATGGTGCAGTCCTTTCCCTTGCCGGCGCGCCACCCGCTCGCCGGCACCGCCCCGAGGGGTGCGGCGACGGGCGGGCACGCCAAGCGGGGCGGAGCAACAGCCCCACCCCGCCGGTTGTCGTCAGTTCAGCAGGATTCCTTGTAGAAATACTTGCTCACGCTCGGGTCGTTCAGGTTCTGAGAGGTGATGGCGACCAGGTCGGTGCCGATCGTCGCCTGCACCGACTTGCCCTGGATGGCCGCGACGGCCTGGTCGACGCCCTGCCGGCCGATGCTCGCCGGGTCCTGGGCGATCAGCACCTGGACCGTACCATTCTTCAGGTCATCGACCTGCTGGGGACCGGCGTCGAACGCCGAGATCTTGATCTGCCCCTTCTTGCCGGCCTGGGTCACGCCCGCGGCCACGCCCTCGGCCGTGTTGACATTGTCCGCGAAGACGCCGCCCAGGTCCGGATGCGCCGCGATGGTGGACTGCACGATGGACGTCGCCTTTGCCGGGTCGTCGTTGTCGTACTGCACCGGCAGCAGCGTGATGCCCGGGTGCGCCGCCTTCATCTGATCGTTGAAGCCCTTGATCCGGGCATCGGTCGTGGACACGCCCGGCTTCACGCTGATGACGATCGCCGAGCCCTTGTCGCCCATCTCCTTCGCCAGCGCGTCGGCCGCCGTCTTACCGCCCGCCTCGTTGTCCGAGGAGATCCGGGAGACCCCGACCGAGTTGTCGGTGACCGAGGTGTCAACCAGCACGACCTTGGTACCGGCGCCCTGCATCTGCTGGATGTCGGGGGTCAGCGCGTCGGTGTCCACCGGCGAGATGAGCAGCGCGGCCGGCTGGGTGGCGGCCACCGAGTCGATGATCGGGCGCTGCAGCGACACGTCCCACTGGGCCGAGCCGTCCGCCTTGAACTTCACACCCTGCTTCTGCGCCTCCTGCTGGGCCGCGCAGGTCATGGTGATGTAGAACGGGTCGCTCTTGACCCCGGTAATGAGCTCCACGGTCTTGCCGGACAGCGAGCCGCCGGAGGATCCGCCGGTCGACGAGCTGGACTTGCCGCAGCCGGCGGCCGCGGCCACCACGGTGAGCGCGGCGACGGCCACGCACGCCGTCCTTCTTGTGCCCATGTGTGCCTCCAGAAGGTGAGTTGTCAGCTGCGTTCCCGGGAACGCCGGCGCAGTTGGTCGAGGTAGACCGCGAAGACGAGGACGACGCCCACCGCAACGTCCTGCCAGTACTGCTGGACGCCGATGATGACCAGCCCGCTGTTGAGCACGGCGGGGATGAACACGCCGATGACCGTGCCGACGATGGAGCCGCGCCCGCCGAACAGGCTGGTGCCGCCCATCACCACGGCGGTGATGACGGCGAGGTTGTCCGTGCTGTGGCCGGCAATCGTGGTGGTGTGGAAGAAGGCCAGCGACATCACGCCGGCGATGCCGGCCATCGCGCCGGACAGCGCGTACACCTTGATGAGCTGGCGCTCGACCTTGATGCCGACCCGCCGGGTGGCCTCGGCGTTGGAGCCGATCGCGTACGTGTACCGGCCGAACCTGGTGTACGCCAGGATCAGCCCGAACGCGACGGTGCACACCACCGCGACCACCACCAGCCACGGGATGACCCCGAACAGCTTGCCCAGGCCCAGCGTCGAGACCAGGGCGTTCGGCGCGCCACCGGCCACATCATTGCCGGTGGTGACGATCCGGGCGACGCCCAGCGCCACACCCAGGCCACCGAGCGTGACGATCAGCGGCGGTACCTTGGCCTTCGCGCATACGAAACCCTGCAGCACGCCCCAGGCGGTACCGGTGGCCACGCTGATCAGGATGCCGACGATGATGGTCGGCCAGCCCGCCTTGTACCCGCCGTGGTGCGCCACGTACTCGGCGGCCAGCACGCCGGACAGGATGAGTACCGAGCCGACCGACAGGTCGATGCCCCCGGTGATGATGACGAACGTCATGCCCACGCCGAGCACCAGGTAGATGGCCGCGTTGGTGGCGATCTGCGTGACGTCGTACTGGGTCAGGAAGGTGCCGGGCGCGGCGATGGTGAAGAACACCACCAGCCCGACCAGGATCAGGAAGGTCCACAGCGCGTTCGCGCCGAGCAGCCGCTGGGCCAGCGGAGTGCCCGGGTCTTCGACGGCCGCGCCGTTGTCCTGCGCCTGCGTCTGTACCGCGCTCGTGCCGGATCGACGCTCGCTCATGCCGGATCCTCGCTGAGCGCACCGGTCATGGCGCCGACTAGTTCCTCCACCGTGGACTCCGCCGCGGTGAACTGGGCGACCCGCCGGCCCAGTCGCAGCACCTCCACCCGATCGGCCACGGCCAGTACCTCCGGCATGTTGTGACTGATGAGCACCACCGACACGCCGCGGTCGCGGACCCGCCGGATGGTGTCGAGCACCCGGCCGCGCTGGACCACTCCCAGCGCGGCGGTCGGCTCGTCCATGAAAATGACCTTGTCGGCGTACGCCACCGCCCGGGCCACCGCGACCGACTGGCGCTGCCCGCCGGACAGCGAGCCGACCGGCACCGAGATGTCGCGCAGGTCGATGCCCAACTCGGCGAAGGCGGTCCGGGCGGCCCGACGCATCGCGCCCCGGTCCAGGATGTTCAGCGGGCGCAGCAGGCCGCCGAGGTACAGTTCGCGCCCCAGGTGCAGGTTGGCCGCGGCGTCCAGGTCGGGCGCGAGAGCGAGATCCTGGTACACCGTCTCGATGCCCTGCCGCTGAGCGTCCAGCGGGCTGTCCAGGTGCACCACCCGCCCGTCCAGCACCATCTCGCCACCGTCCGGCCGGATCGCCCCGGACAGCACCTTGACCAGGGTGCTCTTGCCGGCACCGTTGTCGCCGATCAGCGCGACGACCTCGCCCCGGTACGCGGTGAAGTCGGCGCCCTGCAAGGCCTGCACGTGCCCGTACCGTTTGGTCAGGCCGCGAGCTTCGAGCAGCGGTTCGGTCATCGGCAATCCCCGAGCTTTATCGATGAGATTTGCTGGTAACGTTCACACGGTTCCGCGATTCTGTGCAGGCCAAGACGGTGTGTCAAGACCATCGATGATCGCCGACCGGCCCCATTGCCGAGCCGGCCACCTGCGGAAACATTGACGAATTCCACCGCCTCGAGCAGCGGCATCGTTGCCGGATCGTGATGGCGCCGAACCCCGCCCCGTTACCCGGGTTGCCAGGTCGATCGATGGTGTGGCAACATCCACGCCGGTTGATAACGTTCCCTGATTCGCCGCCCACAACGCGCGAACGTGAACTAGGTGATCGCCAGTGGCCGCTCGACCGACCATGAAGGACGTCGCCCAGGCGGCCGGGGTCAGCCTGATGACGGTTTCCCGGGTGGTCAACGGCGATCGCGGGGTGTCGGCGCAGACCACGGCGCGGGTCGCGCAGGCGGTGGCCCGGCTCGGATACCAGCGCAACGACAACGCGTCGCACCTGCGGCGCAAGGCGCAGACCACGCGCACCATCGGACTGGTCGTGGACGACCTGGCCAACCCGTTCTACGCCACCCTGGCCCGCGCTGTAGAGGACGAGGCCTACCGGCGCGGTTATCTCGTGCTGGTCAGCAGCACCAACGACGATCCCCGCCGGGAGCGCGAGGTGGTGCTGGCGTTCTCCGCGCGGCAGGTGGACGGCCTGATAGTGGTGCCCACGGCCGGCACGCACAGCCTGCTCAAGGCGCAGATGGCCCAGGGCATGCCGGTGGTCTGCGCGGACCGGCCGGCGCGCGGGCTGGGCGCCGACACGGTCACCGTGGACAACCGCGACGCGACCCGTCGGGCGGTGATCCACCTGCTCGACCACCGGCACCGCCGGATCGCCTACCTCGGCGACCAGCGCGAGATCTGGACCCTGCGCGAGCGCTTCGCCGGCTACCAGGAGGCCCTGCGCGGGCACGGCGTGGAGCCGGACCCCGGGCTGGTCCGCCACGGGCTGCGCAGCCGGGACGAGGCGGCCCAGGCGGTCGCCGAGCTGATGCGCCAGCCGGACCCGCCGACCGCGCTGTTCAGCAGCAACGACCTGATAACCATCGGCGCGATCGACGGGCTGGGCGCCCCGCTACCCGGGGTCGCGCTGGTCGGCTTCGACGACTTCCCGCTGGCCGACCGGCTGCCCCGGCCGGTTACCGTGGTCAGCCAGGACCCGGCCACCATCGGAGGTACCGCCGCCCAGTTGCTGTTCTCGCGGATCGACGGGTACCGGGCCCCGCCCCGGTCCGTCGTGCTGATGACCAGGTTCATCGTCCGCGGCTCCGGCGAGATCGCACCACCCTGACCGCCCGCCGGACCCCGCCGGAGTTCCGGGGAGGGTCGGAGCGGCGGATCGCGGACACCCCACGGAAAACTCCATGATCGGGACCTCACGGAACGTGAGAACCACACACGATGGCATCCTCCCATCTGGGAGGATGGCGGAAGCGACCGAATCCCGGGGGGCGTAGGCCGGCGGACAGGCAACAGCTCCGTCCCGGGGGACCGTTCCGCCCACGGCGGCCGATCGAGGTGGGGTACGCGCAATGGAGGGTGACCGCTCCGGTTGCCGCAGGACCAGGTACTCGGTGGCCCCACGCCTGACCCGCCAGCGGGCCGCGATCCTGGTCATCACCCTGTTCGCGCTCGCCATGGCCGGCTGCACCCCGAGCCTGCGCTGGGTGTCCGCGCCGGCCGCCGGACGGCCACCGGGCGCGGCCGAGACGTCGGCGCCCGGCACCGGCGGGACCGCCGTCCGGTGGACGCCGTGCCAGCAGGAGGCGAGCGCCCTGCTGACCCGCTTACCGAGCGGCATCACGTACGACTGCGCCACGATCGAGGTACCCCAGGACTGGGCCGCGCCGGACAACGGCAAGACCTTCGACCTCGCGCTGACCCGGGTGCACAGCGCCAACCAGACCGCCCGGCTCGGCTCGCTCGTGGTCAACCCCGGCGGCCCCGGCGCGTCCGGCGTGGACCTGGCCATGTATTTGTCGACCGAGCTACCCCAGGACGTCCTGCGGCGCTTCGACGTGGTCGGCTTCGATCCGCGCGGCGTCGGCAAGTCCGACCCGGTCAAGTGCTTCACCGACGCGGACGAGGACGCCACGTTCGGCGCCAACCCCGATCCGGTCAGCCAGGCGGATTTCGACGCCGAGGTGGCGCTCAACCAGAAGATGGCGCAGGGCTGCCAGGCGAAGTACGGCGACACCCTGCGGCTGTTCAGCACCGAGCAGGCGGCCCGGGACCTGGACGCGGTCCGCGCGGCGGTCGGCGACTCGAAGCTCACCTACCTCGGCTACTCGTACGGCAGCCTGCTCGGCGCCACGTACGCGCAATTGTTCCCGAAGAACATCCGGGCGATGGTGCTCGACGGCGCGATCGACCCCACCGCCAGCACGGTGACCGCGGTCGAGGGCCAGGCCCAGGGTTTCGAGCACGCCTACGACGAGTTCGCCGCCTGGTGCAAGCAGAATTCCTGCCCGGCCGGCGCCGATCCGCGCGCCACCCTGACCGGCCTGCTCGACACGGCGAAGACCCAACCGGCGCACAATGCCGACGGCCGCGACGCCACCGGCGGCTGGATTCTGACCGGCGTGGCGGAGTCGCTGTACTCGCAGGAGGAGTGGCCGCTGCTGGGGCAGGCGCTGGGCGACCTGACACACGGTAACCCCGCGAAGATCTTCCAGCTCGCCGACGCGTACGCCGAGCGCGACTCGTCCGGGCACTACACGAACATGTTCGACATCTTCAACACGGTCGAGTGCGACGACGACAACAGCGGCGAGACCGTCTCGCAGGCGCGTGCCCTGCAGAGCCAGTGGCGGACCAAGTACCCGATCTTCGGCACCCAGATGGCACTCGGCCTGATCTCGTGCGCCGTCTGGCCGGCCAAGCGGGACCCGTACCCGACCGGCAAGGCAGTCGGGGCGCCGCCGGTCGTGGTCATCGGCACCACCAACGATCCGGCCACGCCCTACGAGCAGACCGCGAAGCTGGCCAGCATGCTCGGCGTCGGCCGGGTGCTCACCTGGCAGGGCGAGGGGCACACCGCGTACCCGCAGACCGAGTGCATCCGGCAGGCCGTCGACGGATACCTGGTCGACCTGAAGGTGCCGGCCGCCGGGACAACCTGCCCGGCACAGTGAGCGCACGGCACAGTGAGCGCACGGTGACGCGCAGCCGATAGCCCTCCGATAGACCTTCGTGAGATCGTGTAATCCGACGGGAATCGACCGTGCGGATCCCCCGTCATCCCTGTGTCGTTGACGACGTTCCTTCCGACGGGGGTTGGTATCCATGGCCGACACGGCTCTTACGCCGGCCGACGAGCGGCGGTTGATGGAGATCGTTATGGCGCACGACGCGCCACCAGGCCAGTCCGCCTGCCAGGCGTGCGGACTGCCTCATCCCTGCACGGCGAGCGCCGACGCCCGCCGTCGCCTGATCGCGGCCGGCATCGACCTCGATCTCGCGTCCACCATCTGGAGCTGAATCCCGCGAGTCCCTTGGCGCTCAGCCTGTGGGGCGGCGGCCAGCCTGTGGGACGGCGGTCAGCCGGTGGGGCGGCGGTCAGCCGTTGCGGGCCCGGCTCGGCTGCACCCGCAGCGGTTCGCCCGGCATCTTCGGGTAGTCCGGCGGGTAGGGCAGGTCGCCGATGCCTTCGCTCTCGTCCTGCCGCGCCCATTCCAGCAGCGGGGTCAGGTCGTGCTCGACGTCGTCGATGCCGGCGTGCGGGTCGGCGCCGGCCGCCAGCCGCGCCGGTACGGTGCGCAGATCGAAATCGTTCGGCTCGACCTGGGTCAGCTCGTCCCAGCTGACCGGCGTGGACACCGTGGCGCGCGGATTGGCCCGCAACGAGTACGCGCAGGCGATCGTGCGGTCGCGAGCCATCTGGTTGAAGTCGACGAACACGCGCTCGCCCCGCTCCTCCTTCCACCAGTTGGTGGTAACCAGATCCGGCCGGCGGCGCTCGACGCGTCGGGCCAGCGCGATGGCCGCCCGGCGTACCTGCACGAAACTCCACTGTGGACTGATCCGGACGTACACGTGGACCCCGCGACCGCCGGACGTCTTCGGGTACCCGATCCAGCCGAGTTCGTCGAACAGGGCGCGCACCTCGCCCGCGACCGTCACCGCGTCGGCGAAGTCGGTGCCGGGCTGGGGATCCAGGTCGATGCGCAGCTCATCGGGGCTGTCCACGTCGGTTACCCGCACCGGCCACGGGTGGAACACGATGGTGCCCAGCTGCGCCGCCCATGCCACGTGCGCCAGGTCGGCCGGGCACAGTTCGTCGGCCTTCCGGCCGCTCGGGAACGCGATGCTGGCGGTCCGCACCCACTCGGGCACGCCCCGGGCCGGTACCCGCTTCTGGAAGAACATCTCCCCGTCGATGCCGTCGGGGAACCGCTGCACGGTGGTGGGCCGCTCGCGCAGCGCCCGCAGGATGCCCTCGCCGACCGCGAGGTAGTAGTCGAAGACGTCGCCCTTGGTGAAGCCGCGCTCGGGAAAATAGATCTTGTCGCGGTTGGTCAGCCGGACGTCACGCCCGGCCACCTCGATCTCCTCGGCCTTTGCCGCCATTCCATGACCCTAGAGGATCCGCGGCCGCTCGCCGGGTACGCCACGGGGAAGGATGGACCCGATCGTCCCGTAACGTGCGTAAAGCTCCGTCTGGGGCATTTTCCCGAAACGGTGGGACTATGGCGATCTTTCCTGGTTATAGTCGCTGAGTCGTCCGCGAGGCGGTGCCGCGCGGGCATCGATCGCCACGCCAGGAGAACCGCCGCGCCAGGGCAACAGCCGCGCCAGGAGAACAGCCGAATGCGCATGCTCAACCACAACGACTATCGGGCAGCGCGCCGGTTCCCGGCGCTCGATGGGCTGCGTGCCGTCGCGGCACTGATGGTGGTGGCCTTTCACTTCGCCGGCGAGCGCTGGTCGGGGCTGTCGGGGTGGAGCGGCGTACAGATCTTCTTCGTCCTGTCCGGCTTCCTCATCACCACCCTCGCGCTGCGGGAGGAGGGCAGGGGCGGGCGGATCTCGCTGCGCGCCTTCTACCTGCGCCGGGTGTTCCGGATCCTGCCCGTGTACGGCGTGGTGCTGGTCGTGCTGGTCGGCGTGTACCACGCCCAGGACCAGTTGCGCGCGTCCGGAACGCTGGCCGCGCTGCCCTACTACGCCTCGACGGTGTTCACCGACTTCGCCCCGCCCGGGGGCTTCATGCAGTCCTGGACCATCGGCGTCGAACAGAAGTTCTACCTGCTCTGGCCGCTGCTGGCGTTCGCCGCCGGGGCGGTCGCGCTGCGCCGCCGGGTCGCGCTGACCGTCGGGCTACTCGGGGGGACTCTCGGGGTCATGGCCGGCTTCGACCAGGGCGCCGCGGTGCACTACGCGACCATCCTGATCGGCTGCCTGCTGGCGCTGCTCATGCACGACCGGCGGACCTTCCGGTGGGTACGCCCGTTGACGCACCCGGTGGTCGGGGCGCTGATCGCGGTCGGGTTCGCCGTGGCCCAGCTGACCATCCGGCCGGCGGTCGACTGGTTCGGTGGCGAACCAGTGGTGATCGCCGGGTACTCGGTGGCGGTCGCGCTGCTGCTGCCGTCCCTGCTGCACACCGGCCCGCTGCACTGGGCGCTCTCCCGCCGCCCGATGACCTGGGCCGGCGAGCGGTCGTACTCCCTGTATCTCGTCCAGGGGCTGGCCGGCATGGTGGTGATCGACATGCTGCGTACCCACCCGGGTGGCATCCAGGCCGCGCTGACCGCGCTGGTGGGACTGATCATGGCTGACGTGCTGCACCGCTGGGTGGAGCGTCCAATGATCGAGCTGGGTCGCCGGCTGAGCCGGCCGCGCCCTGTTCGCGAGCCGCGCCCCGTGCCCGAGGCGCGCCCGGCCGCTTGGGCGCTCGCGGGGGCCGAGGCACACCTGGCGGCCGAGGCACATCTGGCGGCCGAGGCACATCTGGCGGCCGAGGCCTACCTGGCGGCCGAGACCCGGCCGGCCGCGCCGAGGTCGGCGGTGGCGGCGACGGCCACCCGGCTGGCCCGAGAGGCCGCGCCCGGCGAGCCGACGCGAGCCGCAACGGGTTCGTCCTGAGCGTTCGGCCAATCGCGCCGTACCGTTGAGGCATGGATCTTTCACAGACCGACCTACCCAAGACCGAGGATGAGTGGCGGGTCCGGCTGACCCCGGCAGAGTTCCGCGTGCTGCGCCAGGCCGGCACCGAGGCGCCCTGGACCGGTGAGTACACCGACACCAAGACCGTGGGCGTGTACCGCTGCCGGGCGTGCGGCACCGAGCTGTTCGCCAGCGACACCAAGTTCGACAGCCACTGCGGCTGGCCGAGCTTCTTCCAGCCCCTGGCCGGGGACCGGGTGCGCTACATCGAGGACACCTCGATGGGCATGAAGCGGGTCGAGGTGCGCTGCGCGAACTGCGACTCGCACCTGGGCCACGTGTTCGAGGGCGAGGGCTACGGCACCCCGACCGACCAGCGGTACTGCATCAACTCGATCAGCCTGACCCTCGAGCCCCGTGAAGGCTGAGCCGGCGCTGGCCGGGTCGGTGGGGGCCGAACCGGCCGGCATCGCGCTGGCGAGCTTCGACGAGCTGGCCGCCGGCACGCTGTACGCGCTGCTGCGGCTGCGCGTGGACGTGTTCGTGGTGGAGCAGAACTGCCCGTACCCGGAGCTGGACGGCAGGGACACCGAGCCCGGTACCCGGCATGTCTGGACCGGCTCGGACGGCCTGCCCACCGGGTACCTGCGGATCATGGAGGAGCCGGACGGCAGCGCCCGGATCGGCCGGGTCTGCGTCGCCGCGCCGCAGCGCGGCACCGGCCTGGCCCGGCGGCTGATGGCCGCGGCGCTGGAGCGGGTCGGCGACCGCGCCTGCGTGCTGGACGCCCAGTCCCACCTGGCCGGCTTCTACGCCAGCCTGGGCTTCGCGCCGACCGGGCCGGAGTTCGTCGAGGATGGCATCCCGCACATCCCGATGCGGCGAGCCGGCGCGGTCGCCCGGACGGCCGCCGTTTCCGGCTGAGAGCCGCGTCACACCTCGCCGCGCGCACCGAGGACGGGCCGCACGCCGGAGGCGGCGGCCCTCACCGGCGACCCGGGCCGGCGTTACGGCAGGCCGGCGATCAGCTCCGGGACCGAGCGGCGCCGGCCGGTGTAGAACGGCACCTCCTCGCGCACGTGCCGGCGCGTCTCCGAGGCGCGCAGGTCACGCATCAGGTCGACGATGCGGTGCAGCTCGTCCGCCTCGAACGCGAGGATCCACTCGTAGTCGCCCAGCGCGAAGCTGGCCACGGTGTTGGCCCGCACATCCGGGTACCCGCGGGCCAGCTTGCCGTGCTCGGCCAGCAGATCGCGGCGCTCCTCGTCGGGGAGCAGGTACCACTCGTAGGACCGGACGAACGGGTACACGCTGACGTACGGGCGGGCGTGCTCATCGGCGAGGAAGGCCGGCAGGTGGCTCTTGTTGAACTCGGCCGGCCGGTGCAGCGCCATCTGCGACCAGACCGGGGTCAGGTGCCGGCCCAGGACCGTGCGGCGCAGCAGCCCGTAGGCGTCCTGGAGCAGGTCGGAGCTTGGCGCGTGCCACCAGATCAGCAGGTCGGCGTCGGCCCGCAGCCCGGCCACGTCGTACGTGCCCCGGATCACCACGTCCTTCTCGGCCAGCTGCTCGAACAACCCCTCGACCTCGGTGATCAGGTCGTTGCGCAGCAGGGGCAGCGGTTGGCTGACCCGGAACACGGACCACATCGTGTATCGAATGGTCGCGTTCAGTTCTTTGATCCGCGCGGCGTTGGTCTGGTCGCTCATGCCAACGAGTCTAAGAGGTGCTCGGCGGCCGCCTCGCCGGAGCGTACGCAGGCCGGGATGCCAACCCCGTCGTACGCCGCCCCGGCCACCGCCAGGGTCGGGTGCGCGGCCAGTGCGGCCCGGACGGCGGCCACCCGTCCCAGGTGCCCGGGCTGGTACTGCGGCAGCCCGCCGCCCCAGCGAACCACGTCCGCGGTGACCGGCTCCGGCAGCACGGTGTCGAGCAGCCGCCCGAGTTCGTCGCGGGCGAGCGTGATCAGCTCGGAGTCGGTGCGCTGCAGGACGGCGGTGTCGCCGTACCGGCCGACCGACGCGCGCAGCAGCGCCACGCCATCGGCCCGGCGCAGGTGATCCCACTTGGTGCTGAAGATTGTCAGTGCCTTGACCGCGTACCCCTCCACGGCCGGTACCAGCAGCCCGGACAGCGCCGGCAGCGCCGGCTCCGGCACCGCCATCCGCACGAGCGCCACGCTCGCGTAGTCCAGCACGCCGACCTGCTCCGCCGCGGCGCGGTCGACCTCGGACAGCAGCCGCGCGGCCGGCCGGGCCGGCACCGCGAGCACCACGGCATCGACGTCCACGGTGGACGGATCCCGGGTGGAGCCGACCACCAGCCGCCAGCCGCCGCCGGCGCGCGACAGGCTCCGCACCGGCAGTCCCAGCCTTACCCGGGCGCCGGCCGCCTCCGCGACCGCCGCCACGAGCCGGCTCAGGCCGCCGTCGATGGTGCCGAAGACCGGCCTGGCGCCCCCAGCCGCACCGCGCGCCGCCGACCGGGCGCCGGCCGCCATCGCGGCCCGCACCGCGGCGGCCAGGGTCGACTCCACGCGGGCCGCGCGGGCCAGCGCCGGCACCGTGGTAGCCAGCGAGAGATCGTCGGCCCGGCCCGCGTACACCCCGCCCAGCAGCGGGTCGACCAGCCGGTCCACCACCTCGTCCCCGAACCTGGCCCGGACCAGCGCACCGACCGCCATGTCCTCGTCGGGCGCGAGCAGCGGACCGCCCAGGTCCCGGTCCCGGTCGAGGTCCGGCCGCGCCACACCGTCGAGGCTGGCCGGGTCGGCCGGCACCCCCATCAGCGTGCCGCGCGGGATGGGCCGCAGCGCGTTGTCCACAGCGAGCGCGGCCTGGCTGGTCGCCGGGTGCCGGATGGCGTCGCCGAGCCCCACCCGGCGGACCAGTTCGGCCGCGGGGCTGGGCGAGCCGTCCGGGTCGCGCATGAGAAAGCTCTCCGCCCCGGCCTCGAGATATCCCTCCCCGAAGGCGTCCGTGCGCAGCTTCCCGCCCAGCCGGGCGCTCTGCTCGAAGATCGTTATGCCGGCGCGCGGCCCGAGCCGCTCGCGCAGCCGCAGGGCCGCGGCCAGGCCGGCGATGCCGCCTCCTATGACCGCGATCTCCACTGACCGGGTTACGTCCACCCTCGCAGCCTAGGCACTTAGAGTGTTGGCCATGACCGGGGTAGCGGTGGTGACTGGTGCGGCACAGGGAATCGGGCGGCGTTGCGCTGAGGTGCTCGCCGAGGGCGGGTACGAGGTGGTGCTGTTCGACCGGCAGCCGATCGACGACTTCTCCGGCGGCTTGACGGTCGCCGGCGACGTGACCAGCGAGGCGGACGTGGCGGCGTGTGCCGCCGCCGTGACCGAGCGCTACGGCCGCATCGACGTGGTGGTCAACAACGCCGGCATCGCCAGCATCGGCCCGGCCGAGGACATGGCGGTGGAGGCCTGGCGCCGGGTGCTCGACGTCAACCTGACCGGGCCCTTCCTGATCAGCCAGGCGTTCGGCCGCACCATGCTGGCCCAGCGCTCGGGCTCGATCGTCAACGTCGCGTCCGTGGCGGGGCTGCGGGGCGTGGCCGACCGGTCGGCGTACAACGCCAGCAAGCACGGGCTGATCGGGCTGACCCGTACGCTCGCCGCCGAGTGGGGCGGGCGCGGGGTGCGGGTGAACGCGGTGTGCCCGGGCTGGGTCAAGACCCCGATGGACGACGCGAACCAGGGCGAGGGCGCGTACGTGGACGAGGACATCACCTCGCACGTTCCGCTGGGCCGGTTCGCCAGCCCGGACGACATCGCCCAGGCGGTGCTGTTCCTCGCCGACCCGGCGCGCAGCGGCTTCATCAACGGCACCGCGCTGTCGGTGGACGGCGGCTGGTACGGCGACGGGTCCTGGCAGTCGCTGCGACTGGGTACCAGGACCCGCTGAGGCCACCTCTTCAGGGATGAGCCGGGCGGCGCCGCTGACGGTGCCGCCCGAGGTTCCGGCGGCCGCCTCCGCTCAGGCCTCGGCGTCGGGGCCTCTCGGCGAGTCGGCCCGCGTCGGGTCGTGGCCCAGGGTCATCAGCGTGCTGCGCCACGGGTCGTCATTGATGTCCGACTCGGGGGCGTTCTGCAGCCTGCCACGGATCAGGTCCGAGACCTGACGCATCGTGTCCAGGTCGGTACCGGTGATGTCGGTGCGCCGCTTCTCCTTGATCTGGAGTACCTGTAGCCCCAGCGCGTGGATGTCGATGTCCGGTTCGGGGGCGTAGGTATCCGCCCCGTCCGGGGTGTTGAACAGCCAGTCGCGCAACTCCGGGGACTGCATGTTCACCAGAGCGTGGAAGTTCTCCCACGACTCAACAAACTCGGAATCGTTCCTGTTCACCACGGAAGAGACCCCCTACCGAGACTCGACGGACTCGGAATCATGGCGATTCATTCGCCCATGACCTCGACTGAACCTGTACCCGATCGACCCCGGCACAACCCTCAGGCCCGAGGATCTCGTCTCCGGCACGGGCCGGTGGCAGAGCCGGATCCGCCGGCGCTCCGCGCGACGTGAACTCATTCGGGCCGGTACCCGGCAACCCCTGTACGAGCGCCGTCCCGCCGGCCCATCGTGACGCCAGTACCCATATTGACCCGACGCATATACTCCGGCATCGGGGTGGCTCAAGGGACGGGGGAAGCCATTGTGCCTGGGTTTGTGACGAGCCGCCTGGCCTCGTTGCCGATGCGTTGGCTGGGGGCCGGAGCCGGGGTCCTCGCGCTGGGAGTCTCCGGGATCTTTGGCGGTCTGAAGTCGGCCGATCCCGGCATCCCACAGCTCAAGCCGAACGTGGTCAGCAAGGACGGCCCCTGGAACGTCAGCGTGATTGCGTGCCGGGTGGTCGACGACCTCTCCCCACTGCATCCGGCGACCGACGGCGACCGCTGGTTCATCGTGCTGGCCAACGTCGACGTGACCGCCGACAACAGCCAGAGCGGCATCGGCGGAATAATCCGGTTGCCGAACGTCGCCGGCCTGGTCGACCAGGCTCCCGATCACGTGCTGCTGAGCCGGGACGGCTCTGTCGTCGACTACCTGAACCCGGGCATGACGGAGCGGATCGGCTTCGTCTGGGAGCAGTCCAGCAAGGTACCGGTCCCGACCCAGGCTCTGGTGCAGGTCTACGGCGCGACGCTGCGCGACTCCTCGCTGACCGGCGACAAGGAGTGGCTGGACTCGTCGGTGCGGGCCACGGTGCTCGCACCGGTGCAGGACAGACGGACATGAGCCAGCCCCCCGCCAGCCCGCCACCGGGCGGATGGCAACCCGGCCAGCCGGTGCCCCCGGGTTGGGTTCCGGGCCAGCCCCCGGGACCCTGGCCGCCCCCGAATCCCCCGACCTCGACTCACCCGGCGCCGACTTCCCCGACCTCGACTCATCCGGCGCCTCCCGTGCAGGCGGGGCCGCCGCCCAGCTACGCGCCCCCGGCCTACGTGCCGCCGCCCGCCAACGTGCCGCCGCCCGCCAACGTGCCGCGACCCACCCACGCTCCGGCGCCGGCCTACGCGCCACAGCCCGCCTATGCGCCACAGTCCGCTCCCGCGCCGCCGTCCGCCTATCCACCGCCGTCCGCCTACGCACCGGCGCCCGCCTACGCACCGCCGCCCGCCTACGCACCGCCGGCCGCCGGCGCGGGACCGCTGGGCGACCCGCCCTCCGCCGATCCGGCCGGCCCGGCCGACGGATCGGCACAGCAGCAGACGCCGATCCGCAGCCACCGGATGCGCGAACCCGGCCGAGTGCTGCGCCGGCGGGTTCTGGCCGCCGCCACGGTCATCGCCACCCTCGCCCTCGGTGCTCTGATCACCGACCACATCCCCGACACCGACGAGCAGGATCAGCCGTTCATCCGCACGGGCAGCATCGGTCAACTCGTCAACGCGCGCACCTTCGACGCGAGCGTGCTCTCGGTACGCGGCGCCGCCGTCCTCAACGATCCCGATCCCGATCTGGCTCTCGGCGCCAGCGCCACCCGCGATACCAGCGGGGTGTGGGTACTGGTCCGGGTCCGGCTGGTCGCGGTGGGCAAGCCGGCATCGGTGGGCTACGCCGCGGTACTCGACGGGAACGGCCACGAGTACCGGGCCAGCACCAGGTTCGACCAGCCCCTCGCGGACGGCGGGTACATGCTGGAACCGGGGATACCGGTCGCCGGGGAACTCGCCTTCGAGGTGCCGGTCGCCGCCGCCACCCAGCTGTCGATCCGGCTCGCCGCACCGCCGGCCACCGACGATTTCCGGCTGGACGCGATGGCCGAGATACCGCTGCCGGTGAGCGCTGGCACCGTGCGGCAGTGGAAGGCACAGACCAAGCCGGCGACGGTCGCGGCCCCTACGGTGGTCAAATGAAGACCAACTGGTGGCGGCGCAACCGGTGGGGGACGCTGCTGCTGGTACCCGCGCTCGTCGCGGCCTTCTACTCCCCCGTCAAGGACCTCTACTCCTCGTACTGGCAGGGGATGCCGCACCGGGCCGTCACCGGCTCGCCCGGCGGCTGGGTCGGCTTCGCCGGCTCGCGGATGCGGCTGGAGCAGCTGGCCGTCGCCCACGGACTCCAGGACTTTCTCGGCGAACCGATCGTCATCCCGGCCGGTACGCAGGCATGGCAGGCGACAATCGACTTCGACACCCCCAAGGTCAGCCTGATCGAGGACTGCCGCGTGTACCTGGAGGCGGCCGACGGCCAGACCTTCAGCGCGGGTGCCCCGGAGCTGAAGGGCCTGGACTCCCCGGTCGACTACTGCACCCCGCCCGACCTGGACACCAAGTCCGGCACGTTCCAGACGGTGGCCGTCTTCCTGCTGCCGCGGGACGCCCGTCCGGTCGCGCTGCAGGTCACCCTGACGACGAGGATGCCCGCGTACGCCCGGCTCACGCCGCCCTAGCTCGCGTTCGGCCCGACAATCGGATGCTCGACCGTCGGCGGGTCCACGGCGGGGGCCGGGTCAGCGGGGGCCGGGTCAGCGGGGGCCGGGTCAGCGGGGGCCGGGTCAGCGGGGGCGGGGTCGGCGGGCGGCGCCACCGCCGCTGGCGGCGAGGGTAGGACCTGAGCCTGGGCGGGCGGCACCGACGGAACGGCCATCGGCTGCGGATACGCCGACTGCGGGTAGGCCGGCTGCGGATACGCCGACTGCGGATAGGCCTGCTGCGGGTAGGCCTGCTGCGGGTAGGCCTGCTGCGGCGGTGCGGTCCGCGGCAACGGCGGCTGCGGAGCTGGGTTCTGCCACTGCACGTTCAACGGGGGTGCCGGCTGCGCGACCGGACGCTGCGGCATCGCCTGGAGCGGCACGGCCTGCGAGGGAACGGACTGCGAGGGAACGGACTGCAAGGGAACGGACTGTGGGGGCATCGTCTGCGCGGGCACGGGCATCGGTGACACGGGATGTGGTGGCGCGGGATGCGGCGGCATCGGCGCCACGGGTTGCGGCCATGAGCGTTGCGCGGGCGCGGACGGCGGCCACCCGGGCGGCGGCCCTCCGGGAGCCTGGGACGGCCCTCCGGGAGCCTGGGACGGCCCTCCGGAAGCCTGGGGCGGCGCCGGGGACCCCGGCAGCGGAGGCCAGGACCGCGGGGGCGCGGCCGGCACGAGCGACGGCACGGGCATGGCCGAGGAGGGCATCGGCGCCACGGGCATCGGCGCCACGGGCATAGCCGCAGAGGGCATAGCCGAAGTGGGCATCGGCGCGGAGGGCATCGGTGCGGCTGCGTCCGCGCGAGCGGTCGACGCGGCCGGCGCCGACACCTCGACCTGTTGAACCCGCAGCACCCGGTCGACCGCGGAGCCGAGCAGCGCTACGAGCAGCACCAGGCTCACGCCATCGTTGAACGTGCTCAACGTCTTGGATAGCGGCATCCAGAGCTGCGTCAGGTTGTGCGGACCGATGAGCCACCGCTCGATTTCCCACAGCCAGGTCGCGGCCGGCTGGATGATGACGAAGGCCAGGCAGAACAGCAGCATCGGGCGCAGGCCGGTCCGGGTCAGCAGCTGAAGCCCGCGGATGAGGGGGCCGAACCGCTCCCGCAGGCTCGCGCCCGCCTCCGCGCCGACCCTGCGCACCACGCCCGGCATCCTCGACCACCGACGATCGAGCAGCTCTTGTAGCTCGATCGCGAGCGGCTCCGCCGGAGCGATCTTGTACCCGTACACCACGGCACCCACCGCGAGCCACGCCACCGGTACCACGATCACCGTGTCCACCGAGTCGAACAACGTACCCACGATGGACAGGACGGCGTGCCCCAGCCCGGCGAGCGGGCCCAGATGGTCCACGGCGGCATCGAGCCCGCTCACCAGTCCGTGCACGACCCGCCGATCCTCTACCCACTTGTGGCTGGTGCCGTTCAGTTGCGAGAGCAGCCCGGCGACCAGCGAGATCCAGATGACCTCGACGTACGCGCCGACGATGCCCAGCCAGCCGTACCGCTTCGCGAGCTTCCACTTGCCGAGCACGAACCGCGCGACCACCGAGACCACGACCACCGACACCACGGACGTGGTGAGCGAGAACGGCAGCCGCGAGGCCACGTCTATCGCACCGCCGTTGAAGATGTCCGCGTTGTTGAACACCGCGTCGTACAGCACCGAGTAGACGTAGTTGGAGAGGTCCTGCTTGAGGTACCCGTAGGAGGCGTAGACCGCCAGGAACGGAATGAGCACGCTGCCCAGATGGTCCAGCAGCGCGCCGCGCGCAGCGGCAGGCGTTCCGGCGGCATCGGACCCCCGGCGCTCGGCCAGGAACAGCCACGGCAGTGAGCCTCGCACCACCCGCATCATCAGCACGAGGGAGGTCAGCGTGGTCATCGGCACCAGCACGAACACCAGGAAGCCCAGGGCGGCGTTGACCTTGCTGGCCTCCACCGCGGCGCTCGTCAGCAGGGCGCGGGCGCCCAGCCCGGCGAAGCTCAGGGTGAACAGCGCCGGCCAGTGCCGGAACAGAACCCCCGCCGCGGTCTCGATGACCGCGGTCGCTTCGCCCAACGCGGTACGACGGAGCCACCATTGGCGACGGTGCGCCGCAGTTGGCGACGAGAGTCCCACGGCCACGTCGGACAGGCTACCGGCCGGAATCAACAGCCGAGACCCCGGTGCGAACGGCAGGGCCCGGCCGGACAGCTCAGACGGCGGACACCTCGTGCACCAGCTTGACCACCCTGGTGAGCACCTCCGGATCGGTGTCGGGCGGCACGCCGTGACCGAGGTTGAACACGTGCCCGTGCGCCGACCGGCCCTCGGACACGATCCGGCGCACCTCGGCCTCGATCACCGGCCAGGGAGCGAAGAGGATCGCCGGGTCCAGGTTCCCCTGTACGGCGCGGTCCGGCCCGACCAGCGCGGCGGCGGTGTCCAGCGGGGTGCGCCAGTCCACCCCCATCACATCGGCGCCGGCCTCCGCCATGGCGGGCAGTAGGTGAGCCGTACCCACCCCGAAGTGGATCCGGGGCACCCCGGCATCGGCGAGCCCGGACAGTACGGCCGCCGAGTGCGGCATCACGAACCGGCGGTAGTCCGCCTCCGAAAGGGCGCCCGCCCACGAGTCGAACAGCTGGACCGCCGACACGCCGGCCGACACCTGTACCCGCAGGAAGGCCAGCGTGATCTCGGCGAGCCGGGAGCACAGCGCGTGCCACACATCCGGCGCGCCGTGCATGAGCGCCTTGGTCCGTTCGTAGGTGCGTGACGGCCCGCCCTCGATCAGGTAGCTGGCCAGCGTGAAGGGCGCGCCCGCGAACCCGATCAGCGGGGTACCCGCCAGCGCGGGGATGAGCAGCCGGACCGCCTCGGCGACGAATTCGACGGCATCGGGCTCCAGCGAGGGCAGCGCGGCGACGCCGGCCGCGTCGCGGATCGGGTTGGCGATCACCGGTCCGACTCCCGGCTTGATGTCCAGATCGACGCCGGCCGCCGCGAGTGGCACCACGATGTCGCTGAACAGGACGGCCGCGTCCACGCTGTGCCGCCGTACCGGCTGGAGGGTGATCTCGCAGACCAGGTCGGGTCGGCGGCAGGCCTCCAGCATGGGAGTGCCGGAGCGGATGCTCCGGTACTCGGGGAGCGAACGACCCGCCTGACGCATGAACCAGACCGGCACATGCGGAACGGATTCGCCATGACAGGCGCGGACAAAAACGGACTGTTCAACGGTCGTGTCGCTCATCGCGGCCCATCATCGCACGGGTTACTCAAGGGGTGATCGGCGCGCCGTGGGGGCTCCCACGGCGGTAATCGCAATAGGCTGCCAACATGGCGCCCTCGTCCGTACTTCCAGAGACGTTCGCGCGCGCCGTCAGTACGCTGCGGTCGGTCGCCGCGCGGCCAGAGATCGTGATTGAGGATCTCGCCGCCCCCACCCGGCTGGCACCGTACGCGCACGCCTTCGCCGGCACGGTCAGCCGAGCCGGCGACGAGGTGGCGACCGGCCGGCTCGTGCTACTCCACGATCCGGCCGGCCAGGACGCATGGGACGGCACGCTGCGATTGGTCACCTACCTCACGGCCGAGCTCGAGCCCGAGCTGGCCGGTGATCCGCTGCTGCCCGCGGTGGGCTGGAGCTGGCTGACCGACGCGCTGACCACGCACGGCGCCGGCTACACGGCCATCGGTGGCACCGTCACCCAGACCACCTCGACCCGGTTCGGCGACCTGGCCGGGCCGCCGACAAGCGCCGACCTGGAGATCCGGGCGTCCTGGACCCCGCTGGACCGCGACCTCGGCGGCCATTGCTCGGCGTGGTTCACGCTGCTCGCCTCGACGGCCGGCCTGCCGCCCCCGGGGGTCACCGCGCTGGCCTGGCCGGCCGCCCACGGAACCTGAGGCGCTGGCCCACCGTCAGTTGTTCAGGTAGCTCTCCGCCTGGTCGCAGATCGGGTCGGCCTGATCCAGCAGCTTGTTCGCCGTGGTCGTGTCGCCCCGCAACTCCGCGTTCACCGCCTGCCCGGACAGGTCCAGGCAGTTCGCGATCACCCGCATCTCCTGGTGCAGTTCGTTCACCTCGCTCGCCGAACCATCGGCCAGCTGCGTCTCCAGCTTGAGCTGAGCCTCCAGGTTGTTCAGCTGATCGGTCGCGACGCCGAGCTGGCTCTGCTGAGCCGCGATCGTGGCGTTGCGGGCCCGCAGCTGCTTGCCGTCCGTGCTGGTCTTGCTGACCAGCAGCCCCAGCATCACGACCGCGGCGACGAGGAACAGGGCGGTCAACCCGGCGAAGATCGGTACCGCGGCATTCCGCCGGGCCGGCGGCTGGCCGTACCCGGGCGGTGGGAAGCCCGGCGGCATGCCTCCCGCCGGGTACCCGGCGCCGGAGGTGGGCGGGGCGCTCGCCACCGGTACGGCCGAGACCGGCGGGTACCCGGCCGGGGGCGTGGCGTCGGCGGGGCCGGGTACCGGGGCGGCTCCGGTCCCGTAGCCGTAGGTCGGCGCATCGGGTGGGCTGGGTGGCGCGGAGACCGGCTGGCCGAACGCCCGGGGCTGGCCGAACCCCGGCTGCGGGCCGAACCCCGGCGGCTGCGCGGGGGGCTGGCCGGATGCCGGCTGCGCGGGCGGCAGCAGGGCGGGGGCGGGCGGTTCGCCGGCCGGGGTCACGGCGGCGGGCACGGCAGTGCCGGCGGGCACGGTGGGATCGGCGGGCACGGTGGGATCGGTCGGGTTGGCCCGCTCGGTCGATCCGGCGACCGGCGCCGGCCTACCCCACAGGAGGTCCTCCAACGACGAATCGGCCGCGGCGGCCGGGTCGGAGTCAGTCGGCTCGGGGCTGGTGGGCGCCGGGTTGGCCGGCTCGGTGCGGTCCGAGGGTCTGTGGGCTGGGGTACCGCCGGCGGGTTGGTCGCCGTCCGGTGCGGTTCCGAGGTGCGACATGCTTCCTCCAGGTCGACCGCCGCCGGCGCTCCGGCGGCGGGCAGTAGGTGCCGCGATCAGCAGTTGGCGGTTGACGGGCGACCGCGGCGATCGAACTGGCCGGGCCGGCGTCCTCGGCGTCGTCGGGCGAGGCGGGCGTGGCGGGCTTACCGGGCGTGGCTGCTTAGCGGGCGTGGCTGCTTAGCGGGCGTGGCTGCTTAGCGGGCGTGGCTGCTTAGCGGGCGTGGCTGCTTAGCGGGCTTTGCGGGCCTAGCGGGCGTGGCGGCTTAGCGGAAGCGCTCGACGGGATTCGGCGCGGATGAAACGGAGGCGGTCGATCAGACGCATTGATCACCGGCACACGTCCTCCCATGGACGTACGGCTGACGGTATCGACGCCACGCCACCCCGGCCCCGTACCGGGCAGTCGGCGACGTACCGCCCCACTTGGGATCTTGCGACCCGGCGATTGGGTCTCAGCTCTGCGGCGATACGGCGCGCCGGACGAGGCTGTGAACAGACGGCGCCACCGGCACCGTAAGTTGTATAGGTGACCGACGAAACACCTGGGCGCTCCCGGGACATGAAGAGTCGGGACCGGAACAGCGGAAACCAACCCGTATCCAACGAAAGCGCTCCGGACCGGCCACCGTTGACAGCGACGGACGAGTTCGAACCGGACGCCCTCGACGGTGGTGAACAGCCCGTCCCGCTCACCGAGCCGCGCGACGGTACGCCCGATCCCGTGACCACCCAGGCCGAGCTGGCCGAGGTCGTGGCGCGTTTCGCGGCGGGCTCCGGTCCCGTCGCCGTGGACGCCGAACGCGCCTCCGGCTACCGGTACACCCATCGGGCCTACCTGGTGCAGCTGCGCCGGGCCGGCGCCGGTACCGCGCTGATCGACCCGGTTCCGTTTGGCGACCTGTCCGTGCTGGGCAAGGCCATCCAGGACGAGGAGTGGATCCTCCACGCCGCCAGTCAGGACCTGCCCTGCCTCGCCGAGATCGGGCTGCGCCCCGAGCGGCTGTTCGACACGGAACTGGCCGCCCGGCTGGCCGGATTCGAACGGGTCGGTCTGGCCGCCCTGACCGAGCAGCTGCTCGGTTACACGCTGGAGAAGCACCACTCGGCGGCCGACTGGTCCAACCGGCCGCTGCCGCGCTCCTGGCTGACCTATGCCGCGCTGGACGTCGAACTGCTCGTCGACCTGCGCGACCTGCTGGCCGCGGAGCTCGCCCGGCAGGGCAAGGCGGACTGGGCCGGCGAGGAGTTCGCCGCGCTGGTGGCGCACGGTGCCACCCCGAACCGGTCCCGCCCAGATCCGTGGCGGCGCACCTCGGGCATCCACAAGGTGCGCGGGCCGCGCGCCCTGGCCCGGGTGCGGGCACTGTGGTACGCGCGGGACGCCATCGCCAAGCGCCGAGACAGCGCGCCCGGCCGGGTACTGCCCGACGCCGCGATCATCGCCGCCGCCGACGCCGACCCGAAGGACGAACGGGCGCTGCTGGCCCTGCCCGGATACGGTGGCCGGTCCATCCGCCGGTCGTCCCGGGTCTGGCTGGACGCCCTCGATGAGGCGCGCCAGCTGCCCAGCGACGAGCTGCCGGTGACCCCGCCCAGCGAGGGCCCGCCGCCACCGCATCGGTGGGCCGAGCGCGATCCGGCCGCCGCCGCCCGGCTGGCCCGCTGCCGGGAGGCGGTCAGCAAGCTGGCCACCGCACACACGCTGCCGCCGGAGAACCTGCTCACTCCGGACACCATCCGCCGGCTGGCCTGGGATCCGCCCGAGCCGGCCGACGAGGCCGCGGTGCGGGCGGTACTGGCCGGGCATGGGGCTCGCCAGTGGCAGATCGACCTGACCGCCGCCGCGCTCACCCACGCCCTACCAGTACCGCCCAGCCCACTGCCGCCCGCCGAGGCCGAGGCGGGGTGATCGTGCCTACCGGGCCGGCCCTTCCGGTCCGGTAGGGCGCGCCCGGTCGGGGTCGCACGGTCGGGGTCTCCCGGCGGCAGGGATGAGTGACCTGGGGCACAGCGGGGCGGTTCCCGACCCATAGTTACTGACGAGTAGCATCGTTGGTTGACACCGTCTCTTCCTGGAGGCTCCCGTGCCCGGCTCCACTGACTCCCGGTCGCCCGGCGACGCTACGGCGGGCCGTCTGACCGCGCCCCCCGATTCCCCGGCGCCACTGACGGCCGATGCCGGCCGCCCGCGGCAGCACTCGCGCCCGACCACCGTTCGTGAGGTCGTCTTCGTCGACGGCGTACGCGTGCCGTTCGGCAAGGCCGGCGGCATGTACGCCAACACCCGCGCCGACGATCTCGTCATCCGCTGCATCCGCGAACTGCTGCGGCGCAACCCCGGCCTGCCCCCCGAGCGGGTCGACGAGGTGGCCATCGCCGCCACCACCCAGATCGGCGACCAGGGACTGACCATCGGCCGCACCGCCGCACTCCTGGCCGGCTTGCCCAAGTCCGTACCGGGCTTCGCCATCGACCGCATGTGTGCCGGCGCCATGACGGCGGTCACCACTGTCTCCTCCGGGATAGCGATCGGCGCCTACGACGTGGCCATCGCCGGCGGCGTCGAGCACATGGGGCGGCACCCGATGGGCGAGGGCGTCGACCCGAACCCGCGGATCCTCGCCGAGAAGCTCGTGGACCCGTCCGCGCTGGTGATGGGCTCGACGGCGGAGAACCTGCACGACCGCCTGCCGGCCGTCACCAAGGAGCGGGCCGACCGGTTCGCGCTGGCCAGCCAGCAGAAGACCGCCAAGGCGTACGCCAACGGCAAGCTGCAGCCCGACCTGGTCCCGATGGCCACCCGCGACCCGGAGGCCGGCTGGTCGCTGGCCACCGTGGACGAGGCCCCGCGCGACACGAGCCTGGAGAAGCTGGGCAGCCTCAAGACGCCGTTCCGCCCGCACGGCCGGGTGACGGCGGGCAACGCGGCCGGAATCAACGACGGCGCGACCGCCTGCCTGCTGGCCGCCGAGGACGTGGCGACCGAACTGGGCCTGCCGGTGTCCATGCGGCTGATCAGCTACGGATTCGTCGGCGTCGAGCCGGAGGTCATGGGGTACGGGCCGATCCCGTCCACCGAGAAGGCCCTGCGCCTGGCCGGACTGTCCATTGAGGACATCGGCCTGTTCGAGCTCAACGAGGCGTTCGCCGTGCAGGTACTGGCGTTCCTCGACCACTTCGGCATCGCCGACGACGACGAGCGGGTCAACCCGTGGGGCGGCGCGATCGCGATCGGGCACCCGCTGGCCTCCTCCGGGGTCCGGCTGATGACCCAACTGGCCCGCGAGTTCGGCGAGCACCCCGAGGTGCGGTACGGGCTCACCGCCATGTGCATCGGCATCGGCATGGGCGGCACCGTGATCTGGGAGAACCCACACTGGGAGGGGCAGAAGCAGTGAGCGAGCGCCAGCGAGCGAACCAGAGTTGCAGCGCATTCGTGCCTCATGTCGGACCGCAGCGAAGCGAGGATCCGGCATGAGCACCCCGGAGTTCGCGTCCGAGATCGTCACCAAGGCGCTGCTGCGCCAGGTCAACGTGCCCGGCCTGGCCAAGCCGGCAGCACTGATCACTCTCGACAACGGGCACGACCACAAGAAGCCCAACACGTTCGGGCCGGCCGGCCTGGCCAGCCTGGACGCCGCGCTCGACCAGGCGCTGGCCGCCGAGCCGGCGTTCATCGCGGTCACCGGCAAGCCGTACATCTTCGCGGTCGGCGCCGACATCACCGGCATGCCGCTGATCCGCGACCGCGAGCAGGCGCTGGAGATCGGCCGGCTCGGCCACCGCGTCTTCAAGCGGCTGAAGGACTCCACCGTCCCGACGTTCGCGTTCGTCAACGGCGCGGTCATGGGCGGCGGCCTGGAGTTGGCCCTGCACTGTCACTACCGCACCCTCTCCGGCGGGGCGGCCGCGGTCGCGTTCCCCGAGGTGTCGCTGGGCATCATCCCGGGCTGGGGCGGCAGCCAGCTGCTGCCCAACCTGATCGGCGTCATCGGCGCGGCCCAGATGATCGTGCAGAACCCGTTGCAGATGAACAGGATGCTGCGCCCGGCCGAGGCCCGCGAGCTTGGCATCTTCGACGAGCTGTTCGAGCCGGCCGACTTCCTGGAGCGGTCGCTCGGGTGGGCCGCCGCGGTGGTGAACGGCCAGACCGAGGTCCAGCGGCCCGAGGTGGACCGCAGCGAGATGTGGGATGCCGTGCTGGGCTTCGCCCGCCAGCAGCTCGACGAGCGGCTGCACGGCGGGCCACTGGCGCCGTACCGGGCGCTGGACCTGCTCGCGCTGGCCAAGACGGCGAGCTTCGAGGACGGTACGGCGGCCGAGGACGAGGCGCTCGCCGACCTGCTGATGACCGACCAGCAGCGAGCCAGCCTGTACGCCTTCGATCTCGTACAGCGCCGCGCCAAGCGGCCGGCCGGGGCGCCCAGCCCGGGGCTGGCCCGCGAGGTCACCAAGGTGGGCATCGTGGGAGCCGGCCTGATGGCCGGCCAGATCGCGCTGCTGTTCGCCCGCCGGCTGGAGGTACCGGTCGTGCTGACCGACCTCGACCAGGCCCGGGTGGACAAGGGCGTGGCCTACGTGCACCAGGAGATCGACAAGCTGGTCGGCAAGGGCCGGCTCGACCCGGGCAAGGCGGCCAAGCTGCGCGGCCTGGTCACCGGCGACGTGGACAAGGCCGGGTTCGCCGACGCGGAACTGGTCATCGAGGCGGTGTTCGAGGACCTCGAGGTCAAGAAGCAGGTCTGGGCCGAAGTCGAGAAGATCGTCGGGCCGGAGTGCGTGCTGGCGACCAACACGTCCTCGCTGTCCGTGACCGGGATGGCCGAGCACCTGGAGCACCCCGAGCGGGTGGTCGGGTTCCACTTCTTCAACCCCGTCGCGGTGATGCCGCTGCTGGAGATCGTGCGCGGGGCCAGGACCGACGACGCCTCGCTGGCCACCGCGTTCGCGGTCGGCAAGCAGCTGCGCAAGTCCTGCGTACTGGTCAAGGACGCGCCGTCCTTCGTGGTCAACCGGCTGCTCACCCGGTTCCTCGGGGAGATCCTCTCGGCGATCGACGAGGGTACCCCGCTGGACGTGGCCAACGAGGCGCTGGACCCGCTCGGGCTGCCGATGCGGCCGCTCGCCCTGCTGACCATGGTCGGCCCGGCGGTGGCGGCCCACGTCGGGCAGACCCTGCACGAGGCGTTCCCCGACCGGTTCGGGGTCAGCGAGAACCTGGGTCGCGTGGTGGCGGCCGGCAAGCCGCTGACCGACCGGGACGGCGCCATCAACGCGGAGGTCGCCGCACTGTTCCAACTCGGCGACACCGCACTGACCGCCGAGCAGGTGCGCGACCGGGCGCTGCGGGCGCTGGCCCAGGAGGCCCGGCTGATGCTAGACGAGGGCGTGGTCGCCGAGGCTCAGGACATCGACCTGTGCATGATCCTCGGGGCCGGCTGGCCGTTCCACCTCGGCGGCGTCACGCCGTACCTGGACCGGGCCGGCTACGCGCAGCCGCGCTTCCTGGCGCCCGGGGTGGCCAGCCTCCCGGCCTGACCACGCACAGCTGTGTCGCGGGCGCTCCTACCGTCGCGGTCGGGGCGCCCGTCGCCGTCTACCCCAGCGGCGGCTCGGTGGCCGGGTCCTCCAGCCCGACCTGCTGCTGCGACGCCTCCGGGGCGGCGACCCGCTGCGGGGCGGGAGGGGTCGTCGCGGCGCGCTCGGCCGCCGAGCGCACCACGCAGAACTCGTTGCCCTCGGGGTCGGCCAGCACTACCCAACCCTGGCCATCCGGCAGCCTCCGGTCGTCGACCATCCTGGCGCCGAGCACGATGAGCCGGTCCGTTTCCTGGTCGCGTCCGGTATCCGGCTGGAGGTCCAGGTGCAGCCGGTTCTTCGCGGACTTGCCCTCCGGTACCCGAAGGAACAGCAGCGCCGGCCCGGCCCCGTCCGGAGCGACGAGCGCGGCCCCGTCGTCGCCCGGTACGTCGTCCGGATGCCGCGGGTACCCGGTGGCCTCCTGCCAGAACGCGGACAGCGCCCACGGGTCCGCGCAGTCGAAGGTGACGTTGCGCACGGAAGCGGTCATGGCGTCACGCTCGCACACCCGGGCGGACAGGCGCGACCCGCTTACCGACTCGCGAGGTCTCCGTCCAGGCCGCTGATGATCTCATCCACAACCTGCCGGGGGGTGCCGCCGATGGCGATCGTGAGGACGTTCTCGTCGGCGGTCGGCTCCTCCAGATCGGCGAACTGGCTGTCCAGCAGCTCGGCGCGGAAGAAGTGCCCCTGCCGGGCGGTCAGCCGCGACTGGATCAGTTCGCGGCTGCCCTCCAGATAGACGAACTTGACGTGCGGGCGGCGCAGCAGGTCGCGGTACGCGTGCTTGAGCGCCGAGCAGGTCACCACGGCGGGCTGCTCGGCGGTGATCTGGATGTCGATCCAGGCGCCGATGGCGTGCAGCCACGGCCAGCGGTCCTCGTCGGTGAGCGGGTGCCCCTGCGCCATCTTCTCGACGTTGGCCGCCGAGTGGAAGTCGTCGGCCTCGGCGTACTGCCAGCCCAGCTCGCCGGCCAGCATGGCGCCGATGGTGGACTTTCCGCTGCCGGAGACGCCCATCACGACGATGATCGAGTGTTTCGCCACCCGATCAACATAGCCTGACCGGCCTCAGCGCGCCGGAACGCTCGCGGACGCCGCCACCACCGGAGTGGTCGCCGCCGCCGGGAGCGTCACGGTCACCTCCAGACCGCCGCCGGGCAGCACGACCGCGGTGACGGTGCCGCCGTGCGCGTCGCAGACCGCCCGGACGATCGACAGTCCGAGCCCGGAGCCGCGTACCCCCGTCCGCTCCCGGCCGCCCCGCCGGAACGGCTCGAACAGCCCGGGCAGGTCGGCCTGCTCCACCTCGAAGCCGGTGTTGCCGACCACCAGCGTCGCGTGCTCGTCGTCGGAGTAGGTGCGCACCCACAGCCGCCCCTGCAGGGTGTTGTAGCGCACCGCGTTCTCGATCAGGTTGCCGGCCAGCCGGTCGAGCAGGCTCGGGTCGCCGACCACCGGCGCCGGGTGCAGGTCGACGTCGACCGACAGGACGAGCCGGCGGGTCTCCGCCTGTACCGCGGACAGCGCCGAGGAGACCCCGGCGGACAGGTCGGCCGGTACCTTGCGGACCAGCCTGCGGCCCGCCTGGGCCTCCGTACGGGCGAGCACGAGCAGCGCCTCCACCAGCGCGTTGGCCCGCTCCGACGCGTCGCGCACCACGGTGCCCATCCGGCGGTACTCGGCCAGGTCGGCGTCCGGATCCGACATGGTGACGTCGATCTCGGTACGCATCACCGCCAGCGGCGTACGCAGCTCGTGCGAGGCATTGGCGACGAACCGTTTCTGCGTCTCGAACGAGCCGGCCAGCCGCTCCAGCATCGCGTCGAAGGTCGCGGCCAGCTCGGCCACCTCGTCGTCCGCACCGTCGTAGCGGATGCGCTGGTCCAGCGTCTCGCCGGACAGCCGCCGGGCGGTGGAGGTGACCCGGTGCAGTGGCCGCAGCGCCCGGCCGGCCACCACGTACGCCCCGGCCACCCCGACCAGGCTGATCGCCAGCACCGCGACCAGGCCCTTGACCAACAGTTCCCGCTCGGCGGAGCCGATCAGGTCATGCTGCCAAGTCCGGGCGTCCAGCTGCCGCCCGTCGGCCAGTACCACCTGGTTGCCGGCGGCCAGCATGTGCGAGGGGCGCAGTGCCTGGTGCACCACGAGCCAGGCGAGCAGCACGAGCAGGGCCGCCGCGCCGACCAGCAGGATCCCGTTGAGCAGGGTCAGCCGCAGCCGCAGCGTCGGACGCAGCCGGCCGCGCTCCCGCCGCCCGTCGTAGACGGTCATGCCGGTTCCGGTTCGGTGACCGTGACGCGGTAGCCCGCCCCCACCACGGTCTCGATCACTGGCGGGTCGCCCAGCTTCTTGCGCAGCGTCCCCACCGTCACCCGCACGGTCGTGGTGAACGGGTCGGCGTTCGCGTCCCAGACCCGTTCCAGCAGTTCCTCGCTGGAGACCACGGCACCGCGCGCCTTGATCAATTCTTCCAGGATGCCGAACTCCTTGCGGGTCAGGTCCAGCGTCCGGCCCGCCCGGCTGACCGAGCGCCTGGCCTGATCCAGCATCAGGTCGCCCACCGCCAGGACCGGAGGCGCCGCCGGGGTGGCCCGGCGGCCGAGCGCCCGTACCCGCGCGATCAGTTCGTCGAAGGCGAACGGCTTGGACAGGTAGTCGTCCGCGCCCAGCCCCAGCCCCTCGACCCGGTCCGCCACGCTGCCGCTGGCGGTGAGCATCAACACCCTGGTCAGCGCCCCCGACTTGACCAGGTCGGCGCAGATCTCGTCGCCGTGGATCCCGGGCAGGTCCCGGTCGAGGACCACCACGTCGTAACGGGTCACGAAGGCCATCTCGTGCCCGTCGCGACCGTCATAGGCGACGTCCACCGCCATGCCCACGCGCCGCAGCCCCCGCGCTATCGCGTCTGCGAGGTTCCGCTCGTCCTCGACCACCAGTACCCGCACGCCTACCTCCGGCCGGCTCATCCACCCTGAACAGCGTAGAACCCCCGGTCGCGCCGGCCCGGCCTCATGATGATCATGGAGGTATCGCCGGTGACGCATCACCGGCCAAAGCCCTCGAATCAGGCGAAGTAGCGCCAGACGCGCAGGCGCTCGCCGAGCGTCTCGCAGACCAGGTAGTCCCCGAAGGCGCGGCACTGGCCCTTGAGCACGTCGGAGGCGAAGCCGATGGTGCTCATCGCCAGCGGCTTCGCGCCCACCACCCCGAACCACACCCGCCCGTCCGGCAGGTCCGGCCACCGGGCGAAGATCGGCAACCGGGTGCCGCCCATGATCGACTGCCAGCCGTCCAGGTCCAGCAGGCTCCGGCCGGTACCGGCCACGACCAGCCCGGCCGTCGAGTTGCCCAACGGCTGCACCAGCACGTCGCCGGCGAGCGCCGACGGCAACTGCGACGCCAGGCCGCCGCCGGGCACCTCGACCGCCACGTGTTGGGGCGACTGCCACCGCTGCCGACCGGTGACCGGATCCAGCACGGTCAGCCCGTGGTCGTCGGACAGGCAGAGCAGCCGCGCGCACGGGTACGTGCCGTAGGTGACCCCGGTGCCGGTAACCGTCCACAGTGGATGCAGCGTGGCCGAGTCGTACGCGATGACCCGGGTGGAGCCGTTGCCGTCGGAGCCCACCAGGAGCCGATCGCCGATCGTCGACAGGACCGGGGCGAGGCCCAGCGTCTCGGCGTCGACCTGGTCGCCCGGATCGGGATCCGACCGCGCCTCGGTCGAGCCGAAATCGCCCTGGTCGGAGTCGCTCGGGTCGGCATCGGCCGAGTCGGGATCGGCCGAGTCGGGATCGGCCGAGTCGGGATCGGCTGAGGGCACCCGGACCGTACCCAGCGTCCGGCCGCTGAACAGGTCGACCACGCGCAGGTCGCCATCCGGACACAGCACCGCCATCCGGGTGCCCGAGCCCGGCTCCCCCGTCACCGCGTGCTGGCAGCCGGCCGACAGCTCGTAGCTCCATGCCGCCGCGCCGCTGTGCAGGTCCACCGCCTCGACGACGGTGGCCAGCTGCTCGGAGAGCATCACGCCCTGCCGCGCGACCGGGCCGGTGTCCACCGCGTACGCGTGCGCCAGCAGCACCCGGCCGCCCGGCGCCAGCATGTCCATCGAGTACCGGTTGTGCCACAGCAGCCGGCCGGTCGCCTCGTCCAGGGCGACCGTGTGGTCCCCGTCCAGCCCGGGCGCGTACATGGTGGCCACCAGCACACCCTCGCTGGTCTGCAGGCTCACCAGCGTGGAGAGCGCCGAGACGGCGGTGCTCCAGCGCCGGTGCCCGGTCCGCAGGTCGTAGCCGGTCACCCGGTTGCCGCCGGGGCCCACCTGGGCGACGAAGATCTGGTCGCCGTCCACGATGTACTGGGCGCCGGCCGCGAACGGCAGGGTGCTGAGGACCCGCAGTCTCGACGAGGCCGGACCGAGCTCCCCCGTGAGCGTCAGGCTCAGCGCCAGGATCAGCAGCGCGGCGGCGAGCCTGGACCCGCGCCGGATCGCGTGCCGCCGCGACAGGTGGGAGCCCTCGGCGCCGGGCTCCAGGACGCCAAGCTCGATCATGCCGCGTACCGCCACACCGAGACGTCGCTCTCCATGCTCGCGCAGAACAGCAGGTCACGGTCTGGCTGGCAGCCCTGCAACCCGATCCCGGTCACCCGGGCCATCGGGTGCAGCACGGCACCCCCGGGGTCCAGCCTGGCGAACCAGGTGTACCGGTAGTCCGACGAGTCCGGCTCGGCCATCAGCCGGGCCGTGCCGAACGCCGCCAGCGGTGACCAGCCGCCCAGGCCGAGCAGCAGCCGCCCGGTGCGCGCGTCCAGCACCCCGCTGCGCTCGCCCGCGGCGATCCGGTACCCGAGCAGCTCATCGCCCTCGATGAGGCTGGCGCCCTGCCAGTCGCTCACGCTCCACCGGATCGAACCGCTGCCCGGATCCAGCCCGACGAGCCGGTCCAGTTCGGCCACGCACAGCACCGGTCCGCAGTCGCCGGGGAAGCCGAAGTACGGGCCCGATCGCTGCCACCGGCGAGTCAGGCCGGGCAGCGTGTAGTCGGTCAGCGCGGTGACGGAGCCGGCGCGGCGCTGCACGATCACCGAGGTACCCACGACGCTCACGCTGGTCTGCCCGGTCGGGTCGTTCGCGCCGTCCGGGCCGGACATGCCGGCCAGCCGCGTCCTGCCGAGCACGGCGCCGGTGGCACGGGCCAGTACCGTGGCGACCCCGTCCGGCCCGACCACCAGGATGTCCGGCGCGTCGCTGCGCCGCCAGTCCGCGAGCTGCACCTGGGAGCCCGCCTCGATCGGCCGCGACCAGCTCACATGGCCGGTACGCATCTGCACGAACCGAAGCTGCCTGGGGCCGGCCGGGGCGCCGAGCAGCAGCAGGGCGTACTGCCCGCGCTGCGCCTGCGCGTCGGGCGGCCAGGACCACAGCGGGTACCCGGCGGTGCTCCACAGCCGCCGCCCGGTGTTCACGTCCAGCACGGTGAGCCGCGCCGAATCGGGTACCGGCTCGAACGTGCTGACCGCGACCACCCCGGCCGCGCCGATGTACCGCAGGTTCTCCGGCGTGTCCGAGACCGGCGTACGCCAGAGCCGCCGCCCGGTCGCTATCGAGTACCGGCTCACGTCCTGACCGCCGAGCGTCTGCTCGCCGACGAACACCGACCGCGGCCCGGGCTCGACGGTGACCTGCCCCTGCACCGAGATCGTGGCCACCCGGACGAACGCCGAACGGGGCGGCGCCGCGGAGACCGACAGCAGCAGCACGAGCACCCCGGCCAATCCCGCCAGGAAAAATCGGGGTCGTGCCCTGCGGTGCCCGGGTGCGTCCTCATCCACCGACCAGTCATCACCGAGATCGATGAGTACCGTCGTTCCCACCCGCCACCCCGATCCGCGCCGTGCTCACGGCTCGTCGTCGCGGTGGCCACCGCCAACAGGAATCGGTGGTGGCCACCGGATCGACGATGTGAACAGCTCTCGCGTATCCGGTACCCCGAAGCGGGTGGCTAACCGCCCCCGAACGGCTGAATCGGTGGGCGGCCTTCGGGGTTAATGGCGGGCACGCACCCGGTTCGGTGGCGCCGCGAGCGGGGTCTCCGCCGCCTCCAGGCCGGAGATCGTCTCCACCACGAAGCGGGCGACGTCCTGCACGGTGAGGCCGAGGTCCGCCAGGATCTCGGCGCGGGTGCCGTGCGGGTGCCATCCGGCCGGGACGCCCAGGTTGTGCAGCGGCACCGACAGCTTGGCGTCGCGCATCGCCTGGCCCAGCGCGTCGCCGATCCCGCCGTCGCGCACGCCGTCCTCGACGCTGACCACCAGCCGGTGCTCGCCGGCCAGGGCGACCAGTTCCTCGGGGATCGGCCGGACCCAGCGCGGATCGACCACGGTCACCCCGTAGCCCTGCTCCGCTACCCGGCCGGCGGCCTCGACGGCCAGGTGCCCGAAGGCGCCGACGGCCACCAGCAGCACGTCGCGGCGCTCACCGCGGGACAGGATGTCGACCGGGCCGCGCCGGTCGATCGCGGGCAGGTCCTCCGGTACCGCACCGGTCGGGAACCGCACCAACGTCGGACCGTCCGCGACCGCCGCCGCCTCGCGCAGTTCCGCGCGCAGCGTGGCGCCGTCCCGCGGGGCCGCCATGCGCAGCCCGGGGACCACGCCGAAGGCCGCCATGTCCCAGATGCCGTAGTGGCTGGGGCCGTCCGGGCCGGTGATGCCCGCCCGGTCCAGCACGAAGGTCACCGGCAGCTCGTGCATGGCCACGTCCAGCAGCACCTGGTCGAACGCCCGGTTCAGGAAGGTCGCGTAGAGCGCCACCACCGGATGCATGCCGCCCATGGCCAGGCCGGCCGCCGAGGTCACCGCGTGCTGCTCGGCGATGCCGACATCGAAGGCGCGCTCCGGATAGGCGCGCATCAGCTTGGCCACGCCCGTCGGCTCGGCCATGGCCGCCGTGATCCCAACGATGTCCGGCCGCCGTTGCGCCAGCGCCACCAGTTCGTCGGCGAACACGCTGGTCCACTTCAGCGTGGGCGGGGCCAGCAGCTTGCCGGTCTGCACGTCGAAGGCGCCCGGGCCGTGCAGGCAGTCGGCCTCGTCGTCCTCGGCCGGCCGGTACCCGTACCCCTTGCGGGTCACCGCGTGCACGATCACCGGGCCCCGGAAACCCTTGGCCCGGCGCAGCGCGGACTCCACGGCGACGATGTCGTGCCCGTCGACCGGACCCACGTACTTGATGCCCAGGTCCTCGAACATGGCCTGGGGCGCCACCGCGTCCTTGATGCCCTTCTTGACCGCGTGCAGCGTCTCGTACAGCGGCGCGCCGACCAGCGGGGTCCGGCCGAGCGCGTCCTTGACCAGGTCGAGAACCTTCTCGTACCCGGGGTTGAGGCGCAGCGCGGCGAGATGGTCGGCCAGGCCCCCGATCGTCGGCGCGTACGAGCGGCCGTTGTCGTTGACCACGATCACCAGTGGGTTGCGGGCGGCGGCGATGTTGTTCAGCGCCTCCCAGCACATGCCGCCGGTCAGCGCGCCGTCGCCGACCACGGCGACCACGTGCCGGCCCTCGCCACGCAGCGCGAACGCCTTGGCGAGCCCGTCGGCGTAGGACAGCGCGGTCGACGCGTGTGAGTTCTCGATCTGGTCATGGTCGGACTCGGCGCGGCTCGGGTACCCGGACAGGCCGCCGCGGCGGCGCAGCAGGCCGAAGCCCTCCTGCCGACCTGTCACCATCTTGTGCACATATGCCTGATGTCCGGTGTCGAACAAAATGCGGTCTGTGGGCGAATCAAAGACCCGGTGCAGCGCCAGGGTCAGCTCAACAACCCCCAGGTTGGGACCCAGGTGGCCGCCTGTGCGCGACACCTTCGCGACCAGAAAGTCGCGAATCTCGCCGGAGAGGACCGCCAGCTCGGCCGGCGTGAGGTCCTTCAGGTCGCCCGGTCCGGCGATGCGGGCAAGCATCGGGAACTCGGCATCGGTACCAGCAAAGGCGCTCATGACCAATCACTCTAACTGGAGATCGCAGCGCCGCTCCCCGACCCGGCCACCGAGATTCACGCGCCCCCGCCTCCCGACCCCTCGCCGGGCGCTGGCGGCGCCGCGCACGGGGCCACCTCGGCCCCGTCCGTGGCGCACCCGCTCATCGAGCGTGAACACTTCCATGGCGGCGGTCACCCCGCCGCCGCCGGGCCGCGCAACGGCAGGTCACGACGTGCCGCGTCCGCCGCGACGGATCTGGCCGACCGCACCCGCGCACGGCACTGGACCGGCCTCGATGAGGCTGGACCGGCGCCGACGAGGCTGGGCCGGCCGCGGCGGGTCGGGCCCGCGCCGCCGGTCGGCGGTAGCCGCGGTGCCGGCGCTCAGGCCGGCGGTAGCCGCGGTGCCGGCGCTCAGGCCGGTGTCAGCAGGCCGACGCACTCCACGTGGTGGGTCATCGGGAAGGCATCGAAGGCGCGCAGCGCGACCAGCCGGAAGCCGTGCTCACGGAAGGTCGCCACGTCCCTGGCGAACGCCGCCGGATCGCAGGCCACGTAGGCCACCGCGCGCGGCGCCGCGCCCGCCACCATCCGCACCACGGCCGCTCCGGCGCCGGTACGCGGCGGGTCCAGCACCACCACGTCCGGGGAGTCCGAGGGCCGGAATCGCTCCACCGTCGACCGTACAATGTGGACGTTGGACAGGTCGGTCAGCGACGTCCGTGCCGCCGAGGCCGCCGCCCGGTCGGACTCCACCAGGGTCACCGCGGCGACCCGTGGCGCGAGCGCGGCGGCGAACAGCCCCGCGCCGCCGTAGAGGTCCCAGGTCCGCTCGCCCGCGGCGGGCTCCAGCAGCTCCAGTACCGCCGCCGCCAGCGTGTCCGGCGCGGCCGGATGCACCTGCCAGAACGCCTCGACCGGCAGCTGCCATTCGCGCCCCACCGCCCGCTCGCGCACCTGCGCCGGGCCGGACACCACGCCCGACGCGTCGCCGAGCACCGTCACGTCGCCGCCGCTCGCGGCGACCACCTCGACGCCGTTGTCGACGGGCCACGGCACACCGGTCACCGCCGCGTCCCGCACGCCCGGGTGGGCGATCCGGCACTGGTCGACCGGAACCACCTCATGGGAACGGTGAGCCAGCAGCCCGGCCCGGCCGGTCGCGTCCACCGCGTACCGCACCCGGGAACGCCAGCCCAGCGCTCCGCCGGGCAGCTCGCGTACCCGGATCCCCAGCGCGTCCACCTCGTCCACCGGCAGCCGGCCCAGCCGCAGCAGCTGCTCGCGTACGACCGCCGCCTTGAGCCCGCGCTGGGCCTCAGGCACCGCGTGCTGGAAGTCGCACCCGCCGCACCGCCCGGCGTACGGGCACGGCGGCGTCACCCGGTCCGGCGAGGCGCGGAGCACCGCCACCGCGTCGGCGCGCAAGTAGCCGGCCAGCACCTCGGTGACCGACACGGTCACCCGCTCCTGCGGCAGCGCGTGCCGCACGAAGACCACCCGACCGTCCGGCGCGCGGGCCACGCAGTGCCCGCCGTGCGCCACCGCGCCCACCTCGACGTCGAACCGGTCGCCGACCAGCGGACCGTCGTCGCCCCACGGAGCGCCGCTCGACGCGGCACCGGCGGGCGACGAGGCACCGCGATGCGACGGGGCACCGCCGGGCACCTCGCCGGGCGGGCGCGAGGGGTCCTCGCCCGCGCCACGACCCGGCTCCGGCGGCGTTCCGCCGGAGCCCGGCACCGCGATGTCAGGGATCGTCATTCCGCCGTGGCCGCCACTTCGTTGGGGGCCGCCGGGGACGGCTGCGCCGGCACCGGCGGCGTGCCGATGTCCGCCCGCGGACCGCGGACCGGCGCCGTGCGCGTCCCGTCCAGCCGGCTGAGGTCCTTGCTCTGGCTGGACTCCAGCTGCCAGGGCACGCTGACGACCATCACGCCCGGCTCGAACAGCAGCCGCGCCTTGAGCCGCAGCGCGCTCTGGTTGTGCAGCAGGTGCTCCCACCACTTACCCACCACGTACTCCGGGATGAACACCGTCACCACGTCGCGCGGCGACTCCCGGCGCAGCGACTTCACGTAGTCGATGATCGGCCGGGTGATCTCGCGGTACGGCGAGTCGACCACGGTCAGCGACACCGGAAGGCCGCGCGCCTCCCAGTCCGCCTCGATCGCCCGGGTGTCCGCGTCGTCGACGTTGACGGTCACCGCGGTCAGCGTGTCCGGCCGGGTGCCCTGCGCGTACGCCAGGGCCCGCAGGGTGGGCAGGTGCACCTTGCTGACCAGCACGACCGCCTGGTTTCGGGCGGGCAGCATCTGGCGCTCATCGGTCGGCGTGAGCTCCTTGGCGACGTGGTCGTAGTGCTTGCGGATGGCCAACATGGTAAAGAAAATCACGGCCATCAGGGCGATGGAGATCCAGGCGCCGGCCAGGAACTTGGTGACCACCACCAGCACCAGCACGAAGCCGGTCATGGCCAGGCCGATGCCGTTGATCGTCCGGGAGCGCAGCATGCGGCGGCGGGCCGCTGGGTCCCGTTCCACGCGCAGCTGCCGGTTCCAGTGCCGCAGCATGCCGGTCTGGGACAGCGTGAACGACACGAACACGCCGACGATGTAGAGCTGGATCAGTCGGGTGGACTGGGCGTCGAACGCCACGATCAGGATGATCGCGAAGGTCGCCAGGAAGAGGATGCCGTTGCTGAAGGCCAGCCGGTCGCCGCGGGTGTGCAGCTGGCGGGGCAGGTAGCGGTCCTGGGCCAGGATCGCGCCGAGCACCGGGAAGCCGTTGAAGGCGGTGTTCGCGGCGAGCGCCAGGATGAGCGTGGTGGTCGCGATGACCAGGATGAACGCGGGGGTGAAGCTGCCGAAGACCGCGTGGGCCAGCTGGGCCGGCACGGTCTTCTGCTGGTACCCGGCGGGCAGCGCCTGGGTGGCGGTGTCCACGATCTTCAGGCCGGTCAGCCGGGCGAGCACCACGATGCCCATGAGCATGGTGATGGCGAGGGTGCCCAGCAACAGCAGCGTGGTCGCCGCGTTCTTGCTCTTGGGCTTCTCGAACGCCGGTACACCGTTCGAGATCGCCTCGACGCCGGTCAGCGCCGTACAGCCGGAGGCGAAGGTACGCACCAGCAGGAAGGTGAGGGCCAGCCCGGCGATCGAGTGGGTCTGGTGCACGACGATGCCGGCGCTCTCGGCCCGCAGGTGGTCGCCGAGCGCGAAGATCCGGAACAGGCCGACCCCGACCATCAGCAGGATCGAGCCCATAAAGGCATAGGTCGGTACGGCGAAGGCGGTACCGGCCTCCCGGATGCCGCGGAGGTTCATCGCGGTGAGCACGATGATCACGCCTACCGCGAACTCAACCTGGTGGTGCGCGGCGAAGGGCCACGCGGAGCCCAGGTTCTCCACTCCGGACGAGACGGACACGGCCACCGTCAGCACATAGTCGACCATGAGCGCGCTGGCCACCACGAGACCGAACTTCGGCCCCAGATTGACCGTGGCGACCTCATAATCACCGCCCCCGGACGGGTAGGCGTGCACGTTCTGCCGGTAGCTGGCCACCACCGTCAACATCACCGCCACGACGCCCAGCGCGATCCATGGGGAGTAGGCGTAGAAGGAGGCCCCGCCGACGGAGAGGGTCAGCAAGATCTCGTCCGGGGCGTAGGCCACGGAAGACAGCGCATCGGAGGCGAATACGGGCAGCGCGATGCGCTTGGGAAGCAGCGTGTGCTGCATCCGGTCGGAACGGAAGGGCCGTCCGATCAATGCGCGCTTCAGCAGGGAGGCGGGGGTGGCCACGAGGAACAAGCGTACGGCCGATGTGCACATCGTGTCGGGTGGGTGATCGGCAAGAGTGTGCTCCGACCGTGTACCGTGCCGCTTCGTAAGACCCCGATGCCGGGAGGGCATTCCAGTGCACATCGTGATCATGGGCTGCGGTCGGGTCGGCTCGACCCTGGCGCACAGCCTGGAGGCCCGGGGCCACTCGGTCGCCGTGATCGACGTTCAGCCCGACGCGTTCCGCCGGCTCGGACCAGACTTCACCGGTCTGACCGTCACCGGCATCGGCTTCGACCGGGAGGTGTTGATCGCCGCCGGCATCGAGCGCGCGGACTCGTTCGCCGCCGTGTCCAGCGGGGACAACTCCAACATCATCTCGGCGCGGCTGGCCCGGGAGACCTTCGGAGTCCAGCGGGTGGTCGCCCGCATCTATGACCAGAAGCGCGCCGAGGTGTACGAGCGGCTCGGCATCCCCACGGTGGCCACGGTCCGCTGGACCGCCGACCGGATGCTGCGCCACGTGGTTTCGGAGGGCAATGCCGAGGTCTGGCGCGACCCGACCGGTAGCGTGGCCGTGGTCGAGGTCCCGGTGCACGCCGGCTGGATCAGCCGGCCGATCCGGGCGCTCGAGGAGGCGACCGGCGCCAGGGTGGCCTACCTCATCCGGTTCGGGGTCGGCGCCCTGCCCACGGCGTCCACCGTGCTGCAGGATGGTGACCAGGTGTTCATGCTGCTCACCGACGACCTGGTCGAGCCGGTTTCCAAAATCGCCGGCTCCCAGCCCGCCGCCTGAGCCCGAGGGTGAGTGGATTGTTCGAGTGGGAGGGGGCAGACATGCGAGTTGCCATCGCCGGAGCCGGTAACGTCGGCCGCTCCATCGCCCAGGAGCTGATCGAGAACGGCCATCAGGTGATGCTCATCGAGCGGGCCGCCGAGCGGCTGCGCCCCGAGCGGGTACCGCAGGCCGAGTGGGTGCTGGCCGACGCCTGCGAGGTGGCCAGTCTCCAGGAGGCCGACCTGGCCAGCTGTGACGTCGTGGTGGCCGCGACCGGCGATGACAAGGTCAATCTGGTGGTGTCGCTGCTGGCCAAGACCGAGTTCGCGGTCGGCCGCGTGGTGGCCCGGGTCAACCGCGCCGAGAACGAGTGGCTGTTCAACGACCAGTGGGGCGTGGACGTCGCGGTGAGCAAGCCGCGGCTGATGGCGGCCCTGGTCGAGGAGGCGGTCACGGTCGGCGACCTGGTCCGGCTGATGACCTTCCGGCAGAGCGAGGCCAACCTCGTGGAGATCACCCTGCCCGGCTCGGCGCCCTACGTCGGCCACGCGGTGCGGGACGTCCCACTGCCGCACGACGCGGCGCTGGTCGCCATCCTGCGCGGCAAGCGGGTACTCGTGCCCACGCCGGACGATCCGCTGGAGGCGGGCGACGAGCTGATCTTCGTGTGCACCACCGAGGTCGAGGACAGCGTCCGCGCGGTCATCCTCGGGGCCCGGCCGGACGGCGCCGAGATCCCGGCCCAATCCGGCGGCGAGCAGTCCTGACCCGCCCGGGCCGAGCCCTCCGGAGCCGGCCTGAGCCTCCCCGCTGAGCGCCCGGCCTCGGCCCTGTCCTGGGGCTGGGCCTGTCCTGAGGCTGGGGCTGGGCCTGTCCTAAGGCTGGGCCGGGCTCGGCCGTCGCCGGCCTCAGCTCTCCTGAACGACCGGTGACGCCGCCGGTGACACCCGACGGGTGGCCCACACCGTGATCGCGATCAGCAGGATGTACGGCGGGTAGCCCAGCACCAGCCGCAGGACGCCCAGGGCGGTGGCCGGGCTGTCGTCCGCCGTGTGCTGGAAGACCACCGCCTGGATCACCACCTTGGCCAGGTACGTCAGCGCCCAGACCACGGTGAGCCAGCTGAACGTGCGCACCAGCCGCGGGTTGCCCCGCCACTCGGTGCTGCCCCGGGTGACCAGCAGCGACCAGACCCACCCGATCAACGGCCGGCGTACCGCGACCGAGGCCAGCATGGCGATCGCGTACCCGAAGCTGAGCAGGATGCCGGGCAGGTAGAAGTCCTTCGCGCTACCGGTCTTCCACGCGATGATCCCGCCTATCGCGATGCCGAACACGCCGTTGACCGCGTGCCGCACCGGCTGCTTGCGGGCCAGCCGCCAGCCCCCGATGATCACGGCGGCGGCCACCGAGATGATCAAGGCGGGCCGGAGCGAAAAGATGATGTTGGCGATCACGAACACCACGACGGGTACGCCGGACTCGACCACGCCGCGCACGCCGCCGAGTTGGTCGGCGAGCTGCTCGGTGAAGCTTGGCAGCGGCTCCTCGTCGGGCTCGTCCGGCTTCCCGGACCCCGCCGACTCGACCGCGCCGACGGCCGCGTCGGGCCGACCGGACGCCCCTGGACCCGGCCTCGGCGGTGCTCCCTCGGTGCGGCCTGGGGGCTCCGCAGCTCCCCCGGTGCGGCCTGGGAGCTCCGCCGGCTCGGCGATCTCGGCGGTGGACTGCGCGGGATCGCGGGGCGTCTCGGTCGTCATGGCCTCACCGGGGCAACTCGAGCTCGTAATACGGGTTGTAGATCACTTTCCGGCCCTCGCGCAGCGCGATCCGGCCACGCACCGACAGCGCCCGACCCGGCTCGATCCCGGCGATGTGCCGCCGACCCAACCAGACCAGGGTCACCACGTCGCTGCCGTCGTACAGGTCGGCCTCCAGGGTCGGCAAATTCGTACGCGGCGTGTAGACCACCGTACGCAGCCGGCCGCTGACGCTGACCAGCTGGCCGCGCCTGACGTCGCAGGCCGACACGCACCCGGACTCGGCGGTGCTGCGCTGCAGCTCCTCGGCGTCCAGCTCGGCCTCACTCGCCACGAGGCGGCGGAAAAAACGATGTAACGGCGAAGGTCGCTCGACGGTCGCCATGACCTGCGTGTCACTCTCCTCGACCCAGCGCCGACCGGCGGCCGACGCTGACTAGGCCGGCAAGCAGCCGACGCCAATTAGCGTACGTCCATCCTCGGACCGGTCAACCTCTTCTCGCGAGGCGAACCATGGTTAGCCTCGCGGATTGGCGTACGGCGGTTGGCCGCTGAGTATGGTCGGGTCAGGTCGAAGAGACAACGGGTGGCACCGTGGCGGTGCCGCAGATCACCTGGAGCGGCGGTTGCGGGAAGAGGAGCCGCGCTTGCCGGGCTGTGCGGAGGAGCCATTCACCGACCCCTGGTCCTCGGTCGGTGCCGTCTGGCCCAGCTGCGCCCGGGCCTCCTCGGCCGCCCTGCTGGGCGACACCGAGGGCGCGACGACCGGCTGAGGCTGCGCCTGCACCTGGTCGGCGGCGTCCCGGGGCAGCCGCAGGGGCAGCGCCTCGCGCACCGGCATGGCCTCCCGACCGCGATCGACGACCAGCTCGCGAAGGCACTCGGCCAGCGGGCCGGCGACGCTCGGATCGGCGGCGGCCGCGCCCTGGTAGACCGCCCGGACCATCCAGCGGGGACCGTCCACACCGATGAACCGGACGTCGGCGGAGCCATCGGGCGTGCGGATCTTGGCCGTCAGCTCGGTGCCGTACTCCCCGCGCACCTCCTCCGCCCTGGCCCCGTCGGCGGTCAGCGAATCGCGGATCTCCGCGCGGACCTCGTCCCAGATGCCCGAGCTGCGCGGGGCGGCGAACACCCCGAGCTGCAGCGCGCTGGCGCCGTTGACCAGGACAATCTGCGCGATCGAGCCGTCGGGGTTGGCCTGCACCCTGATCTCGACCCCATTGATGGCCGGGATCTGGAGACTGCCCAGGTCGAGCCGCTCGACGCCGCTGGGCGCCTCGGTGATGTCGTAGGGACCCGGGCTCACCGGCTGGCCCTCGCCAGCCCGCTGCGCCAGGTCGTCGGCGTCGTCGGAGCGCCCCGCGCCCGGCGACCGGTCTGGTCGGCGATCAAGATCCTCGCCCTTCTTCTGCCGCCCGCCATCCCCGCGGCCTCGGGAGAAGATCACGGTGCCACCGTCCTGTTCAACGCAGACCGGCGTGGCCGCCGGTCGATCCGTGTCCGCCCACTCCCCGGACCGAGTCGGGAAGCTCATCAACGCGGTGGAAGTCTGCACGCTCCACCCGCTGCACGACAAGCTGCGCGATGCGATCACCCCGGGCGATCGTCGCCGGGGTGGTCGGGTCGTGGTTCACAAGATTAACCATGATCTCGCCGCGGTATCCGGCATCGATCGTGCCGGGCGCGTTGAGCACTGTCACTCCGAGGCGGTTGGCCAGCCCGGAACGGGGGTGCACCAGCCCCACGAACCCGTCCGGCAGAGCGATCGCCAGCCCCGTACGGACCAGCCGCCGCTGGCCCGGCTTCAGCTCGGTGTCCTCCGCCGCGTACAGGTCGGCGCCGGCGTCGCCCGGGTGCGCGTAGCCGGGCATGGGCAGCTCCGGGTCGAGCTGGCGCACGGCCACCGGCACGGGCTCGGTCATGCCGGCCCCTCGTTCATGACGTTTCCTCGGTCACGTTGCCATCCTGCCGTGCCCCGGTGCGCCCCGACCGGCCGGGGCGCCGATACCCTCGCAGAGTGGCACAACTTCCGACGGGTACCCCGGCCGCCAGCGGCGACGCGGAGCAGGACGAGCCGGTCATACGGCTGGTGGGGCGCGGATACCGCCCGACCGACCGGTACGCGGAGCGGCTGATCGTGCCGTGGTGGCTCTGGCTCGCCGCCCTGGCGCTGGCCGCCATGCTCTCGGCCGAGGTATATCTCGGCGCTCCTGGGCTGGCGACCTGGGTCCCGTACCTGATTCTGCTGCCGCTGACCGCGCTGGCCCTGCTGGCGGCCAGCCGGATCCGGGTCGCCGTGGAGGGCGGTGAGCTGCGGGTCGACGACGCCCGGCTGCCGGTGCGGTTCGTGTCCGAGGTGGGCGTACTGGACGCCGCGGCCAGGCGGGAGGCGCTCGGCCCCAACGCCGACCAGTTGGCGTTCGTCGTCCAGCGGCCGTGGGTGTCCCGGGCGGTTCTGGTCGTGCTCAACGATCCGGAGGACCCCACCCCCTACTGGGTGATCAGCGCCCGCCGCCCGGAGCGGGTCGCCAAGGCCCTGCTCGCCGCCCGTGACGCCGTACTCAGTCCCGAGGCTGGGGCTGGGTCGGCCACTGCGTGATCGCCGACCGACGCGACCTGTCGCCGAGGTCCTTGCGGATCTGCTGGCCCAGCGAGAGCGTGGACCGGCGGTTGAGGTAGCTGGCCACGGCGGCACCGGTCAGCATCGGCCCGTAGGTGGTCAGGTTACGGCCGAACCTACGCAGCAGGCGGTCGCGCAGCTCCTTGCGGGTGGCGGTGCCGAGCATCGCGGCCACGCCCGTGACCGGCAGCATGGTGGGGTTGATCCCCCGCCGTTGCGCCCAGGCCTGAACCAGCGCCACCGCGCGCTCCGAGCGGGTACCAACGATCGGGCTGCCGTACACCACGTGCAGCTCGCCGATCAGTTTGATCTCGATGGCGACCACCGCCACCGTCTCCGCGGCCAGCAGGACCGGTGCGGAGAGCAGGGTCGGCGTGGCCACCCACTCGATCGAAGCCACCCCGCCGCTGGCCGCGCCGATGGCCGCCGTGGTGCGGGCCGCGTTGCGGATGAGCCGCTCGGCCAGCGCGTCGTCGGAGAGGCCGGGGAAGTGCCGACTCAGGGTGTCGTAGTCGCGGATGGGCAGCCGCGGCGCCACGTCGCTGACCGCGTCGGCCACCCAGCGCATGGCCGCCCGGGGGCGGAACAGGTCGCCGATGCCGCGCGCCCGGATTTCGCCGGCCAACCGGCCGAGCAGCCAGCGTCGCTCGGACTGCTCCAGGCTGTCGTCCGTCAGCGCGGCGATGGTGTCGCTCAACCCGTCCGCGTCGGCTGGCTCCCCCGACGCGTCCGGCGGCACGACCTCGTCCGGCAGGATCTCGTCCGCCGGCTCCGGCTGGTCCGCAGACAGTGACTCGTCCGCAGGCAGTGCCTCGTCCGCAGGAAGAACCTCGTCCGCAGGCAGCGGCCGTCCGGCCTGCGTAGGCTCGGCGGTCGCACCCTCCGGCGCGGTCCGGTCAGCACTGGTCATCGCTGCCGCTCCCTTCCCAACGCCTCGCGCGTGGGGACGATACGCCGACCCGGGACGGGCGGTACGCCTTGGATTCCCGGTCGAGCCGGGAACCAATCCTTCCGCCCGTCTGTCCGAGATCTGTCAGGCACATTCCCGACAGATCAGGTCCCCGTTGCGCTCGACCGCCAGCTGGCTTCGGTGATGGACCAGGAAGCAGCGAGAGCAGCGGAACTCGTCGGCCTGCATGGGCAGGACCTTGACGGTCAGCTCTTCGTCGGCCAGGTCGGCGCCGGGCAGCTCGAAGTTCTCCGCGACCTCCGCCTCGTCCACATCGACCACAGCGGACTGCGCGTCGACGCGACGTGCCTTGAGCTCCTCCAAGCTGTCCTCGCCGAGGTCGACCTCGTCGCGACGCGGGGCGTCGTAGTCGGTGGCCATCGGTAGTCACACTCCCGTTTCCAAATCGCGCCCGGTGTAACGCCAGACATCGGTGTTTCCTTGCCCGCTGGACGTGCCCTTTGGGCACGTACGGCGGGGTGTTTCGGCGAGGGGGCTGGTGTCCGTCGAAACTCCCCCATCGGGCGCGGTACCTTACCGCCCCTGCGCGAGAGTTGTACGCCCGAGCGCACGAAGTTGTTCCCAATGTGACTCAGGCGACACCAAGGTAGGTGGCGGCGCCCGCAGATCGCATTAGCCGCGCCGCCCGCGGGTAGGGATTCCGGCGCCAGCGGGCAACAGGCGTAACGTCGGCGACGATACCGCTACTCTCGTCGTACCCGAGTCGCTTCGCCCCAGAGTGAATCCGGAGTGAATCAGGCCGGGACGCCGTACAAGATCACATCGCACTGAGGTTGGACGGGGAGCCGAACCGATGAGCCTTGCCCGGGCCCGGGCCATGATCCTGGTCGCGCTGCTAGTGGTCGCCGCGCTGATCCTCGTACTCGTCGCTGTCCTCAAGGACAGACAGACCGGCAGCATCTACTCGGGAACCTGCCCGGCGGGCGCGGTGAAGGTGAAGACCCGGCCCCTGCCGGTTCCGGGGCAGATCAAGGTCAACGTCTACAACGGCACCGACCAACCGGGGCTGGCCAGCGCGGTCGCCGAACAGTTCCGCAACCGGGGCTTCGTGGTGGAGAAGACCGGCAACGCCCCGGCGTTCGACGGAGTCTCGAAGCTGGTGTACGGCCCCAAGGAGTTGGCCGCGGCCACCGTGGTGAACTCCTACTTCCTGGGCTTCGCGTCGGGCGACTTCGACATCAAGCGGAGCAACGACGTGGTGGACGTGACGGTCGGCGCCCAGTACACGTCCCTCGGCACCAAGACCGAGGTCAGCCAGTCCCAGGCCCAGTTGGGCAACCCGTCGCCGCCGCCGCACACCTGCGACACCGCCTGATCCCCGTTCCGACCCCGCCCCGGGCCGGGTAGCCCGACCGGGATGGATTGCCCGCCCGGGACGGGTAACCCGCCCGGGCGGTAGGCACCGAGCCGGCCAGGGCACCGTTGAGCCCGGCGTCGCCGGCGGACCCCACCCGGCCCGGTCGTCACGGGCCTCCGGCCGCGTCGAGGCGTACCAGGGCGTCCTGGAGCGGCTCCCAGATCGCCGGCGGCGCGGCGACCACCAGGTCCGGCCCGGCCCCGGCGCCGGACAGGCCGCCCACCCGGAGGCCGGCCTCCGCGGCGATCAGGCCGCCCGCCGCGTGGTCCCACAGATTGAGACCTTTCTCGTAGTACGCGTCCACCCGGCCCTCGGCGGCGAAGCACAGGTCCAGCGAGGCCGCGCCGAACCGGCGGATGTCCCGGACGATCGGCAGCAACTTGGCCACCACCCTGGCCTGGTGCACCCGCCGGGCCGCCGCGTACCCGAACCCGGTGGCCAGCAGGGTTTGGCTCAACTCGGTAACGGTCGAGCCGACCAGCCGGACCTCGCCGCGCCAGGCCCCGCCGCCGCGGGTGGCCGTCCACTGCTCACCGCTGACCGGGTTGCGCACCACGCCGGCGACCACCTCCCCGTCCACCTCGGCGGCCAGGGAAACCGCGTAGTGCGGCACGCCGTACAGGTAATTGACCGTCCCGTCGATCGGGTCGAGGATCCACCGCACGGCGCCCTTCCCGGGCGACTCGCCGGCCTCCTCGCCCAGGACCGCGTCGCCCGGACGGCTGTCGCGCAGCGCCTCCCGCACGTACCGCTCGGCGGCCCGGTCGGCCGCGGTGACCACGTCCGTGGCGGAGCTCTTGGTAGTGATCCCGGTGACCCCCTCGTCGCGCATCTGCCGGGCTAGGTCCGCTGCGCCGCCGGCGATCCGTACCGCGATTTGGAGGAGTTCGTTGGGCTCGACCGTCATGCGGAGCATCCTCTCAAGGGCCGGTTACGTGCCTGGTGGGCGCGCGGCGTGAACCGAACGCGGCCGGCGGCGCTACAATTCACGCTGCCCGCCCGCCACGGATCGCCCACCACGCCAGAGGTGGCCGGTTCTTGGCGAATGGGTCCCCAAACTTCAACCGAGGGTTTGCGACGCCCTGTGCTGCGCAAAACCCCTGTGGAGATTCCGGGCCGCAAGTGCTCCGCCTGCCGGTCCGGGAGCTTCGACGAGGTTCTCGGGCCGCCCGCCCACCCGTGGCGTGCCGGAGTTCCTCACAGGAAGATTCTGGGCCACCGGCTCCGCCCGGCGGTCCAAGATCTTCACCGGTCGGCAGACGCGTGTTTTTCGCGCTACGTTGGCCGGACCGGCCGTGCTCGCTTTTCGCCTTCGGAAGGTCGTTCGTGACTGAAGCCCGCCAATCAGGCACCGACGTGCGCACCCTCACCGATGCGCTCATCGCCCACGCGGCCAACTCGGATGGGCACCTGACCTCGGCCGAAGTGGCCCAGGCCGTCGAAGACGCCGAGGTCACCCCGAGTCAGGCCAAGAAACTGTTGCGTAGCCTCGCCGAGGCCGGCGTGGTCGTGGTCGTCGACGGCTCGGCGAGCAGCCGACGCCGGGTGGCCGCGGCCCGGTCCACGACCCCCGCCTCGAAGGCCACCACCGCCAAGACCACGCCGAAGGTGGCCCCCGCGCCGTCACCGGTGGTGGCCAAGAAGGCGGTCGAGCCGGTGCCGGCCAAGCGGGCCGCGCCCAAGCAGGCCGGCAGCCCGGAGACCGACGGCGCGCCCGCCCCCGAATCGGGCGCCGCCACGGTCGCGAAGGCCGCCACCGCCGCGAAGGCCGCGCCCGCCAAGGCCGCAGGCGCCAAGCCCACCAAGGCCACGAAGGCGGCCTCCGCCGGGAAGTCGGGCGCGCCGGGCAAGGCCGCCCCGGGGACCGCCAAGGGCGAGGAGGGGCCGGAGGACGGCGAACTCGACCCCGAGGCTCTCGCCGCCGACCTTGAGGACGTGGTGGTCGACGAGCCGGCGGAGATCGTCGCCGAGGCCGAGGCCGACGCGCAGGCCGACGCCGACGACTTCGAGTGGGACGACGAGGAGTCCGAGGCGCTCAAGCAGGCCCGCCGCGACGCGGAGCTGACTGCCTCCGCCGACTCGGTGCGCGCCTACCTGAAGCAGATCGGCAAGGTCCCGCTGCTGAACGCGGAGCAGGAGGTCGAGCTCGCCAAGCGGATCGAGGCCGGGCTGTACGCGGGCGAGCGGCTGCGGGCCGCCGATGAGGGCGAGGAAAAGCTCGTCATCACCATGCACCGCGACCTGAGCTGGATCTCCCGCGACGGTGAGCGCGCCAAGAACCACCTGCTGGAGGCCAACCTCCGGCTGGTCGTCTCGCTGGCCAAGCGGTACACGGGACGTGGCATGGCCTTCCTCGACCTGATCCAGGAGGGCAACCTCGGCCTCATCCGCGCCGTCGAGAAGTTCGACTACACCAAGGGCTACAAGTTCTCCACCTACGCCACCTGGTGGATCCGCCAGGCCATCACCCGCGCCATGGCCGACCAGGCCCGCACCATCCGCATCCCGGTGCACATGGTCGAAGTGATCAACAAGCTTGGCCGGATCCAGCGCGAGCTGCTCCAGGACCTGGGCCGTGAGCCCACCCCGGAGGAGCTGGCCAAGGAGATGGACATCACCCCCGAGAAGGTGCTGGAGATCCAGCAGTACGCCCGGGAGCCCATTTCGCTGGACCAGACCATCGGCGACGAGGGCGACAGCCAGCTGGGCGACTTCATCGAGGACTCCGAGGCGGTCGTCGCGGTCGACGCGGTCTCCTTCTCGCTCCTGCAGGACCAGTTGCAGCAGGTGCTGCAGACGCTGTCCGAGCGGGAGGCGGGCGTGGTCAGGCTCCGCTTCGGACTGACCGACGGCCAGCCGCGCACGCTCGATGAGATCGGCCAGGTCTACGGCGTCACGCGGGAGCGCATCCGCCAGATCGAGTCGAAGACCATGTCGAAGCTGCGGCACCCGTCACGATCGCAGGTGCTGCGCGACTATCTCGACTAGCAGATGTCGCCGCGCGGAGTGTGTGTTGAGTCACGGTACGGCGTTCATTACGGTGCAGGATGTCGGCTTCCGGCCAGATTGCCCGGGGCGGCCGAGTTGTTATGGCGCCGTGATCGTTGACGAGGCAGGCTGGATTCAGGGCACACTGTCGGTACCGTTGTGACCTCGGTCCCGCCGAGGGCTGGCGGGAAGTCCACGGCACCGCGTGGTGTTGCACGATAAGTGGGTAACGAGACTGAGTACACGTTCGTCGGTGACCAGAAGGAGGAGGCGGCGATGACCCCAACCCTCACGCCGCCACCGGAGACGGTGGCTTTGCCGGGCGCCGATGAGCGGTGCGACCGGTGCAGCGCGGCGGCGAAGCTGCGCGTCATGATTGCTGGCGGGGGTGAGCTCGTGTTCTGCGGGCACCACGCCAACAAGTACGCCGACAAGCTGGTGAAGATCGCGGTTCAGGTCGCGGTCGATCCGGAGTTCTCCTGGCGCGGCACCGAGCTGATGGCCAGCTGAGACCAAACGCGAAACGGGGCGTCCCTCCCACAGGGGGGCGCCCCATTTCGCATCTCTACGGCCGTCTCAGCGCCCGCGCGGCAGCCTGGCCCGCGGCGCCCTGGCCCGCGGGCGCCCTGGCCCGCGGCAGCCTGGCAATCCCCGCTCGCCCGCGGCGGCCTCCGCCCGGGACGCCTCCGCCGGGGAGGTCCGACCCGCCGCGAGCGTTCGACCCGCTCAGAGCGTCTGGATGGTGGCGATGCGCTCCTCCAGCTGCTCGATGGTCGCCTGGGCGCTGGGCGGCCCGCCGCACAGCCGGCGCAGCTCGGCGTGGATCTTTCCGTGTGGCAGCCCGGTCCGGTGGTGGCGCGCGGCCACCAGCCCGTTGAGCTGGCGGCGCAGCAAGATCCGGCGCTCCCCGGCGGTACGGGGCGGGGCGGGCTGGGCCGGCTCCTCGGCCGCCCGCGGCTCCGGGGGACGGCGACGCTCGGCGGCCACCTGGTCGGCCTGCCGCTTGGCCAGCAGCAGGGACACCTGATCCGGGGTGAGCAGCCCGGGCAGGCCCAGGTACTCCTCCTCCTCGGGCGTGCCCGTCAGGACCGGGGTGCCGAACGAGGCCCCGTCGAAGATGACCTGGTCGAGTTCGGCGGTGGCGGACAGTGCCTCGAACCGCTTTTCCAGCTCGCCCGACGCCTCCTCGGTGCGCTGCGCGCGCTCCAGCAGGTCGTCGTCCAGGCCGTCGGGGTTCTTCGGCTTGCCGAGCACGTGGTCGCGCTCGGCCTCCATCTCGCTGGCCAGCCCGAGCAGGTGCTCGACGCTGGGCAGGAACACGGTGGCGGTCTCCCCCGGCCGGCGTACCCGCACGAACCTGCCGATCGCCTGGGCGAAGAACAGCGGCGTGGAGGCGCTGGTCGCGTACACGCCGACGGCCAGGCGGGGGATGTCCACGCCCTCGGACACCATCCGCACCGCCACCAGCCACCGCTGCTCAGAAGCGGCAAACGACGCAATGCGGCCGGAAGCCCCCACATCGTCCGAGAGCACCACCACCGCCTTCTCGCCGGTGATCTGCTCGATCAACTTGGCGTACGCGCGGGCGGCCTGCTGATCGGTGGCGATCACGAGACCGCCGGCGTCGGTCATGCCGTGGCTGCGCAGCGCCGTGAGCCGGGCGTCGGCCGCCCGCAGCACCTGCGGCATCCACTCCCCGGTCGGGTCGAGCGCGGTGCGCCAGGCCTGCGCGATGAGGTCCTGGGTCATCGGCTCACCGAGCCGGGCGGCCAGTTCGTCGCCGGCGCTGGTGCGCCACCGGGTCTCCCCGGAGTAGGCCAGGAAGATCACCGGGCGGACGACACCGTCGCGCAGCCCGTCGGAGTACCCGTACGTGCTGTCCGCGCGGGAGCGCTGCAGCCCGTCGGAGCCCCGCTCGTACCGGACGAACGGGATCGGGTTCTCATCCGACCGGAACGGCGTGCCGGTGAGCATCAGCCGCCGTACCGCCTGGTCGAAGGCACCCTTGACGCCGTCGCCCCAGGATCGGGAGTCCCCGGCGTGATGGATCTCGTCGAGGATGACCAGGGTACGGCGGGTCATGGTGCGCCGCCGGTGCACCTCGGGGGCCATGCCTACCTGGGCGTAGGTGAGCACGGCACCGTGGAAGTCCGCCGACGAGTGCACGTCCGAGTTGCGGAACGTCGGGTCGAGCTGGATGCCGACCGCACCGCCCGCGGCGGCCCACTGGTTCTTGAGGTGTTCGGTCGGGGTCACCACGGTGACCGCCTCGACCGTACCGTCGGCCAGTAGTTCGGCCGCGATGCGCAGGGCGAAGGTGGTCTTACCGGCACCCGGCGTGGCCACCGCGAGGAAATCCTCGTCGCGCCGGCGCAGGTACTCGACGAGTGCCCTACGCTGCCAGGCCCGCAATGCTGGGAACTGTTCCAGGACCGGCCGAGGCGGTGCCATCCCTCCCCCTCCGAGGCACGCAAAAACCCCCGGTGCGGACGACCACGTCGCTGGTCGGCGTTCGAGGGCGGTTCCCAGCTTAACCCGCGCCCGCGTCCGGGGGCGGTAGCGGATCCGGCGGCGTGGGCGCTCCCCAGTTGCGGCGCAGCGCGAGCAGCCGGACCACGAAGATCAACAAAGCGGTACCGGTGATCAGCAGCGGCCGGTTGAGGTGCACCCGCGCCAGGGCCGTCACCACGCCGGCGCCGAGCAACGAGGCGACGGCGTAGATCTCCCGGCGCAGCACGACCGGGATCTCGCCGGTCAGCAGGTCCCGGCCGAGCCCGCCACCGATCCCACTGATCATGCCGATCACGCAGGCGCCGACGGCCGGTACGTGGGCGTCGAGCGCCTTGAGCGTGCCGGTGACCGTGAACAGCCCGAGCCCGGCGGCGTCGAGTACCAGCACGGTACGGCGCAGCCGGTTGAACTGCGGGTGCAGCCAGAACAGGAGCAGCGCCGCCAGCACGGCGACGACCAGGTACTCCCAGTGCGTGAACGCGTACGGCGGGACGGCGCCGATCAGCAGGTCACGAATGATGCCGCCACCGAGGGCGGCGACCGCGCCCACGAACACGACGCCGAACAGATCCAGCCGCTTGACCACTCCGGCCGAGGCGCCGGAGGCGGCGAAGACCGCCACGCCGACCAGATCCGCGACCAGAGACGGCGTGACGCTCATCCGCTATTTACTGGTTCGTACTGTTCGCGACTTCAGTCGACGAACTTTTCCGATTCGTAGATCTCCTTGCAGGCCGGGCAGACCGGTGAACCCGGCTTGGGAGCCCTGGTCACCGGGAACTTCTCGCCGCACAGCGCCTCGACGTAGATACCCATGACCGCGCTCTCAGCGATCTTGTCCTTCTCCACGTAGTGGAACATTTCGGGCCCGGTGTCGGCCTCTTTCACATCCGGACGCTCTTGGACCTGAGTACTCATGGAGCCAATTGTGACAGGTGGCGGGCTATCCCGAACAGCTCGATGACAGGCCACGCAGCGGCCGGCCGGTCGCCGGGTCCAGGCGCAGGTCGAAGATGCCGAAATCGGTCGTGACCTGGATCTCGTCGTCAGCCACGAAGTGGGCGGCCACCGTCGTTCCGCACGGCTGGCCCAGGCTGCCCTGGTCGGTGTCGCCGAGGCCGTCGCGGGCGAAGGTGTGCAGCTGCCGGCCGCGCAGCACGGTGACCAGCGCCACGGCGCGCCGGCCGTCGGCGGAGCGGGCGATCACCTGCGGCTGGTACCGGTAGACGGACAACCCCAGCGTGACCAGCGCCGCGAGGCCGACCACGGCGGCAAGCGCGATCAGCCAGACCCGGGCGACCAGGCGACGGTGCTGGTTGGCCTCGCTGGAGACGGGCAGGCCCAGCCAGTGGGCGATCACCGCCAGGGCGAGCGCGTAGAACAGGCCGCGCACCGGATCACCGGAATGCTGGTGCACCACCACGAGCGAGGTCGGGTTCCAGGCCCCGAGCACGGCGCTGGCCAACGCCAGGAGGGACAGCGCACCGGCGGCGACCGCGCCGACCCGGCGCCAGCGCGCCACGGGCGGCGCCATGAACTCCGCGACCGAGGTGCTCACGCAGACGAGCCTCGCAGGAGGGGAGTGCCCCCGATACCCGATCCCGGGCCTCGCGGACCGTTCGCGACCGGATTGTTACAACCCGAATCGGCCGCGCCCGCCGGTACCGGTAGATCTTCTACCGGCCCGGTCACGTACCGTCCCGGTCGTGAGAGAGTTCGACATCGCCTACGGCGACGAGGTGGCCCGCGCCCGGCGCGACGGCACCCCGATCGTCGCCCTGGAGACCACCATCGTGTCCCACGGCCTGCCCCGCCCGGACAACCTGGCGGTGGCCCGCCAAATCGAACAGGCGGTACGCGACAACGGCGCCGTCCCGGCCACGATCGGCATGCTGGGCGGCCGGATAGTGGTCGGCATCGATGACGAGCAGCTGACCCGGCTGGCGACCGCCGACAACGTGGCCAAGCTGTCGGTCCGCGACCTGGCGGTGGCCGCCGCCACCGGCGTGGACGGCGCGACCACGGTCGCCGGCACCAGCGCGATCGCGGCCGCGGCCGGGATCGGCGTGTTCGCCACCGGCGGACTGGGCGGGGTGCACCGGGGCGCCGCGTACGACGAGTCCGCCGACCTGGTGACCCTCTCCCGCTGCCCGATCGCGGTGGTGTGCGCCGGGGTCAAGTCGATCCTGGACGTGGGCGCCACCCTGGAGCGCCTGGAGACGCTCGGAGTCAACGTGGCCGGCTATCGCACGACCCGGTTCCCCGGCTTCTTCATCACCGACAGCGGCTTCGCCCTGGACTGGTCGCTCGACTCGCCCGAACGGATCGCGGCCGCGCTGCGCGCCCAGCGGGAGCAGGGCCTGCACCGCGGTGCCCTGATCGTGGCCAACCCGCTGCCCGTCGACCAGCAGCTCGACCCGGTGCTGCACGACCGGGTACTCGAGGAGGGGCTGGCCAAGCTGGACAGCGAGGGCATCACCGGCAAGGCGGTGACCCCGTTCCTGCTGTCGCACTTCCACTCCGCCACCCAGGGGCGCAGCCTGGCCGTCAACGTGCGGCTGATCCTGCGCAACGCCGCCCTGGCCGCGCAGATCGCGGTCGCCGCGGCCAACAAGTGACAGGTCGGATCATCGTCGTCGGTGACATCGTCACCGACGTGCTGGCTGTCTACAATGGACAGTTGGTGACCGACTCCGACACGCCTGCCCGGGTGGCGCTGACCGCGGGCGGTTCGGCGGCCAACACGGCGACCTGGCTGGCCGCGGCCGGCACGCCGGTCACCATGGTCGGGGTGGTGGGCGACGACGCCGCCGGGGACGCGCGGCTGGGCGAACTGACCGCCGCCGGGGTGGACGCCGTGGTACGCCAGGTGGCGGACGCGGCCACCGGCACCGTGGTCGTGCTGTCCCGTGCCGACGAGCGCACCATGCTCTGCGACCGGGGCGCCAACGCGCGGCTGACCGAGGCCGACATCGACCGCGCGCTGGCCGCCGCCGGGGACGCGGTGCACCTGCACCTGTCCGGGTACGCGCTGTTCGACGGGGAGTCCCGGCCGGCCGGACGGTACGCGCTGGCCGCCGCCCGGGCTGCCGGGCTGACCACGAGCGTGGACGCGGCCTCCGCCGGTCCGTTGCGCCGGGTCGGCGGGGCACGGTTCCTCGACTGGGTACACGGCACCGACGTGCTCCTGGCCAACCTGGACGAGGCCGTCGTCCTGGTCGGAGCGCCCGACCCGGTGCCGCTGGCCGGGTACGCGAGGCACGCCGTCGTCAAGCGGGGCGCCGATGGGGCGAGTTGGGCCACGTCCGGCTCGAGTCCGGTCGACGTACCGGCGCAGCCGGCCCGGGCCGTCGACGTCACCGGGGCCGGCGACGCCTTCGCGGCCGGGCTGCTGCGCGCCTGGCTCGCCGGGGCACCGCCGGTCGACGCGCTGCGCGAGGGCGCCCGGCTGGGCGCGGCGGCCGTGTCCGTCGCAGGCGCCAGGCCGCCCGCTACTCGGGCTTGAAGATCTGGTCCGGCTCCAGGATCTCGTCGGACTTGAAGATCGCGTCCGCGTCGATGATGCGGATCTCCTTACCCGGCGTGAGCGCGGCCCGCTCCTCGGGGGCGGCCTGAGCCGGGGCCGGAACGGAGGGCTGGGTCCGTTTCCTCGGCGGCCGGTCGTTGGCCAGCAGCACCGCGAACCACGGGATCAACACCATGCCGACCAGGCACAGCGGGATCCAGATCCACAGCAGCGGGGCGTGCAAGCCGACCAGGAGGGCCGCCGCGATGAGGCACAGCGCCCGGAAGGACATCATCAGCAGGTATCGGACCTCGCGCGAGTGCAGCTGATCGCCCTGGCTCTCCTCGGCACTGGTGATCACAACCGGTCGAGAGGTTCGCTTCACGTCCGGCAACCTTCCTCGGGGCTAACCTTCATCCTCGCACCGTTGCGATTCGGCCGGGGATCGGACCAGTGCCAACGACACCGCCCGCGCGGGATCCTCGGCGAAGGCGAGCCCGGGCAGCGGCCGCGCGGCCCGTGATGATCGACGCCATCCGGAAAGGCGGTCCGGCATCGCCGGCACCACGGACCACCGTCCGGCCCTATCCTCAACGGATGCGGAAGCGCCCGTCGTGATCTTGGACGAGGTGGCGGCGGCCGGCAACCCGACCTGACTTGATCCGCCGGCTCACTTGGCCTTGGCGGCGGCCTTCACTTGCTGCTTGTGCTCGCGCACCTTGGTCAGCGACTGCTCGTCCACGATGTCGGCCACCGAGTAGTGCGCCTTGGCCTCGCCGTACATGCCGGCCGCCTCGCGCCAGCCCGCCGGGCGGATGCCGTACTGCTTGCCGAGCAGCGCGACGAAGATCTGCGACTTCTGCTTGCCGAATCCGGGCAGGGCGGCGACCCGCTCCAGCAGCTCGGCTCCGCTACCGGCCTCGCCCCACAGCACGGCGGGGTCGGCGTCGTAGCGCTCCACCAGCACCCGGCACACCTCCTGTACCCGGGCCGCCATCGCCTTCGGGAACCGGTGCAGGGCCGGCGGCTGGGCGAAGATCTCCACCAGCGCCTCGGGATCGAAGTCGGCCAGTTCCCGGGCGTCGAGCTCGTGGCCCAGCCGCTGCTGGAGCACGTACGGCGAGCCGAACGCCTTCTCCATCGGGATCTGCTGGTCCAGCACCATCCCGATGAGCAGCGCGAGCGGGCTGCGCTGGAGCAGCTTGTTGGCCTGCTCGTCGATCGGCAGCGTCAGTGTCACGGCGGCCTCCCAGGTCGCGGGCTGTTGCCGTCCATCCTGCCCGTTCGACATCCGTCCCGGACAGCCGGCCGGACCGTTTGTGGCCAGGCACTCCACGCCGGGCGTGGCTAGTCCACCCGAACGCGAGTCAATAGCGCGTTGACGACGTGAACGCCGCCGCGAACGGTGGCGCCCACGTCGTACGGCTCACCTCTCATGCCTTGTCGAACTCGCCATCCTTGTCGAACTCGCCATCCTTGACTCCCGCGATGAACGTCGTCCATTGCGCGGGCTCGAAGACCAGGACGGGTCCACGCTGGTCCTTGCTGTCGCGTACCGCCACCGAGTCGTTGAGGTCGGCGACCTCAACGCACTGCCCGTTCGCGCTCGAACGGCTGCTCTTGCGCCAGGTCGCCCGGGTAAAGTCCGGTTTCTTCATGTCCCTGCACCTCCCTCCACTGCTCGGTGCTGCTGGCGATGTCACTGATCAGGCGCAGGGAGTCGGCCGGGCCCAGGGCCGCTGCCCGCAGATACTCGAAGATCCGGGTGTATCGCCGTACGTCAGCGTCGCGTTCGAGGAACAGATCCCCGGCCATGCTGTCGATATAGACCAATTCTGGGTCAGCGGGGTCCGGGAAGTCCATGATGGCGAACGATCCCGCCATCCCCGGATGCGCGCCGAGTGCGTACGGCAGCACCTGGATGGTGATGTCCGGCGCGTCGGCGGTCTCGACGAGTCGTGCGAGCTGAGCCGCCATCACGGTTGGACCGCCAACCAGCCGATGCAACACGGCTTCATCGAGGATCGCCCAGAGCTGGAACGGTGGCGTCCTGGCCAGGAACGGTTTGCGCCGCATCCGCGCCTCGACCCGAGGCTCGACCTCGTCCTTGCCGGCGAATGGCAGCCCCCCGCTGATGACGGCGCGCGCGTAGTCCTCGGTCTGCAGCAGGCCCGGCACGAACAGGGACTCGTAGTTCCGGGTGCCCCGCGCCTCGGCCTCGAAGCTGATGTAGGTCAGGTGGGCCTCGGGCAGCTCCGACTCGTACCGGTGCAGCCAGTTCAGCTCATTGGCCCGCTGGGACATTTCCACCAGATCGGCGCGACGGTCGGCGTCGGCGACCCCGTACAGATCGAGCAGGGTGAGCAGGGTGCGGCGCTGCGGCCGGACCTTGGCGGACTCGATGCGGTACATGGTGGCGCCGTTGATGGCCGTCTTCGCGGTGACGTCCTCGCGGGTCAGGCCCGCGGCCGTACGCAGTCCGCGCAGCTCGTTGGCGAGCCGGCGAAGGCGGATGGTGGGCGGCTGGCGGCGTACCGGGGTTGGCGAATCCATGCTGGTCGACTCCGGCTCCTCTAAATATGACCACCGTGCATCTGCAGCAACGGCCCTAATTTAGCTGATGATCACTCCCTGAATGCAACCTGGAACTCGGCGTGATGCTAGTGCACGATGGGCTGAGTACGACATCCCGTTTTTTGCGTTAGCTCCTCGGCTCGGATCAGCATTCGCCCCCTCTCCGCCGGTGCACGTCGCACCACGACACGTTCCCCGACGCGTCCTGCCTGTGAGGTACTCATGCCGCTGTCACTTGCCCTGCCCGCGCTCGTCGGCGTCGGGCTCCTGGGGTTCCTGGCTGGGCTGTTCGTCCTCAGGGTCAAGAGTCGCTGGTGCCCACGGTGTGGCGTCACGCTGCGCTGCCCGAAGTGCGCCGGGCTCCGGGGAGTGGCTCGCCGGCCCGGCGGCGCGGCGTGATGCCCACCGCCGCGAGCCGGATACCGGCGCGGCAGGCCGGGGCCTCGCGTCCGGCGGAAGACCATCGGGCCCGCCGGCCCGCCTGGAGCTGCGCCATTGACGCGGCCCCGTGGCCGTGCCCGCTCGCCCGTGAGGCGCTGGCCGGGGCCTACCGGCACGACCCGGACCGGCTCGTGCCGCACCTGGCCACCCTCATCAAGCTGGCGGCGTCCGATCTCTGGCCGGCCGACCCGGTACTGCTCTATGAACGGTTCATCGCCTGGGCGCTGCCGGTGAGCCTGTTCTGCCGGCTGTGCGGCAAGCCCAGTCACGACGCCATCCCAGGCATACCGCCACGCTTCATACCGTGTGAGGTGGCCAAGCGACTCCACACGCCCGGCCGGGGCCCCTCGGGGCGGGCCGGCTGACGGGCCGCGACGTTTGCCCCTCCGATCGATCGGGAACTTCGTCCGCCATGTCCTCGATGGCCTCCTCCGCCCGTCGTGCCGCCGATCGCGCCGGCGACAGCACCGTCGTCCACGCGCTGGCCCGGGGCGGGTTCGTCGGGTACGGCCTGCTGCACCTCGCCGTCGCCTGGCTCACCCTGCAGATAGCGCTGGGGCACTCGTCCGGCGAGACCGACCAGTCGGGGGCCTTCCAGCTCATGGTGCGGCAGCCGTTCGGCCGGGTGCTCGTGTGGATCATCGTGGTCGGGCTGTGCGGCATGGCGCTCTGGCAACTACTGGCGGCGGCCACCGGGTACCGGGACGAGCGCGGCACGCGCAAGGTCTTCGAGCGGATCGGCGCGGCGGGGCGGACCGTGATCTACGCGGCCCTGGCCTGGGACGCCGCGAAGGTCGCGGCCGGCAGCCCGACGTCCAGCGCCGGGCAGCAGCGGCAGACCACCGCCGGTGTCCTGGCGCACACCTCCGGCCGGGTGCTGGTGGCGTTGGCCGGCGTGGCAGTGCTGGGCGGCGGAATCGGGTTGATCGTGTTCGGCGCGAAGCGCGCGTTCGCCAAGCGGTTGGACACTGGCCGGATGGGGCCCGGTACCCGCACGGCCGCGACCGTGAGCGGCATGCTCGGATACCTCGCCAAGGGCGTCGGGTACGGCATCGCCGGCGGACTGCTGTTCGTCGCGGCGGTGCACCGTGACCCGAAGAAGTCCGGTGGGCTGGACGCGGCCCTACACTCGCTGGCCGGCAAGCCGTACGGGCAGGTACTCCTGATCGTGATCGCTATCGGGTTCGCCGCCTTCGGCGTCTACTGCTTCTTCCAGTCCCGCTACCGCGACGTCTGAGGCGTACCGGCAGGATGGACGGGTGCCTGACTACCCTGCCCTGCTCGAACCGGCCGCGATGTGGCGGCTCCGCGAGGCGCTGATCAGCGCCGGGTACACCAGCAACGGGATCGCCGCCCGGATCGGCCCGGCGGCCACCGCGGCCATCCGCCGGGGCGACTTCCGGGCCGCCCTGCGCGCCACGGTCGACCGCGACCCGCTGGCCACGCTGATCCGGCTGTTCATCTGCGCGAAGATCGAACCGGAGCGGACGGTGCGCGCGGCGTTGCCGCTGGACGACCTGCTGGCGGCCGGCATCCTGGTGCCCTCGGACGGCGGGGTGCGGGCCGGCATCGACCTCGAACCGTACGGCGACGACTGGTGGGTCGTCTCCGACCTGGGTACCGGCGCGCAGGGCGGGCCGCTCCCCGAAGATCACGTGCTGGGCGTCGGGGGTGCCTCCACGACCCTGACGCAGGCCACCCTGCGCGCACCGGTCGGCACCGCGCTGGACCTGGGCACCGGCTGCGGGGTGCAGGCACTGCACCTGTCGACGCACGCCCAGCGGGTGACCGCCACCGATCTGTCCGAACGGGCGCTGCGCTTCGCCGCCACCACCGCCGCCCTGTCCGGGCTGGACTGGGAACTGCTGCGCGGCGACCTGGCCGCCCCGGTCGCCGGTCGCCGGTTCGACCTGGTGGTGAGCAATCCGCCGTTCGTCGTCGGGCCGGGCGTGGCCACGCACACGTACCGGGACTCGGGGCGGGCCGGCGACGCGATGTGCGCCGAGTTGGCCGCGGCGGCGCCTGGCCTGCTGGCCGAGGGCGGCACCTGCCAGTACCTGGCCAACTGGCTCTACGTCGCCGGTGAGGACTGGACCGAGCGGGTCGCCGGCTGGTTCGCCCGTACCGGGCTGGACGCGCTGGTGATCCAGCGGGAGGTGACCGACCCGGTGTCCTACGTCAACCTGTGGCTGTCCGACGCCGGTGAGCGGTCGGACCCGAAGCGGGCGGCGGAGTGGCTGGACTGGTTCGACGCCAACAAGATCGAGGGGGTCGGGCTGGGCCTGGTGACCCTGCGCCGGACCGGGCGCCGCGATCCGCTGGTACGCATCGAGGACCTGCGCCAGACGATCGACCCTCCCCTGTCCGAGCACCTCGCCGGCTGGCTGGGCCGGCTGGACTGGCTGCGCGACCGGGACACCGCCACGCTGCTGCGCGAGCGGTACCGGGCGGCCGACGGCCTGACCCTGCAGCAGGAGGCCACCATCGGCGCGGAGGGCTGGGCGGTGGACCGGCAACTGCTGACCCTGCCCGGCGGCCTACGCTGGAGCGAGGAGGTCGACCCGCTGGTCATGGCGCTGATCGGGGGCTGCAACGGGGCGGTACCGATCGCGGATCAGCTCTCCGTGCTCGCCGCCGCGCACCAGGTCGCGGAGGCCGCGCTGGCCGAGGTCGCCGGGCCGATCATCGGGCACCTGGTCGAGCGCGGCTTCATCGAACCGACCCTTTCGGGCGCAGCCGCCCGGCCGGCGGCGGGTCCGGCCGGCGCGACGCGATGAGGGCGCTGGTCCAGACGGTCAGCCGGGCCAGCGTGACCGTAGACGGGGAGGTGGTCGGCGCCATCGAGGACGGGCTGCTGGTGCTCGTCGGCGTCACCCACACCGATACCGCCGAGACCGCCGACCGGCTCGCCCGCAAGGTGCACGAGCTGCGATTGCTCGACGACGAGCGGTCGGCGGCCGAGATCAACGCGCCGGTGCTGGTGGTGAGCCAGTTCACGCTGTACGGCGACGCCCGCAAGGGGCGCCGGCCGTCCTGGGTGGCGGCGGCCCCCGCCGAGGTGGCCGAGCCGCTGGTCAACGAGTTCGCCGCGGCGCTACGGGCCCGTGGCGCCAAGGTCGAAACCGGCCGTTTTCGCACTCACATGTTGGTCGAGAGCGTTAATGTCGGGCCTCGGACAGTACTCCTGGAAATCTGACCTAAGCCGCGAATCACCTCACGGATTCACGCCGCCCACTCGTCGCCTTACCTCGACTTCACGCGCCGAGGTCCACTCTCGTCCTTGAAAGCAAGACAGCTTCGAGTACGGGGAGGCGAGTGAACGTGGCCCAGCCACTCACCGCGACGCGAATCAGGCCGGCGACCAGCGCCGACGAGCAGATAGATGCCGCCGACGACGCTTCGGGGGAGTCGGCGACCGCCGCCACGGCGGGTAAGCGCTCGCACGCGCTTCCGGCGACCGGCGAGCGGGCGGCAGCGAGCGACGCGGGTGACACGGGCGACGAGCCGGCGGACCTTGACGCCGAGGATCGCGGCAGCGTCTCCGCCGACCTGGTGCGCGCCTACCTCAACGGCATCGGGCGCACCAAGCTGCTCACCGCCGCACAGGAGGTCGAGCTCGCCAAGCGGATCGAGGCCGGGCTGTACGCCGAGGAGGTCCAGCCCAAGGCGCTTGACCCCGAGCTTCGCGCGGAGCTGGCCGTCATCGCCCGGGAGGGGCACGCGGCAAAGGATCACCTGCTGGAGGCCAACCTGCGGCTGGTTGTCAGCATCGCGAAGCGGTACACGGGACGTGGCATGGCCTTCCTCGACCTGATCCAGGAGGGCAACCTCGGCCTCATCCGCGCCGTCGAGAAGTTCGACTACACCAAGGGCTACAAGTTCTCCACCTACGCCACCTGGTGGATCCGCCAGGCCATCACCCGCGCCATGGCCGACCAGGCCCGCACCATCCGCATCCCGGTGCACATGGTCGAGCAGGTCAACCGGATGGTACGGGCCCGCCGCGACCTGGCCACCGCGCTCGGGCGGGAACCCACCGTCGCCGAGATCGCGGGCGCGCTGGGCGTCGAGGAGTTCCAGGTCATCGAGCTGATCTCCTACGACCGCGAGCCGGTCAGCCTCGACCAGGCGGTCGGCGAGGACGGCGAGAGCGCCCTCGGTGACTTCGTGGCCCGGGTGGACCCGCGCGACGAACCGGCCGACAGCGTCGCCAGCGGGATGCTCCGCGAGGAGGTGGAGGTGGTGCTCTCCACCCTGTCCCAGCGTGAGCAGGCGGTGATCCGGCTGCGCTTCGGCCTGGACGACGGGCGGCAGCGCACCCTCGACGAGGTGGGCCGGGAGTTCGGCCTGTCCCGCGAGCGGATCCGCCAGATCGAGAAGGTGACCCTGCTCAAGCTGCGCGACCCGTCGCGGTCCAAGCGGCTGGAGGCCTACGCCAGCTGACGCTGACGCATCATCGACAACGGGCGCCGGAGGACACCTCCGGCGCCCTCGCCGTGCCGGCGGTCTCAGCGCAGCCGGCGGGGACCGGTGTCGGGGCGCTCACTCGACTGTCCGTAGTGGACGGTCGCGTGCAGTACCGAGACCCCGTCCGGCCGGGCCAGCACCGGATTGAGGCTCAGCCGGCGCACCTCCGGGTGGTCGTCGATCAGCCGGGCGGCCCGCAGCAGCACCTCCTCCAGCGCCTCGATCCGCACCGGGCTGGCCCCACGGTGCCCCAACAGCAGAGCCGACGCCCTCGGCTGGCGCACCAGCGCGGCGGCGTCCCGGTCGGTCAACGGGACCGCCCGCCAGGCCCGGTCCCCGAGCAGTTCCCCGGTGACTCCGCCGGGACCGAAGCCGATCACCGGCCCGAAGGACGGGTCCTGTACCGCCTCGATCACGCAGGACACGCCCGGCGCCACCATCGGCTGCACGATCACCTCGACCGGGCCGGCCGGCGTACCGAGCCGCCAGAGCCGGACGAGTTCGAGGTAGGCGGTGCGGACGGCGTCGGGGCCGGCCAGGTCCAGCCGTACCGCGCCGAGATCGATCCGGTGCCGCAGCTCGGGATCGGCCAGCTTCATGGCGACCGGGTACCCGAACGCCGCCGCGGCGGCCAGCGCCGACGGTACATCGGTGGCCGTGCGCGACTCGACCACCGGAATGCCGTACCCGGCAAGGAGTTCCTCGGGTGGGGCACCGGCTCGGATATCCACAATGGACAGATCCGGCACGGTACCGGGTGGCTCCCGCCGCCAGGCCGCGTAGGCGACCACCCGGCCCAGTGCGCGTACCGCCTCCTCCACCGACGGGTACCTGGGCACGGCGGAGGAGCGTTGGCCACGATCTGGCTCGGGCTGGGCTCCCCCGGCGGGCAGGTCGCCGGCGAGCAGCGTGGCCACCACCGGCTTGTCCCCAGCCGCCACGGCGGCGATGCGCTCGCCGAACTCGGCCACCTCGGCGGGCTCCAGCGGTGGCGGCGGCGCGCAGGCGACCACCAGCGCGTCCACCTCGGGATGCCTGGCCGCGTCGGCCAGCGCGGCGGCGAAGCGTGCCGGATCGGCCCGGACGCCCACGTCGGACGCGACGGTGACGTCGAGCCCGGCCGCGTCGCAGGCGCCCATGGCCAGCATCGCCAGGGCGGACGAGTTGGTGACGATGCCGACCCGGCCACCGGCGGGCAGCGGCTGACCGGCCAGCAGCACGCCGACATCGAACATCTCCGCCACGGTGTCCACCCGGATCACCCCGGCCCGGGCCAGCAGCGCCCGCCCATCAGGCTCGGGCCCCAGCTCGGCCCGGGCCAGCGGCGCCCCACCGTCCGGGTCAGACTCCGGATCGGGCCCCGGGTCGGGGTCGGACGCGGTGACGCCGGGACCGGCCGGGCCCCAGCCCGGCGGGCGGCGCAGGTTGGCGACCGCGACGATCGGCTTCTGCCGGCCCAGCCGCCTGGCCAACCTGGTGAACTTCCGGGGATTGCCGAACGTCTCCAGGTACAGCAGGACCACGTCGGTCGCCGGGTCGTTCTGCCAGTACTGCAGCAGGTCGTTGCCGGACACGTCGGCCCGGTTGCCCGCCGAGACGAAGCTGGACAGGCCCAGCCCGCGCCGGTCCGCCTCGGCCAGCAGCGCGACGCCGAGCACTCCGGACTGGCAGAAGAAGCCGGCTCGCCCACGCGGCGGGAGGTGCGGCGCGAGCGTGGCGTTGAGCCGCACCGCCGGATCGGTGTTCGCGATGCCCAGGCAGTTCGGGCCGATCAGGCGGATGCCCGCCGCCCGCGTCTCGCGCAGCAGCTCGCGCTGGGCGGCGACGCCGGCCGGCCCGGTCTCGGCGAAGCCGGCGGAGAACACCACCACCCCGGCGACGCCGGCCGCGGTCGCGTCGGCCACCGCCGCCGGCACGGCGGGCGCCGGCACCGCGATCAGGGCAAGGTCGGCCGGCGCCGCCAAGGATTGTCCATTGTGGACCTCGTGCACCGGACCGGCGAAGGACGCCAGGTTGCGCAGCACGGCCGCGCCGACCCCGGTGCCGTCGCGCCGCGCGCCGTACAGCGCGACCGACGCGGGAGCCAGCAGCCGGGCGATCGAGGCGGCCTCGGTGAACTGCTCCCGCCGGTACTGGACGGCCAGCGACTGTTCGGTGGGCCCGATCGGGAACTCCAGGTGCACCACGCCGTCCGCGTACTCCCGCTGGATCTGGTACCCCGCGTCGGCGAACACGCGCAGCATCCCGCTGTTGATCGGCAGCACCTCGGCGACGAAGCGGGTGATCCCGGCGGCCCTGGCGAGCTCCGCCAGATGCTCCAGCAGCACGGAGCCGATGCCCCGGCCCTGGTACGCGTCCGCCACCACGAACGCCACCTCGGCCTCGTGGCCGCCCGGGCTCAGCCGGTCGTACCGGCCGATCGCGATGAACCGGCCGCCGGCCAGGACCACCAGGGCCTCCCGGTCGCGGTGGTCCACGTTGACGAACCGGTACAGGTCCCGCTCCGGGATCCGCGGGTACGGCGAGAAGTAGCGCAGGTACCGGGTGCGCTCCGAGAACTGGCCGTGCATCGCCACCACCGCGTCGGCGTCCTCCGGCCGAAGCTGTGTGATGTGGACGGTGGAGCCGTCGGCCAGCAGCACGTCGGAGCCCGAGTCCCGGGCGGCCGGCGCACCATCACGGCCCGTCGCACCATCACGGCCCGTCGCACCATTACGGCCCGGGTCGGAGTCTTCGGCGGGGCGCATGGGATCAGTCCCGTGGGTCGTGCGGGTCCAGGCCGAGCAGCGGGAAGACCGCCTTGCGGGTGGCGATGATCGCACGGTCCACCGCGTCCGGGTCGTGGCCGGGCTGCCAGGGCTGCCACCGCGGCGGAGTACCGTCGGTCATCGATTCCGGGGCGGGCCGGCCGGGGCGGCGCCGGTGGGCCAACTCCCGCCACCCGCTCGGGGTCGGCAGGGCCGGGTCCAGGGGCTGCCCGGTCGCGATCGCCAGCAGATGCGTCCACGCCCGGGGTACCGCCTCGACCAGCGCGTACCCCCCGCCGCCGGTGGCCACCCAGCGCCCGCCGCAGACCTCCTCGGCCAGCGCCGACAGCGCCAGATAGCTGGCCCGCTGACCGTCCACCGACAGCCGCAGGTCGGCCAGCGGATCGAGCCAGTGCGCGTCGGCGCCGCACTGGGTGAACAGCAGTTCGGGCTGGAAGGCCCGCACCACCGACGGCACCACCGCGTGGAACGCCCGCAGCCAGCCGGCGTCACCGGTACCGGGCGGCAGCGCCACGTTGACCGCGCCGCCCTCGGCGTCCGGCCCGCCGGTCTCGGTGGGGAACCCGGTGCCCGGGAACAGCGCCAGCGGCGTCTCGTGCAGGCTGACGGTCAGCACCCTGGGATCGTCGTAGAAGACCTCCTGCACCCCGTCGCCGTGGTGCACGTCCACGTCGACGTAGGCGATGCGCCGCGCGCCGCGCTCCAGCAGCCGGGCGATCGCTATCGCCGGGTCGTTGTACACGCAGAAGCCGCTCGCCCGCTCCGGCATGGCGTGATGCAGCCCACCCGCGACGTTGATCGCATGTGGCGCGGCACCAGACCAGACCGCCTCGGCGGCCGCCACGGTGGCGCCCGCGATCAGCGCGCTCGCCTCGTGCATCCCGGGGAACACCGGGTTGTCCGGCGTGTCGAGGCCCCACTCGGTCGCGGGTTCGGCCGGCTTCCGGCGCGAGCCGGCCGAGCGCACCGCCTCGATGTACCGCTCGCTGTGCACCAGGCCCAGCAGGTCGTCGCCGGCCGGGTCGGGTGCGACGAGCCGGACCCCGGGCCGGTCCAGCACGCCCAGTTCGCGGGCCAGCGCCATGGTCAACTCGACCCGTACCGGATCGAGCGGGTGGTCGCCGAGGTCGTACCCGAGCAGCGCCTCGTTCCAGACGACGACGGTGCCCGCCCCGGCCTCGTCCGCGCTCACGAGGTGGCTACCGGACGGTCCGGATCGGTGATCCACTCGCTCCACGAGCCGACGTACAGCGCCGGATCGGTGATCCCGGCCACGGTGAGCGCCAGCACGGTGCGCGCGGCGGTGACCCCCGAGCCGCAGTACGCGCCGACGGTGCCGCCCGGCAGCACGCCGGCCTCGGTGAACTGGGCGCGGAGGTCGGCCACCGGGAGCAGGCGCCCGTCCGGCGCGGACAGCCGGGCCGCCGGCAGGTTCACCGCGCCCGGAATGTGACCCGCGACCCGGTCGACCGGCTCGGTCTCGCCCCGGTAGCGCGGCTCCACCCGGGCGTCCAGCAGCACCCCCCGCCGGGCGACGTCGGCCGCGCCGGCCGCGTCCAGCACCGGAAGCTTGCCGGGGGCCACGGTGAAGTCCCCTGGCGCCGCGCTCACCTCGCCCGGCTCGACCGACCTGCCGGCCGCCGTCCAGGCCGCGTACCCGCCGTCGAGCACCCGTACGTCGGGGTGCCCGGCCCAGCGCAGGGTCCACCACAACCGGGCGGCCGCGTCGCCGGCTCCCGTGTCGTAGACCACCACCGGATGCTCCTGGCGGACCCCGGCGGCGCGCAATTCCCGCTGCAGCCGGTCCGGCTCGGGCAGCGGGTGCCGCCCTCCGGCGCCGGGCGGACCACTCAATTGATCATCGAGGTCGAGGAACACCGCGCCTGGTATGTGCCCGATAAGGTAATCCCGCCGCCCCGGCGGCCCGCCCAGCCGCCAGCGCACGTCCAGCACCGATGGCGGCGCCGGCGCGGTCAGCAGCTCCGCGAGGGCGGAAACATCGATCAACGGGCTTTCGTTGTCCAAGGCAGGCCAGTCGTTCACACCGACAGTTTGTCTCACGTGGCGGGTACCATTCACGCTCGGAAGGAAGGCACAGGTGAACGATCTCCTCAACACCCCAGACCTTATAGTTCAACAAAATCTTGGTGCCGCCATCGGCGCGGGCCGATCGGTTCTGCGCACCGCCGCCCGGGAGGAGCCCGGCCGTGTCCACGTCTGACCTCATCGATACCACCGAGATGTACCTGAAGACCATCCTGGAGCTCGAGGAGGAGGGCGTCACGCCGCTGCGGGCGAGGATCGCGGAGCGGTTGCACCAGAGCGGCCCGACCGTGAGCCAGACCGTCAACCGCATGGAGCGCGACGGGCTGCTGACCGTCGAGGGCGATCGGCACCTGCTGCTGACCGAGGCGGGCCGCGCGTACGCGGTCTCGGTCATGCGCAAGCACCGGCTGGCCGAGCTCCTGCTGGTCAACGTGATCGGCCTGCCCTACGAGGAGGCCCACGACGAGGCCTGCCGGTGGGAGCACGTGATGAGCGAGGCGGTCGAGGCCAAGGTCTACGAGTTGCTCGGCCGGCCCACCCGCTCGCCCTACGGCAACCCGATCCCGGGCCTGTCCAACCTCAACGACAACGAGGCGTCGGCCGCCCAGCCCGGCGAGGTCGAGCGGAATCTCGCCTTCCCCGGGTTGTCCGGCACCGTGATCGTCAAGCGGATCTGCGAGAGCGTGCAGAAGGACTCGGGCGTGCTGCGCCAGTTGCACGCGGCCGGGGTGGACCCGGGCGCCACGGTCAACGTGGCCCAGGACCGCAACGACATCATCATCGACCGCTCCGGTGATCAGGTCCGGCTGCCGCGCGAGGTCGCCTGCCGGGTCTTCGTCGCCTCGCACTGACCGCGCGGCCCGGCCGGGCGGGGGCGCCATCGGGCCGCGAAGCACCAGAGATCCACTCGTATCGTCGGGAAGGCGTCGGGCAATTCGCCCGCGCCCCCGGCGAACCGGGTGCCCGCCGCGGGGCTTGATGAGCGGGGCTTGATGAGCGGGGCTTGGTGAGCGGGCCCCGGGGCGCGGTTCTTCGCGGACGGTCTTCGGCAGCGGACGCGGGCGGTCTCCCCCGGCGATGCGGACGGATCTTCGTCGGCGGGTCAGGCGGTGGTCAGGTCGATCTGCTTGGCCAGCGTGATCAGCTTTGGCAGCAGCGCGTTCAGGTCGCCGGCCGCGGTGCCGTTCGGACTCTGGTACCGCAAAACGATCAACCGCTGGTTGCCGGACAGCCAGCCCACCTCCAGCCCCGGGCCCGCACCGTTGCCGGCGGGCACCGCCACGCTGTAGGCGACCTTGCCCAGCTCGTTGACCGACGAGCTGCCCTTGGGGGACACCTTCTTCTTGAAGGTCGTGAGGTCGACCGTGCTCGGGGTCAGCGCGAGCGACAGGTCGGGCAGGTTGGCCTGCGTCTGCTGCAGCACGCAGGTGTAAGTGTTGCCCTGGTTCCCGGACGCCGCCACCCCGAAGGTGACGCCGATCTGCGCCTGGATCTCGTCGAAGTCCAGCAACTGGCACGCGCCGCCGGACTCCTCCGCCGGTTGCCCAGTGGGCGTGGGCAGGACGACGCTGCCCAGGTCGGTGTCCGAGGGGTCGGGGCCACAACCGGCGGCGACCAGCACGGCGCCGAGCAGCGCCGCCGCGTACAGCCCACGAATCGGCCAGCCACGCATCCTCTTCCTCTTTCTCCGATCCGTGGGCTCAGGCCGGCAACTCATCGACGATCCTGCGAGCGATCTCCAGGGAGCTGGTGGCCGCCGGCGACGGCGCGTTGAGCACGTGCAGCTGGCGGTCCGCGCGCAACAGGATGAAGTCGTCGGCCAGCGCACCGGAGCGGAGGACCGCCTGGGCCCGTACCCCGGCCGGGGCCGGTACGAGATCCTCACGGGTCACCTCCGGTACCAGCCGCGCGAGACTGGCCGCGAAGCGGCGCCGGGACAGCGACCGGCGCACCTCGTCCACGCCGGTACCCAGGTGGGTGCGGGCCAGCCGCCACAGCCCCGGGTACCCCGCGGCCTCGGCGAGGTCACGCACGTCCACCCGGCCCCAGCGGTACCCCTCGCGCGACAGCGCCAGCACCGCGTTGGGGCCGGCGTGCAGGCTGCCGTCCGCCATCCGGGTCAGGTGCACGCCGAGGAACGGCAGGCTCGGGTCGGGTACCGGGTAGATCAGGCCGCGCACCAGCTCCCGCCGCACGGTGAAGTACTCCCCGCGGAACGGCACGATCTGTACCTCCGGCCGGCACCCGGCCAGCCGGGCGATCCGGTCGGCGTACAGGCCGGCACAGTTGATCAGCACGTCGACCGGCACGTCGCCGCCGCTCGTCCGTACCGCGCCGGAGCCGATCCCGGTGACCCTCGCCCCCAACCGGATCTCGCCGCCGCGCTCGACCACGAGCCGGGACAGCGCGTCGCACACGGCCCGGTAGTCGGTGATCCCGGTCGTCTCCACGTGCAGCGCGGCGACACACGACACGTGCGGCTCGATGCCGGTCGCCTCGGCGGGGCCGATCAGCTTGGCCGGCACCCCGTTGGCGACCGCCCGCTCGGCGAGGGCCCGCAGCCTGGGCAGCTCGTCGTGCGCGGTGGCCACGATGAGCTTTCCGGTGATCTCGACGGACACGCCGTTGTCCCGGCAGAACTCCACCATCGAACGGGCGCCCGCCACGCACAGCTGGGCGCGCAGGCTGCCGGGCCGGTAGTAGACGCCGGAGTGGATCACGCCGGAGTTGTGGCCGGTCTGATGGGCACCGACCCGCGATTCCTTCTCCACCACCGTGACCGTCGCTTGTGGACGGTCGAGGAGCAGCCGGTGCGCGACCGCGAGGCCGACGATCCCAGCACCCACGATGACGTAGCGGGTAGCCTGCACCGGCACACCCTACCGCCGGCCGCCGTCGCGGGGCCCTGAGGAACCGTCCCGATCGCGCGGCACGAGGCCCGGCCCGCCTCCGGGTGCGGCGGTACCCTCCGCGCGACCGGCGTGGTGATCATCGCCGGCGTGCCCGGACCCGGCCGGCGCGGGACCGCCCGATCGCGTCCCCCGGGTGGGGCCGCCAAAACGGGCTCCGTGGCGGCCCTCCACAACCTGGTCCGGTGGGGGCCGCCACAACCCGGCCCGGGCCGCGCTCCCGGACGAGGGCGACGCGGCGGGCCGGTGCACGATGGACTGGTGACACTGCGTTTCGTGCTGGATCCCTACCTCACTCCCCAGCTCCGCGACGAGATCGTCGCCCTCTGGACGGACGTCAGCAACGCGGGCGGCGCGGTCGGCTTCGTGGCCCCCGTCACCCCGCAGGACGTGCGTCCCACCGCCACCGCCGCCTTCGCCGCCGTAGAGGAGGGGCACGATCGGCTGCTCGTCGGCTTCGACGGCGACCGGCCGGCCGCGATGCTCCTGCTGACCAGTAACCGGTTCGCGCTCAAGGAGCACTGGCGGACGGTCAAGCGAGTGATGATGCGCCCGGACCTGCAGGGGCACGGGTACGGTGCCGCGCTGATGCGCGAGGCCGAGCGGGTGGCCCGGCTGCTCGGCTGGGAGGCGCTGCACCTGACGGTACGGGCCGGGCTCGGTACCGAGCGGTTCTACGAGGGGCTGGGGTACAAGGAGGTCGGCCGGCTGCCCGGTGCGCTGCGGGTGGGACCCGGCGACCACCGCGACGAAATCCACATGTGGCGCGCCCTGGATTAAGTTTCTTCGCGCGTACCGGCGTGTCTGCACCCGAGCCCAGCGGAACCAGGACCAAGAGGCCTGAAACGTGATGAAATGAGCTATCCGCCCCAACCAGGCGGAGGCTCCCGGATCACAGGTCGGGGACTGCGGCCTCCGTCATGGCAGCTCCGCAGCACGCCAGAGAAGGTCGTCATGAGTACCACGGACGCGCCCACCACGCCACGGCGCCCCATGCGGGCCGACGCCCGCCGTAACTATGACCGGCTGCTCACCGCGGCCAAGGCAGCATTCACCGAGCACGGTGCCGAGGCGTCCCTCGAGGACATCGCCCGTCGCGCCGGAGTCGGGATCGGTACGTTGTACCGCCACTTCCCGACTCGACAGACACTGTTGGAGGCGACATTCCGCGACCTGCTCGACGCGTTACAGGACCGCGGTCGCGCGCTGCTCTCCGACGCCACACCGGGCGACGCGCTCATCGACTGGCTGCACACGTTGATGGACTACGTGTCGCGCTACCGGGGGCTCTCCGAGCTCGTGATGAGCACCATGCGCGATCCGGGGTCAGACCTGTACACGTCGTGCAGTGGGATGCGTGAGGTCGGCGCGCAGCTGCTGGTGCGCGCCCAGCGGGCCGGCGCGGTCCGCGATGACGTCAACGGCGCGGACCTCATCATGATCGTGAACGGGATCGCCTGGGCCGGCCAGCGCGCACCCGCCACCGACCGCGTCGACCAGTTGCTCGACGTCATGATCGGCGGCCTGCGGGAAACGGCCACGCTGGCTCCCGCACCGAGCGTGCCGGCCGTGCCGGCCGCGACGCCCAACTGACCGATCGACCCGGCCGCCGCCCGTGCGCGGCGGCGGCCGGAGCCGCCGAACGCCCTCAGTTGGCGACCCCGATGCTGTGGCCCGCCGTCGCGGGGTCGTCGAGCACCCGCAGGGTCGCGGTGGCCAGGTCCGCCCGGGACACCCTGATGCCGCGGGTATTGCGGTCGACGGCGGTGCGGTAACGGCCGGTGCTCGCCCGGTTCGTCAGCCGCGGCGGGCGCATGATCGTCCATTGCAGTCCGCTCGCGCGCACCAGCTGCTCCATCCGGCGCAGATCATCGAAGCCGTCCCGCAGCAACCGCCCGAGCAGCGGCTTGGCCACATAGCGGGCCAGGAGCCCGTCCCCCTCGTCGACGTACGGGCCGCTGGCCGAGATCACGACCAGCCGCGCCCGGCCCGCCTTCTCCATCGCCTGAATGATCGTCGCCGTGCCGGTGGAGCAGATGCCGGCCTGGTCGCCCGGGCGCGGGCCGAGCCCGGAGACGATGGCGTCGGCCGGCTCGACCGCGGGGAGGATCGCCTCCGCGTCGGTGACCGGGGCCGCCAGCACGGTCAGCCGGCCGGACGGCGGCAACCCGAGCCGGGCCGGATCGCGGACGACCGCGATCACGTCGTGGCCGGCGTCGAGCCCCTGGCGGACGATGTGGGCGCCGGTGCCACCGGTGGCACCGAACACAGCGATCTTCATGGCCCATCCTCGTTTCGGTGGTTAGTGAGTGCTCACTCACCTAGTATCGGTAAGCGAACACTCACCTGTCAACGGGAGCCAGCGGTGGGAACGCGCGACACCATCCTCGACGCGGCCATGCACGTGATGCGCACGCGCGGGCTGAACAACGCCACGACCAAGGAGATCGCGAGGGCGGCCGGCTTCTCCGAAGCGACGCTGTACAAGCACTTCGAGGACAAGGAGGACCTGTTCGTCGAACTGCTGCGGGGCCGGGTACCACCTTTCCTGCCGGTGATGAAGGCACTGATCGGCCGGGTCGGGCGGGACACCGTGCGGGAGAACCTGGCGGAGATGCTGCGCGCGGCCGTCGACTTCTACCTCGACAGCTTCCCCGTCTTCGCCGCCACGTTCGCCGAGCCGCGACTGCTGGCCCGGCACCGTGAGGCACTGGCACAGGGCAACCTCGGCCCGCACCGGGCCGTCGAGGGCCTTGCCGAGTACCTGCGCAAGGAACAGGCGCTGGGCCGGGTGGCGGCGGAGGCGGATCCGGCGGCGGTGGCGGCGATGCTGCTGGGCGCGTGCTTCCAGTACGCCTTCCTGGCGCATTTCGCCGGCCGGGAACCCGATCCGGCGGACGCGACCGCGTACAGCGAGTCCATCGCGGACTCTGCGCTGCGAGCGCTGGGCCTCACAGCCGGGTGAGCACCCAGGCGCGCAGCCCGTCCGGCGGTTCGAACGGCATCACCCGGCCGGCCGCGGCGGTCGCCTCCGCCAACAGGCCGGCGGTCGCCACCGCGGCGGCGCGCAGCGCCTCCGGCTCCAGGCCGGCGACGGTCGCCTCGATGCCGTCGGGCAGCACCGGGGCCGGCTGGTCGAGGATCGAGGTCAGGCCGCGGACCGGGTACGGCACCTCCCGCGCGATCGCGATCAACCGCCAGACCTGGGTACGGGCCTCCTCGAGCCGCTGGTGCGCCTCCCACACCGATCCCCGGTCGAGGTACTTGGCCAGGTCGCCGAGCGCGATCCAGCCCAGGGCGGCCCACTCCCGCACCGTCTCCGGCTCCACCCCGAAACTGCTCGGCCGCCAGGGCCGGGCGAGGCGGCCGTCGGGGTCGTAGAGCGCTACCGCGTGTGGCCTTAGCCCGGCCCGCCAGGACGCCGGGAGCAGCACCATGCTGAGCTGGCTGCCGTCCTGGTACAGCGTGAACAGGTGCCAGGACGGCTCGTCGCCGCGCCCCGGCAGCTGCTGCGCCAGCTGGTCCGCCGCCGCGCCGAGCCGCGCGGCGAGCCACCGGCCGTGGCGCAGTGCGTCGGGCCAGTGCTCGTCCGCCACGCCGACGGCGCAGTCGATGTCGGATCGCTCGTCACCGGCGCCTCGGGCCAGCGAGCAGCCGAGTTCGAGGAAGCGCACCGTCGGCTCGGCGCGTACCGCGTCAAGCAGCCCGGCCAGCAGTTCGCGCTGCCGCCAGACGGCCTGCGGCATCGCATCGATGAAGGCCCGGCCGGAGAGCTGAGCGTCGACCATGGTCAAGTTCTACCAGAGCACCGATCGAACCAAGATCACGGCCGGCACGCCAAGGACTTCCCGATGGCGCTCCACCGGCCGGCAACGGACAGGGGAGCCGGACGATGCCCGGCTCCCCTGCTGTCAGAACGAGTTCGACCTGAACGACGGGTCGAGGTCAGCTGCAGCCGCTGGTCGAGCCGCAGCCCTCGCAGACGTAGCAGCTGCCGGCCGGGCGCATCTTGGTGCCGCAGGTGAAGCACAGCGGTGCGTCCGCCGCCTTGCCCTGCACTAGCTCCAACAGCTCCGTCGACGAGCCGACGCGGCCCGCGGGCCGGTCCTCCACCCGCGCCTCCGCCGGCGCCACCGGCCGGCTCGGCTTCTCCGTGCTGCCCGCGGGCGCCACCGGCGCCGACGCTGCCAGCGCCGTCAGGTCCACCGACTCCTCGCCGCCACCGGCCGCCTCCGCGCGCAGCTGCGCGGCGCGCTCCTCGGCCGTGAAGATCCCGAGTTCGGCCCGGCGGTCATAGGGCAGGAAGTCCAGCGCCAGCCGCCGGAAGATGTAGTCCATCACCGACGCGGCCATCCGGATGTCCGGGTCGTCGGTCATGCCGGCCGGCTCGAAGCGCATGTTGGTGAACTTCGAGACGTAGGTCTCCAGCGGCACGCCGTACTGCAGGCCGATTGAGATGGCCACCGAGAAGGCGTCCATCACCCCGGCCAGCGTCGAGCCCTGCTTGGACATCTTGAGGAAGACCTCGCCCAGGCCGTCATCCGGGTAGGACGAGGCGGTCAGGTAGCCCTCGGCACCGCCGACCGAGAAGGAGACCGTCTCGGACGGGCGCTTCTTGGGCAGCCGCTTGCGCACCGGCCGGTACTCGACGACCTTCTCCACCGCGGCCGACGCGGTCGCGGTGGGCGCCGAGGCCGGCTCGCTGGACTTCTTCGCCACCGACAGCGGCTGGCCGACCTTGCAGTTGTCCCGGTAGATCGCCAGCGCCTTGAGGCCGAGCTTCCAGCCCTCGAGGTAGATGTGCGCCACGTCCTCGACCGTCGCCGACTCCGGCATGTTGACGGTCTTGGAGATGGCACCGGAGATGAACGGCTGCACCGCGGCCATCATCCGCACGTGCCCCATCGGCGCGATCGACCGCTCCCCCATCGCGCAGTCGAAGACCGGGTAGTGCTCCGGCTTCAGGCCGGGCGCGTCGATCACGTGGCCGTGCTCGGCGATGTGCTCGACGATCGCCTCGACCTGCTCCTCCGGGTACCCGAGGCTGCGCAGCGCCCGCGGCACGGTCTGGTTGACGATCTGCATCGAGCCGCCGCCGACCAGCTTCTTGAACTTGACCAGGGCGAGGTCGGGCTCGATGCCGGTGGTGTCGCAGTCCATCATCAGGCCGATCGTGCCGGTGGGCGCGAGGACCGACGCCTGCGAGTTGCGCCAGCCGTTGCGGGCGCCGATCTGGTTGCCCCGCCGCCACTGCTTGGCGGCCTCCTTCAGCAGCGCGGTGGCGTTGCTGCCGCGGGCGACGACCGCGTCGCTGGCCTCCGCGTGCTTGCGCATGACCCGCTGGTGGCCGGTCGCGTTGCGGGCGTACCCGTCGTACGGGCCGACGACACCGGCCAGCTCCGCCGAGCGGCGGTACGCGGTGCCGGTCATCAGCGAGCTGATCCCGGCCGCGACCGAGCGCCCCTCGTCCGAGTCGTACGGCAGGCCGGACGCCATCAGCAGCGCACCGATGTTCGCGTACCCGATGCCGAGCTGGCGGTACGCCCGGCTGGTCTCGCCGATCTTCTCGGTCGGGAAGTCGGCGAACGTGATCGAGATGTCCATCGCGGTGATCACGAACTCGACCGTCTTGACCAGCTTCTCCACCTCGAACGAGCCGTCCGAGCGGAGGAACTTCAGCAGGTTCAGCGAGGCCAGGTTGCACGAGGAATTGTCCAGGTGCATGTACTCCGAGCACGGGTTCGACGCGGTGATCCGGCCGCTCTCCGGGCAGGTGTGCCAGTCGTTGATGACGTCGTCGTACTGCAGGCCCGGGTCAGCGCACTCCCAGGCGGCCTGCGCGATCTTGCCGAACAGCTCCTTGGCGTCGATGGTCTCGATCACGGCGCCGTCCAGCCGGCCGCGCAGCGAGAAGCTGCCGCCGTCCTCCACCGCGCGCATGAACTCGCCGGATACCCGCACCGAGTTGTTGGCGTTCTGGTACTGGACGCTGACGATGTCCGTACCGCCCAGGTCCATGTCGAACCCGGCGTCGCGCAGCGCCCGGATCTTGTCTTCCTCGCGCGCCTTGGTGGCGATGAACTCCTCGATGTCGGGGTGGTCCACGTCGAGGATGACCATCTTGGCCGCCCGACGGGTCGCGCCGCCGGACTTGATGGTGCCCGCGGAGGCGTCCGCGCCGCGCATGAAGCTGACCGGGCCGGACGCGGTGCCGCCGCTGGTGAGCAGTTCCCGGGAGGAGCGGATGCGGGACAGGTTCACCCCGGACCCCGAGCCGCCCTTGAAGATCAGGCCCTCCTCCTTGTACCAGTCGAGGATGGCGTCCATCGAGTCGTCGACGGCGAGGATGAAGCACGCCGAAACCTGCTGCGGCGACGCGGTGCCCACGTTGAACCACACCGGCGAGTTGAAGCTGAAGACCTGGTGCAGCAGCATCCAGGTGAGCTCGTGCTCGAACACCTCCGCGTCGGCGGCACTGGCGAAGTAGCCGTGCTCCTCACCGGTCTTGCGGTAGGTGTGCACCACCCGGTCGATCAGTTGGCGCAGGCTCCACTCCCGCTCCGGAGTGCCGACGGCGCCCCGGAAGTACTTGGTGGTGACGATGTTCCCCGCGTTGACGCTCCACGAGTCGGGGAACTCGACGCCGTGCTGCTCAAAGTTGATCGAACCGTCCCGCCAGTTCGTCATCACGACGTCCCGGCGCTCCCAGCTCACCTCGTCGTACGGGTGGACCCCCTCGGTCGTCCACACCCGCTCGACGTGCAGCCCGCCCGCTGCCGCGGCTGTCTTGCCCCGATCGCCCGTGCCCGATGACGTACCTACGGCACCCGTCATGCCATCCCCCTCGCCGTCACGGCTAACCCACCGTGCTTCCTCAACTGTGAAAACTGACTAGTTCAGCCGACCGGAGCCGGCTGACGCTGCGCTCCGGCTGGTCCCGCGGCGTCCGGCCCCTGCTGTCGGTCGGCGCGCAGAGACGCGATTTCCCGCTCGAAGTCGCCCAACGAATCGAAGGACCGGTAGACGCTGGCGAACCGCAGATAGGCCACCTCGTCCAGATCGCGCAGCGGCCCGAGGATCGCCAGACCCACCTCGTGGCTGGGCACCTCGGCCGCACCACGCGCGCGGATCGTCTCCTCGACCTTCTGTGCCAGCAGCGCTATCGCGTCTTCATCCACCGGCCGGCCCTGGCACGCCTTACGCACGCCAGTCATGATCTTGACTCGGCTGAACGGCTCGGTCACCCCACTGCGCTTGACCACCGCGAGGACCGCCTCCTCGACGGTCGTGAACCGCTTGCCGCACTCCGGGCAGGCCCGGCGCCGCCGGATCAACTGGCCGTCCTCGGCCTCTCGGGAGTCAACGACTCGCGAGTCGGCGTGGCGACAGTACGGGCAACGCATTGCCCCACCTCCGATCGCTTCGGTCCGGTGCCATCCGCCCTCGGGCACACCGAACGAAGCCGACAGCGCCAGGCGCGGCCAGCTAGCGACTTCGAGGCGGCATGTCAAGCCGGTGGGCGCGTCATCCACAACCTGTGGATGACTTACACCTCTGTAACTACTAGATGTTGTGGTTGAACGTTAGTCCCACCGTCATCCGCCGCGCAACCCAGACACTCGTATCGCGGGTCTCAGTCGGGCTTCCATCACTTCCGCGCCCCCGGCCGAGCCCAGCCGACACGCTCCGCGCGGTCGCGCCCGCGGATCACCGTCAAGATCAGCAGCCGCGGGCCGGTCAACGATGCCGGGGCAGGGTGAGCAGCTGCCCCACCTCGATCGTGTATCCGGGCAGCCGGTTGAGCCGGCGGATCTCCTCGATCACGCGGAACGGGTCCGGACCCGGGTCATACCGCGCGGCGATGGACCAGAGCGTGTCGCCCGGCCGGACGACCACGCTCGGCGCGGGCCTCGGTGGTGACGCGGCGTCGCCGGCCGACGCGGCGAGCACGGCGCCGCCGCCGACGAGCAGGAAAAGCAAGATCAACACTACCAGCCGGCCACGCCGGGTTAGCCGGACGGCCTGCCGTGAGCGGCGCGCTGGGTAGCCCATCGTCGCCATGAACATCCCCCTGGGTCAGACGGAAGCTCGATGGAACCCCGTAATCGAACGGAGGTTCGATAGAACTTACGTACGAAGGTCTACCAGACCAGCGGGACCCACGTCGAGAGAGTGGGCACGACACGTCGTACAGATGTTTGAAGTTGTCGGGTCTTCGGGATACGGTCAGTGCCACGAAAACCCACCAGAAGTGCCGACAAGGGAGAGACCCACGTGTCGAGCGAGGATCGCACCGCATCGCGGCGAGCCGCTGACCCCGGACACACGAACGGTGCGCGCGAGCAGGGGACCCGTGAGCCCGCCTCACTGGACGCCCGGCGACGCGCCGGTGGCCGGGCCGGCGCGCGCACTGTCGCGGCGGCCGGTCCGCTACGCGCGGTCACCTCTGTCTCGGCCAGCATCCCGGAAGTCGCCGCGGAGAACCTGACCGCCCGGCAACGGCGAATCATCGAGTTCATCCGCGGCTGGGTGGAGCACCACGGCTACCCGCCGAGCGTCCGGGAGATCGGTGAGGCGGTCGGCCTCGTCTCCCCGTCCAGCGTTGCCTACCAGCTCAAGGAGCTGGAGAAGAAGGGGTACCTGCGGCGCGACCCAAACCGGCCGCGCGCGGTCGACGTGCGTCCGCCGATCGAGCCCAGCGCCGAGGAGGAGGCGGCCGCCCGGGCCGCTCACCCGGCACCCGCCTACGTGCCGCTGGTCGGCCGGATCGCCGCCGGTGGCCCGATCCTGGCGGAGCAGTCGATCGAGGACGTCTTTCCGCTGCCGCGCGAGCTGGTCGGCGAGGGCACCCTGTTCCTGCTCCAGGTCAAGGGCAACTCGATGCTCGACGCCGCCATCTGCGACGGCGACTGGGTGGTCGTGCGGCAGCAGCCCGAGGCCGAGAGCGGCGAGATCGTGGCCGCCATGCTGGACGGCGAGGCGACCGTGAAGACCTACCGGCAGCGCGACGGTCACGTCTGGCTGATGCCGCACAACGACGCCTTCGAGCCGATCCCCGGCGACGACGCGACCATCCTCGGCCGGGTCGTGGCGGTGCTGCGCCGGGTCTGACCCGGCCCGCCAGTGGGCACACCGGGGCCTGCCGGCCCGCCAAGTCGGGCAGGCCGCAAGTCGTGGCCCGTCGGGGGCCTATTCCTCGCTGAGCCGCCGGAGATCGTCGAAGCCGTCGTGCTCCTCCGCGTAGCCGCCCCGGCGCGGTGGCGGCGGGGCGGCGCCATGTGAGCCGCGCCGCTCGGGACGATGGGAACGGGCGATGCCGCCGCCGGTACGGGGTGGTGGCGGCGAGGCCGCCGCCGGGGGCTCGAACCCACCGCTGGAGTACGTGCCGCCCGAGTAGGTACCACTCCCGCGATCGGCGCCACCCCCATCGCGGCCACCACGGTCGCGGCCGCCACGGTCGCGGCCACCTCCATCGCGGCCACCCCGGTCGCGCCCGGCACGATCGGCACCGGACGGGGAGCCGCCACGGTAGGTGCCACCCGACCGGTCGCCGTCGCGTGGGCCGTCACCGCCGCCGCGGTACGTGCCGCCCGACCGGTCGCCGTCGCGCGGGGCGTCACCGCCGCCGCGGTACGTGCCGCCCGACCGGTCACCGTCCCGGGGACCATCACCGCCCGCGCGGTACGTGCCACCGGCGGGCGGCGGCGCCGAGCGCCCACGCGGCGGCGGGGAGCCACCGGGCCGGCCGCCGGCCCCGGCGTTGAGGTATCCGTCCTCGGGCGCGCGCGCGGTTCCGCCGGCGCCGTAGACCGCCCCGCCCGGCCGGCCGCGATCACGCGGAGGCCGCCCGTCCCGCGCCGGCACCGACGCGGCGCCGGCGAGCACCTCCTGAGGCCTCGCCCGCCCCTCGTCGACGTCGAGTTCACCGGCCGGCGCGGCCGTCGGCTGGCGCTTGCGGAACCGCACGATGCCGACGATCCCGGCGGCCAGCATGCCCAGCCCGATGACGCCGACCACTCCTACCAGGGCAGTGACCTGGTCGAAGGAGAGGCTACTGAACCAGCTCTTGCCGCCGCTGCCGCCCGACCCGCCGGTCGAGGCCGGCTTCGCGATCGGGACCAACGTGGACGGGGTGTAGCGCAGCATCGTGGTCTGGTTGCCCGTCGAAAGGTCCTGGACGGTGAGGAAGTACTTCCCGTCGTGGCTGTAGGTGATCGCCTCGCCCTGGTCCTCGTTCTCCAGCGGGGTGATCCGCGGGGTGCCGGTGGTCAGCGCCTTGACGATGTCGCCATTGGTGACGTCCCACTCGTACGCGTCGGAGTAGGTGCGCAGCACGACCTTCTTGCCGTCCGGCGACACGGCGCCGCCGGTGACCGCGCTCGCGGTGTCCGGCCCGAGCTTGTTGGGAGTGCCGGTGCGCTGCGGTGTGAACTGGCCCACCTTTCTCAACGGCACCGTGGAAGAGCCCGGCGCCGCGGTCGGGACGTAGATGCCGGCCGCACCGGACAGCGGGTGGGTGACGAAGACCGGTGATCCGCTGCTGCCCATCAGCATCGCGTCCACGTTCCACGGGCCGTCACCGTCGGGAAACGAAAAGTGGTACAGCGTGGCCGAGTCGTCCGGGTCGACCGGAACCTTCCACAGCGCGATGGTCGGCCGGTCCGGAGTCTGCAGGTCGTCCCCGGTGTCCGCGACCCAGTAGTCCTTGCCGTCGGTGCTGAGCTGGATGTCGCGTGGATCACGCGGCCCGCTCCCGCTGTACTTGAGCGACGGGCTGATGCGCTGGCACTTGCTGTCTAGCTGGTAGACCCGCATCACCAGGCCGCTCGTGTCGGCCCTGTCCACTACGGCGTACCCGTTGGCGGTCGCGGTGAGCCCGGACAGCGAGTGCAGGTCCTCGTCCACCTTGCACACCGATTGTCCGGGTGTGGCCGTCGGCACCGGGATGCTCGCGGCCGGGCTCGGGTCCGCATAGGCAGACGTGAGCGGTAGGAGTACCAGTCCCAACACCCCGATGGCCGCCAGCGCAAAACGTCGCATCCGCACAGTCTTACAGAGCGTCGGGGTTTACGGGGATACCGGAGGTAGGCGGATCACTGAGAGTAACCAGTCACGGGGCTGACCGTGACCAGATACCGCTCGAGTTCGGCCGCCAGTACCTTGCCGACCCGTACCCGGAGCGTGGTGCCGGTGCCGCCGTGCTCGGTCTCCAGCACCTCGCCCCAGCGATGGATCCGGGCGACCAGGTCACCCCGGTCATACGGCAAGAGAACCGACATCTCGATCGCCGGACGCGGCAGCCGAGCCTCGATCGCCTCCTGCAGCTGGTCGATGCCGACGCCGGTGCGCGCCGAGACGAAAACGGCGTCCGGCCACTCCCGCTTGAGGCGGAGCAGCGACTCCTCGTCGGCCGCGTCCATCTTGTTGACGACCAGCAGTTCGGGCAGCTTGTCCGCGCCCACCTCGGCCAGCACCTCGCGGACCGCCCGGACCTGCTCCTCGGGGTCGGGGTGGGCGCCGTCGACCACGTGCACCATGAGGTCGGCCTGGCCGACCTCCTCCAGCGTGGAGCGGAACGCCTCAACCAGCTGGTGCGGCAGGTGCCGGACGAAACCCACGGTGTCGGACAGCGTGTAGACGCGCCCGTCACTGGTCTGCGCCTGCCGGGTGGTCGGGTCCAGCGTGGCGAACAGCGCGTTCTCCACCAGAACCCCGGCACCGGTCAGCCGGTTGAGCAGGCTCGACTTGCCGGCATTGGTGTACCCGGCGATGGCCACGCTCGGGATGGCGTTGCGCCGCCGGCCGGACCGCTTGGTGTCCCGCATCGTGCGCATCGCGCTGATCTGCCGCTTGAGCCGGGAGATCCGGATGCGGATACGCCGACGGTCCATCTCCAGCTTGGTCTCACCGGGGCCGCGCAGGCCGACGCCGCCACCGGCGCCGCCGCCACGGCCGCTACCACCGGTCTGCCGGGAAAGCGCCTCGCCCCAACCGCGCAGGCGGGGAAGGAAGTACTGGAGTTGGGCCAGTTCGACCTGGGCCTTGCCCTCTTTGCTCTTGGCGTGCTGGGCGAAGATGTCCAGAATCAGCGCCGTGCGGTCGATGACCTTGACCTTGGTCTCCTGCTCCAGCGCGCGCAGCTGGCCGGGCGACAGCTCGCCGTCACAGATCACCGTGTCCGCCCCGGTGGCGAGGACCACCGAGCGCACCTCGGCGACCTTCCCCCGGCCGATGAACGTGGACGCGTCGGGGCGGCCACGCCGCCGCTGGATGAGGCCCTCCAGCACCTGGGAACCGGCCGTCTCGGCGAGCGCGGCGAGCTCGACGAGCGAGTTCTCCGCGTCGGCGACGCTGCCTTCGGTCCACACCCCGACGAGCACTACCCGCTCGAGCCGGAGTTGCCGGTACTCAACCTCGGTAATATCGGATAATTCGGTCGACAGGCCGGCTACCCGCCGCAGCGAATGCCGCTCCTCGAGCTCGAAGTCTCCCGTGTTGACGTCATCGTCGGCCGACCCGTAGGCCAGATCCGCGGCGCGGCCCTGGTCAGCCGCGAGAAATTCGTCGGTGAAGAGTTCGTTAGTCATGTTGGGACAAGCGTGACACGGCCGCGCGCCGGCCGCATCAACATTCCGGGCGAGTGCGAGGAACAATACGAGCAGCGGCCCCCACACGCCGCCCGCCCGGTCCGATCCGGGGCCGGCACCGCGCCGAAAGGATCATCGTGCCCAGCAGAGCCCTGCCCAGCGCCGGCTTTTCCATCACCATCCGGGTCGCGGTCACCGCGGACGCGTCGGCCATCGGCCGCCTCACGACCTGTGTGGGCGAGGCCGGCGGCATCGTGACCGCCCTGGACGTGGTGGATTCCGACCACCTGAGGGTCATCGCCGACCTCACCTGTGATACGGCCGACGCGGGCCACGCCGAACAGGTCGTCGCCGCGCTGCGAAAGCTGGACGGGGTCGAGGTACGCAAGGTCTCCGACCGCACCTTCCTCCTCCACCTCGGCGGCAAGATCGAGGTTCACCCCAAGGTCGCCCTGCGCACCCGTGACGAACTGTCCCGCGCGTACACCCCCGGGGTGGCCCGGGTCTGCCTGGCGATCGCCGAGAACCCCGACGACGCCCGCCGCCTGACCATCAAGCGCAACACCATCGCCGTGGTGACCGACGGCTCGGCGGTGCTCGGCCTGGGCAACATCGGCCCGGCCGCGGCGCTGCCGGTGATGGAGGGCAAGGCCGCCCTGTTCAAGCGGTTCGGCGGGGTGGACGCCTGGCCCGTGGTGCTCGACACCCAGGACACCGAAGAGATCATCCGAATCGTGACGGCGATCGCACCGGCCTACGGCGGGATCAACCTGGAGGACATCGCCGCGCCGCGCTGCTTCGAGATCGAGGCCCGGCTGCGCGAGAAGCTGGACATCCCGGTCTTCCACGACGACCAGCACGGGACCGCCATCGTGGTGCTGGCCGCGCTGACCAACGCGCTGCGCGTGGTGGGCAAGGATCTCGCCAAGGTACGGGTGGTCGTCTCGGGCGCGGGAGCCGCCGGTACGGCGATCATCAAGCTGCTGCTGCGCCAGGGCGTCGGCGACGTCATCGCGTACGACCGGGCCGGCGCGCTGCACCGGGGCATGACCGGCCTGGGGCCGGCCTGGCAGTGGCTGGCGGACAACACCAACGCCGACAACTACTCCGGCGACCTACCGGGTGCGGTCAACGGCGCCGACGTCTTCATCGGGGTCAGCGCGCCGAACCTGCTCACCGGCGACGACGTCGCCACCATGGCCAAGGACGCGATCGTCTTCGCGCTGGCCAACCCCGACCCCGAGGTGGACCCCCGGGAGGCCAGGGAGCATGCGGCGATCGTGGCCACCGGCCGCTCCGACCAGCCGAACCAGATCAACAACGTGCTCGCCTTCCCCGGCGTGTTCCGGGGCATGCTGGACGCCCAGGCCCGGCAGTTCACCGAGGAGATGGCGCTGGCGGCGGCGCGGGCCATCGCCGACACGATCGGCCAGGAGAAGATCAACGCCTCGGTGATCATCCCCAGCGTCTTCGACTCCCGGGTCGCCCCCGCCGTAGCGGCGGCGATCAGGCAGGTCGCCAAGGGGCCGCAGGCAGATCCGGACGCTCCCGACCCGGCCGAGACCGACGAGTGAGCGAGCCGCGCTAGACGAGCACGTCCCCGGTGGCCACGATCAGCGCCGGACCGGTCAACACGCAACGGTCCCGATCGATGGCGATGGTGAGCCGGCCACCGGGGAGATCCACCGCGACCGTGCCGGTGTCCAGCCCGGCCGTACCGAGCGCGACGGCGGCCACGGCACAGGCACCCGTACCGCAGGAGAGCGTCTCGGCGGAGCCGCGCTCATATACCCGCATGCGTACGTGCAGGTCGGCCCCTGCCACCGGCTCGGCACCGGCGATGAACTCGACATTGGCCGACTCCGGGAACACCGTGGCGTCCAGGATCGGCGGCTCGGACAGGTCCACCGTGGACACGTCGTCGACCGGGCAGACCAGGTGCGGGTTGCCGACGTCCGCCGTGGTGCCCGGGTACTCGCGCTCGCCCAGCCGGGCCGCCGAGGCGCCGCCCACCACCGGCCGGGTCATCTCGGCGCTGACCTCGTTGGCCGCCACGTCCACGGTGACCAGGCCGGCCCGGGTCGCGATCGGGAACCGGGTGGCGTGGACCAGCCCGTAGGAGGTCAGGTACCGGGCGAAGACGCGCACCCCGTTGCCGCACATCTCGGCCACCGAGCCGTCGGCGTTGTGGTAGTCCATGAACCACTCGGCGTCCCCGGCGTACCGGGCCGCATCCGGGTGCTTCGCCGAGCGCACCACCCGCAGCACCCCGTCCGCGCCGATGCCGAAGTGCCTGGCGCACAGCGTCGAGACCAGTTGCGGGGTCAGCTCGATCCCACCGTCGGGGTCGGGCAGCACCACGAAGTCGTTGCCGGTGCCGTGGCCCTTAGCGAAGTACATGGCACCATTGTTCCTCGCCCGCCGGGCGGACGCCCGCCAAGGTCGCCTGGATCGCCAAGCGGGTGCCGGGCCGCCGACCAGGCCCCGGAGAGTGCCCACGGGGATCCCCCGGCGGGTACACCCCGGAACTGCTGTCAGGCCCGCACCCAGGAGGCCACCAGGTAGCCGACCCCGTACGGCGCCGCGTCATACAGCAGTTCGGCGCGCCAGTCCGCACCGGCCGCCGCCCCGGCCAGTGCCTGCCACGCCGGCCGGCCGGCCGCCGTCAGCTCGGTCGCCAGCGCCGGGTCCAGGGCCAGCAGCCCATCGAGGTCCGCCGCGGCCAACGCCTTGGCGGTCATCCCGTCGAGGACCGTGGCACGGGGGTCGGCGTACCCCGACGGCGGCTCGGCCCGCCAGGCCGACCCGTCCCCCATCACGAGCAGCGCCACCCGCGGGAGCCAGGGCGCGCACCGGTCCCGGCCGAAGGCCGCGCAGCCCGCGGGCGGCTCGTCGGCGGCCACGCTGGCCATCCCCACCGCGACCGTGCCGCCCACCGTCGCCGTGCCCGCCACCGTCGCCGTCACACTCACCGTCGCCGTTCCGGCCACCGTCGCGTCGGCCGAGCCGGCGGGAGGGGCCGACGTCAGGTCGGCGCGCCGGGACAGCAGCCACGCCCCCACGGTCAGGCTGAGCGGGAGGCTCGGGTGGCCGCGCCGGCCCGGTACCACCTCCAGCGGAACCCCCCAGGGCGCGAGCGTGCCGTACTCGTCGGGCGCGCGCCAGGCGGTCTTCGCGCCGGTACCCAAGATCAAGATCCCGTCGGGGCCGGCGGTCAACAACCGGTCGACGGCCGCGTCACAAATCGCTCGAAGATCATCAAGCTCCGCGGCCGCGCCCCCGGCGACCTCCGGGATGAGTATCGGCGGGCACGGGCAGACCGCGGCTGCGACGAGTGGCACGGATCAACCGTAACCGGACGCAGAAATCGCTCCCATAGACCCGCCAGGACACCGTATGGTCACGGTCGTCGCCAGTGGCTCGACGGGGACGGGGGCGGACCTGTGAGAATGCCGGGGAGAAAGTCACTGCGCTGTGGCGGCGCCACCGGGGACGCCCGGAGGGCACCGGGAGAACGAGGTTGGGCATGAGCGAGCGAAGCGGAGGGCTCGGCGCGACGGGGCACTGTCCCGGCGGTACGCGCGGATCTGCCGAGAGCAGGGCGGCGATCGCATGAGCGACTGGACCGCCTTCGGCCGGATCGACGATGAAGGCACAGTCTATGTGAAGACCGCCGACGGTGAGCGTGTTGTCGGTTCCTGGCAGGCCGGCAGTCCCGAGGAGGGGTTGGCGCACTTCGCGCGCCGCTTCGACGGCGTGGTCACCGAGGTCAACCTGATCGAGACCCGTCTCGGCACCGGTGCGGGCGACGCCCAGCACGCCCTCGCCAGGATCAAGGAGCTGCGCGGCGAGCTGGACGAACCGCACGTGGTCGGCGACATCGACGCACTGCGGGAGCGTCTCGACAAGCTGACCGCGGCGGCCGATGCGAAGGTCGGTGAGGTGCATGCCGCCCGTAGCGCCGCCCGGGCCGAAGCGGTCGCACACAAGACCGCGCTGGTCGCCGAGGCCGAGCAGATAGCGGCCGACTCGACCAGCTGGAAGTCGGCCGGCGACCGGCTCAAGGAGATCCTCGACGAGTGGAAGACCATTCGGGGGGTCGACCGGAAGAGTGACGGAGAGTTGTGGAAGCGCTACGCAACGGCCCGGGACACCTTCACCCGGCGTCGTGGCGCGCACTTCGCCACCCTCGACGGGGCCCGCAAGCAGGCCCAGTCCCGCAAGGAGGAGCTGGTCACCGAGGCCGAGTCACTGTCCAGCTCCACTGAGTGGGCACCCACCGCCAACCGGCTCAAGGAGCTGATGAGCGAGTGGAAGGCCGCACCCCGCGCGTCGAAGGAGGTCGAGCAGCGCCTGTGGGAACGGTTCAGGGCCGCTCAGGACGCGTTCTTCGCGCGGCGTAGCGAGGTCTTCTCGGCCCGTGACGCCGAGCAGAAGGCCAGCCTGGACCGCCGGCACGAGTTGCTGGCCCAGGCCGAGGCGCTCGACGTCGACACGGATCCCAAGGCCGCGCAGGCCAAGCTCCGGGAGATCCAGGGCCAGTGGCACGACGCCGGGCGAGTGTCCCGGGACGCCGCAGCCGGGCTGGACCGGCGGCTGCGCGCGGTCGAGGACAAGGTGCGGGGCGCCATGGACATCGCGTGGCGGCGCACCTCGCCGGCCGACAACCCGCTGCTGGTTCAGATGCGGGAGCAGGTCGCCGAGGCCGAGGCGAGGTTGGCCCGCGCCAAGACGGCCGGCGACGCGAAGCGCATCCGGGAGGCCGAGCAGGCCCTCTCCGCTAAGCGCCAGTTCCTGGAGCTGGCAGAGCACACCAACTGAAACACCACATAGAGATCGGGGCGTTCACCGTTACGGTGGGCGCCTCGGTCATTTACAGCCGCACTCCGCCGGCGAGTGGCCCGGAGCGCCGTGCGCGGCCAGGCTCGCCGAGCCAGACCGGTCGGTCGGGTTCGCCGGTGCCGGCGCGCCGAGGGTGGGCATGCCCAGGGAGACCCCAGGGGTACGCGGCGTCCGACCGGCCTGGTGGGCGTCGCCCGCCCGGGTACGGCGATGCGAGACCAGCTCACCGTCCGCGTTGAGGTGGTGCGGCGCGGCGTAGGTGATCGTCGCCTCGACGATGTCGCCCGGTCGGATCGCATCCTGGTCCTTGGCGTTGAAGTGCACCAGGCGCCCGTCCCGCGCCCGGCCGGACATCCGGCCGGTGGCCCCGTCCTTGCGCCCCTCGCCGACGGCGACGAGCACCTCGACGGTGCGGCCCACGAACTTCTTGTTCTCCGCCCAGGTGATGTCCTCCAGCGTGGCGACCAGCCGGTCGTACCGGTCCTGGACGATCTCCTTGGGCAGTTGGCCGTCCATGATCGCCGCGGGGGTACCGGGCCGCTTGGAGTACTGGAAGGTGAACGCGCTGGCGAACCGGGCCTCCCGGACCACGTGCAGCGTCTGCTCGAAGTCCTCCTCGGTCTCGCCGGGGAAGCCCACGATGATGTCGGTGGTGATCGCGGCGTCCGGCATCGCGGCGCGCACCTTGTCGATGATCCCGAGGTACCGATCCTGCCGGTAGCTGCGCCGCATCGCCCGCAGCACCGCGTCCGAGCCCGACTGCAGCGGCATGTGCAGCTGATGGCACACGTTGGGCGTCTCGGCCATGGCGGCGATCACGTCGTCGGTGAAGTCCTTGGGGTGCGGGCTGGTGAACCGGACCCGCTCCAGACCGTCGATCCCGCCGCAGGCGCGCAGCAGCTTGCCGAACGCGTACCGGTCGCCGAACTCGACGCCGTAGGAGTTGACGTTCTGGCCCAGCAGCGTGATCTCGAGGACCCCCTCGGCGACCAGCGCCTCGATCTCGGCCAGGATCTCGCCCGGCCGGCGGTCGCGCTCCCGGCCCCGCAGCGACGGGACTATGCAGAACGTGCAGGTGTTGTTGCAGCCCACCGAGATCGAGACCCAGCCCGCGTAGTTGGACTCGCGCCGGGTGGGCAGCGTCGACGGGAAGACCTCGAGGGATTCGAGGATTTCGACCTCGGCCTGCTCATTGTGCCGGGCGCGGTCGAGCAGCGCGGGCAGTGATCCGATGTTGTGGGTACCGAAGACCACGTCGACCCAGGGCGCCTTGGTGACGATGTCGCCCCGGTCCTTCTGCGCCAGGCAGCCCCCGACCGCGATCTGCATGCCCGGGTGGTTCAGCTTGGTGGGGCGCAGGTGGCCGAGGTTGCCGTACAGCCGGTTGTCGGCGTTCTCCCTGACCGCGCAGGTGTTGAAGACGACGACGTCCGGTGTGTCGGCTTCGTCGGCTCGGACATATCCGGCAGTCTCCAGCAGACCGGAGATGCGCTCCGAGTCGTGCGTGTTCATCTGGCAGCCGTACGTCACGACCTTGAAACTTCTTGGCACCTCTCGGCCCCTTCTCGTCGACCACCCAGAGTAGCTGGAGAGGTGCTCGCCTCCGCCACACCCCGGCTCCGGCTGCGCCCCTCGAACGTAGCTGGAGAGGTGCTCGCCTCCGCCACACCCCGGCTCCGGCTGCGCCCCTCAAACGTAGCTGGAGAGGTGCTCGCCTCCGCCACACCCCGGCTCCGGCTGCGCCCCTCAAACGTAGGCGTCCGCGCGAGGGGCGGAGTCCGGGGCGAGTGCGTCAGGACCGGCGGGCCCTCCCCGGCTCAGCGGGCGATCTCGGTGACCCTCGATTCGCGCACGACCGTGACCCGGATCTGGCCGGGGTAGGTCAGCTCCTCTTCGATCTGCTTGGCCACGTCCCGGGCCAGCACCGCGGCGCCGATGTCGTCCACGTCGTCCGGCTTGACCATTACCCGGATCTCCCGGCCGGCCTGCATGGCGAAGACCTTCTCCACTCCCTGCTTGCCGCCGGCGATCTCCTCGATCCGCTCCAGCCGCTTGACGTACGCCTCCAGGCTCTCCCGCCGAGCCCCCGGCCGGCCGCCGGAGCAGGCGTCCGACGCCTGGGTGAGGACGGCCTCGATGGTCTGCGGCGGTACCTCGTTGTGGTGCGCCTCGATCGCGTGCACCACCTCCTCGGCCTCGCCGTACTTGCGGGCCAGGTCGGCGCCGATCAGCGCGTGGCTGCCCTCGACCTCGTGGGTCAGCGCCTTCCCGATGTCGTGCAGGAACGCGCACCGCTTGATCAACGGGGCGTCCAGCCGCAGCTCGGCCGCCATGATTCCGGAGATGTGAGCGGTCTCTACAAGGTGCTTGAGCACGTTCTGCCCGTAGCTGGTGCGGTAGCGGAGGCGGCCCAACAGCGCGATCAGTTCGGGATGCAGATCGGTGATGCCGACCTCGACCAGAGCGTCCTCGGCCGCCCGCAGGCACAGCCGCTCCACCTCGTGCTTGGCGAGGTCGAAGACCTCCTCGATGCGGTGCGGATGGATTCGCCCGTCGAGTACCAGCTTCTCCAGGGTCAGCCGGCCGATCTCCCTGCGTACCGGATCAAAGCAGGACAGCAGCACCGCCTCGGGCGTGTCATCGATGATCAGGTTGACCCCGGTGACCGACTCGAAGGCACGGATGTTGCGGCCCTCGCGGCCGATGATGCGGCCCTTCATCTCGTCGGTCGGCAGGTGCAGGACGCTGACCACGCTCTCCGCGGTCTGCTCGCTGGCCACCCGCTGGATGGCGTCCACCACGATGTGCCGGGCCCGCTGGTCGGCGGTGTTGCGCGCGTCGCTCTCGATGTCCCGGACCAGCAGCGCGGCCTCGCGCTTGGCCTGCGTCTCGATCCCCTCGATGAGCTCGGACTTGGCCATGTCGGCGGTCAGCCCGGCCACCCGTTCCAGCTCGCGGTGGCGGTCCTCCTCCAGCTGGGTGATCGCGTTCTCCCTGCCCAGCAGGCCGGTCTCCCGCTCGGTCAGGTCCAGCTCGGAGGCGGCGATCCGGCGGTCCCGCTCGGCGAGGCGCTCGGCCTCCTCGGCGAGCAGCCGCTCGCGCTCGTCGAGCCGCTGCTGCCGGCGCTCGGCATCGGCGGACTGCTCCCGGGCCGTCGCGGTGAGCATGGCGATCTCCCGTTCGCCGGTGCGCCGGGCCGTCACCCGGGCCTGCTCGGCGTCCTGCTCGGCCTGCCGGTGAGCGCGCTCCAGGATGGTGTCGGCCTCGGTGTGCGCGGCGGCGAGCACCCGCTTGGCCTCCGCGCGGGCCGCGTTCGCCTCGGCCTTGGCCGCGGCCAGCTCGGTACGCGCGGTGGTGGCCTTGGCCCGCGCCTCCTCCGCCACGGTGCTGGCCTCGTCGGCGGCGTCGCGCAGCGCGGCCAGAGACTGTTCCTGCCGGTCCCGCTCGGCGACGAACCCCTCGTCGTCGGCCAGCTGCGCCGCGCCCGACTGCTCGGTACGCAGCGGACGCACGACCCGGAGGGTCGCGACGAGGCCCACGGCGACGAGGGCGACGAGTATGACGACCACGCCCACGAGAACCACGACGAGGGCTGTCACGGCCGCCTCCCTTCCCGCCGCGCCGGGCTAGGGAAGCCAGAGCGCGTTGCCCGGTCGAGGAGACGTCCGATGCGCGGGTGCGGTCAACGGTGCCGTACGGCGATGGTGCCGTAAAGCGGGTACGCCAAGTCGTCGCGCATTGACCGTGCGTCGACGAAAGGTGGTGCATGCCGCGTAACCGCGACAAAATGATGTCGTACTGTTATGCGATCTATGTTGTGCGGTTAGCCGCGATGGTCGGACGTTCTCCTCTGGTAACCCGAGGCTAGGTGTCCGATACCGGTTCGGTCAAGAACACCTGATCGGACAGCAGCCGGTACAGACTGCTACGCCTCGCCTACCAGGGGAAACGTCCGCATCGTTATTTCGGCCGACGGGGGGTCAGCGGATCGGATCGTCGGTCTCGCCGACCAGATCGGGCAGGTCGTCCGGATCGACGACGTCGGCGAACTCCCCGATCTCGTCCCTCCGGGCCGCGACCGCCTCCTTGACCACGGTGATCGCCAGCCCCGGCGGGTACCCCTTCCGGGCGAGCATCCCGACCAGCCGACGGAACACGGCCTCGGGCGACACGGCCGGCATGCTACGCAGCCTCCGGTCCACCAGCGCTCGCGCGGTGGCCGCCTCGGTCTCCTGGTCGACCTCCTCCAGGGCGGCCCCGACCAGTTCACCGTCGACCCCGCGCTTCTTCAGCTCGCCGGCGAGTGCCCGACGGGCCAGCCCCTTGCCGTGGTGCCGGCTGGTGACCCACGCCTTGGCGAAGGCGGCATCGTCGATCAGCCCTACCTCGTCATAACGGTCGAGGACCTCGGTCGCCACTTGGTCGGAGATGCCCCGTTTATGCAGCACGGCCGCAAGCTCGGACCTGGTACGGGGACGGACCGCCAGCTGCTGCAGGCAGATGTCCCGGGCCACCTGGGCGGGGTCCCGGGGCGGCTCCGGCCGACGCTCAGCATCGTCCCGCCCGCCGCTGCCCTGCCCGCCACCGTCGCGCCCGCCACCGTCTCGCCCGCCGCCGTCGCGCCCGCGACCGCCTCGGCCGCCTCCGGCCCGGCCGTCGCCCCACCGTGAGCGGCCCCGGCCGCCTCGCTCGCGCGACTCCCGCGCACCGCGTTCGTCGGCGCCTTGGTCGTCAACGGCCCGGCCCTCGACGACCAGGTCGTCGGCCGCCCAGTCGTCGGCGGACCGGTCCTCGGAGCCTCGGTCCTCGGAGCCTCGGTCCTCGGAGCCTCGGTCCTCGGAGCCTCGGTCACTGGAGCCTCGGTCACCGGCGACCCGGGCACCGAGGCCGCCGCCCCCGCCCGGCTCGCGGCCCCGGGCCGGGGCCGGGGCGCGGGTGTACGTGTCCTCCTCCGGAGTCCACAGCGGATCGTCCGCGGCGGCCCAGGTGACCTCGTCGTCCGAGGTCGCGGCCGACCCGGCCGGCGGCGAGTCTTGACGAGGACGGGGTGGAGCGGCATCCCAGCCCCGCCCGGTGCGAGCGCCGCGTCGCCTAGCCGGCACGATCAGAAGTCAACCGCGACGACCTCGGGGCCGCCGGCAGCATCGGTCGCCAGCCCGGCGCCCACGCCCAGCTTCTCGAGAATCTTCTTCTCGATCTCGGCGGCCACGTCGGGGTTCTCCTTCATGAACTTGCGGGCGTTCTCCTTGCCCTGGCCGAGCTGGTCGCCGTCGTAGGTGTACCAGGCGCCGGACTTGCGGATGATGCTCTGCTCGACGCCGACGTCAATGAGCGAACCCTCCCGCGAGATGCCGTGCCCGTAGATGATGTCGAACTCGGCCTGCTTGAACGGCGAGGCCACCTTGTTCTTCACTACCTTGACCCGGGTCCGGTTGCCGACCGCGTCCCCGCCGTCCTTCAGACTCTCGATGCGCCGCACGTCCAGCCGCACCGAGGCGTAGAACTTGAGCGCCTTGCCACCGGTCGTCGTCTCGGGGCTGCCGAACATGACACCGATCTTCTCGCGCAGCTGGTTGATGAAGATCGCGGTGGTACCGGAATTGTTGAGCGCACCGGTGATCTTCCGCAGCGCCTGGCTCATCAGCCGGGCCTGCAGGCCGACGTGGCTGTCGCCCATCTCGCCCTCGATCTCGGCGCGCGGCACCAGGGCGGCCACCGAGTCGATCACGATCACGTCCAGCGCGCCGGAGCGGACCAGCATGTCCGCGATCTCCAGCGCCTGCTCACCGGTGTCGGGCTGCGAGACCAGCAGCGCGTCGGTGTCGACCCCGAGCGCCCGGGCGTAGTCGGCGTCGAGCGCGTGCTCGGCGTCGATGAACGCCGCGATGCCGCCGGCGGCCTGCGCGTTGGCCACCGCGTGGAGGGCGACCGTGGTCTTACCGCTGGACTCCGGCCCGTAGACCTCAATGATCCGGCCGCGCGGCAGGCCACCCACGCCGAGCGCCACGTCCAGGGCGATCGAGCCGGTCGGGATCACCGCCATCGGGACCACCGGCCGCTCGCCCATGCGCATGACTGAGCCCTTGCCGAACTGTTTATCGATCTGCGCGAGGGCAAGGTCGAGTGCCTTCTCGCGGTCAGGCGCTGCTGCTCCCATCGCTGCCACCCCTACGTTCGCGGATTTCGCTGATGTCTTGGCCGAGGAACTCTTGGTCACGCGGACACGCTAGGCGCTGGGTCCGACAGAAAACAGCCGACTGGCCGAGCCCTGTGGATAAGCACCATGCTGTGGACAATACCCGTACAGGTGTACGACGCATGGAGCGACACCCCGAGGTCAGCGGATTGTCTTAGGTACCCGGTCCGGATAGGCCGCCACGACCGCGCGCCAGACCACGACGGTCTCCTCCCCCGCGGCCAGGGCCTGCTGGATGGTCCGGCCGCCAAGCTGGGGCAGCACCTGGTCGGCGGCGACGCTGGCCGCGTAACCAGGCCCGAAGACCTGGTCCAGCCGGTACCAGAAGTCGGTCAGCCGCACGTCGCACCCCTTCGAGGTCAGCCCCGCGGCCGCGGGGCGCCGACCCGGCAACGGTACCCCGGCCCGGGGCGGCCGGCCGGCGCCATTTCGGCCGAGCCATCCGGGGGGCGATCGGCAGGTTTCGCGGGACCCGGGACAGACCGGAGGGCGATACCCAGACCGGACGCGATGCCCGACCGTCAATGCCCGGACCGTCGATGCACCGACCGTCAATGCCAGGCCACCGATGCCGGGGCCCGCCGAACCCGGCCCGGCCCAGCGCCCGCCCGGGCGGCGGAGCCCGGACGGTGCGGCGCAGCCCGGACGGGAGCCCGGACGGGAGCCGGGACGGTGAAGCCCGAGGGGCGGATGTGACAGCGGGCGGGCGCGGCATCGGGCGGTACGCCGCGTTGCTAGGGTCCTTACGTGCAGCAGGAGATGCTTGGAGACTGGCTGGAGCAGTTGGGCTCGTCAGCCTCAACACCCGGCGGCGGCGCGGCCGCCGCACTCGCGGCGGCCTCCGGTGCCGCACTGGTCGAGATGGTGGTCAACCTGACCGTCGGCAAGAACGCGTACGCCGAACATGAGGCGTACGTCCGGCCGATCGGCGAGGAGGCCCGGCAGTTGCGCCTGCGCGCGCTGGAGCTGGCGGGGGCCGATCAGGCCGCGTTCGACGCGGTGATGGCCGCCTACGGCTTGGCGAAGCAGACCGACGAGGAGAAGGCGGCGCGGAGCCTGGCGATCCAGACGGCCACCGCCGAGGCCGCCCAGCCCCCGCTGCGGGTCGCCGGGGTGGCCGCACGGATCATCGAACTGGCGGCGTCGCTGCCCGGCCGGTCCAACCGCAACGTGCTCTCCGATGTCGGGGTGGCGGCGTCGCTGGCAGTGTCCGCGCTGGAGTCCGCCGCGATCAACGTCGAGGTCAACCTGGCCACGCTGAAGGACGAGACCGTCCGCTCCGAGCTGCGCCGGGAACTGGACGCTCACGTGGCGACGGGCCAGCTGGGTCGGGAGATCGTCGGCAACGTGCGGCGGGGCGTCTCGGGCTAGCCGGGAGCCTCCCGTCGGCGGGTGGATCGCGAGGTAGGGGAAGCATGTTGATCGACGGCAAGAAGATCGCCGAGGAGCTGCGCGGCGAGCTGACCGGGCGGATCGCCGCGCTGGGCGAGGCCGGTGTCGTACCGGGGCTGGTCATCGTGGTGGCCACCGAGGACGAGGGCTCCGCGTGGTACGTGCGATCGCTGGTACGCGCCGCCGGAAAGCTGGGCATTCAGGCCCGCACCGTCGAACTGCCCACCGACGCCGACGCCGCCACGATCCGGGACGCGCTGGCCCGCGCCGGCGCCGACCCCGAGGTGCACGGTGTCATGTGCCAGACCCCGCTGCCCGCCGGGCTGCGCCTGGAGGACGTCGGGAGCGCGATCCCGCCCGAGGTCGACGTGGACGGGGCCAACCCGGTATCGCTGGGACTGCTGGCCTCCGGTTCGGCGGACGCGTTCCCGCCGGCGACGGCCGCCGCGGTACTCAAGATCTTGAAGCACGAGGACACCCCGCTGGCCGGCCGCCGAGCGGTGGTCATCGGCCGTTCCAACGTGGTCGGCAAGCCGGCGGCGCTGATGCTGCTCGCCGAGCACGCGACCGTAACCGTGTGCCACTCCCGCACCGCCGACCTGCCGGCGGTGGCGAAGGAGGCGGACGTCCTGGTGGCCGCGGTGGGCCGGGCCCAGATGGTCACCGCCGACTACGTGAAGCCGGGCGCGGTGGTCATCGACGTGGGTACCAACGCGACGCCGGACGGCGGGCTGGTGGGCGACGTGGACACCGCGGCGGTGGCGGAGGTGGCGGGCGCCATCACGCCGGTGCCCGGCGGGGTCGGCCCGGTCACCACCATGCTGCTGATGAGCCATGTGGTGACCGTGGCGGAGCGCCGCCGCGCCTGACGCCGAGCCCTAGAGGCCCAGCGAACGGCCGACGATCTCTTTCATGATCTCGGTGGTGCCGCCGTAGATGGTCTGCACCCGGCTGTCCAGCCAGGCCTTGGCCACCGGGTACTCCCGCATGTAGCCGTACCCGCCGTGCAGCTGCACGCAGCGGTCGGCGACCTTGGTCTGCAGTTCGGTCGTCCACCACTTCGCCATCGCCGCGTCCGCGATGGTCAGCCGGCCCGCGTTGTACTCCGTCACGCAGTGGTTCAGGAACGTGCGGGCGATCGTCACCTCGGTGGCCAACTCCGCGAGCAGGAACCGGTTGTGCTGGAACGTCCCGATCGGGCGGCCGAACGCCTCGCGGGTACGCGCGTAGTCCAGCGTGACGCCGAGGATGTGCTCGGCGCCCGCGACCGCGGCGACGGCGATGCTCAGCCGTTCCCGGGGCAGGTTTGCCGTCAGGTGGTAGAAGCCCTGGTTCTCCGCGCCGATCAGGTTGGTCGCGGGCACCCGGCAGTCGGCGAAGAACAGCTCAGCCGTGTCGTTGGCCGACAGCCCCACCTTGTCCAGCCGCCGGCCGCGCTCGAACCCGGGCGTACCGCGCTCCACCCCGAACAGCGACAGCCCGTGCGCGCCGGCCTCCGGATCGGTACGAGCGACCACGATCACGAGATCGGCGAGCTCGCCGTTGGTGATGAAGGTCTTCTGCCCATTGAGGACATAGTCGGAGCCGTCGCGCACGGCCGAGGTGCGCACCCCTGCCAGATCGGAGCCCGCGCCCGGTTCGGACATCGCGATGGCCGTGATGGCCTGCCCTGAGCAGAACCCGGGCAGCCAGCGCTTGCGCTGCTCGTCGGTGGTCAACTCGGTGAGGTAGGGCGCCACTATGTCGTTGTGCAGCCCGAAACCCAGGCCGCTGGTGCCGGCGGCGCACATCTCCTCGACGAGTACCGCGTTGAACCGGAAGTCGCGCTGGCCGCCACCGCCGTACTCCTCGGGCACGTCCGGGCCGAGCAGACCGGCCGCGCCGGCCTTGCGCCAGACCGCGCGATCGACCAGGCCGGCCTTCTCCCAGGCGGCGTGGTGCGGCACGGCCTCGCGGGCCAGGAACGTCCGGCACAGTTCCCGGAACTCCTCATGGACCGGCTCGTACAGATGCTGCTCCATGGCAACCGAGTCTGTCAGATTCGCCATCGACGCGCCCCGCTCGACAACCGACCGGTCAGGTTCCTTCGGTCCAATACCTGGCCAGCCGCGCCACGGCCTCATCCCTGGACATCGCCGCGATGTCCGACTCGTACCGCGTGGATGAGCGCGGGCGCCTGGTCAGGTCAGCGCGTCCGCGACCACTTTGAGGTCCTTGACGAAGCCCGCGTACGCCGCGTCCCGGTCGTCCGCGCGCAGGATCGCCGACGGGTGCAGCGTCGCCATCACCTGGGCCGACCCGCCGGGCTGCGCGTAGTCCTCCGGGTGGTAGGCCGACTCCGGCCACGGCATCAGCCTCCCGCGCGATCGGGTGACCCGGAACGACGGGCCGAGCAGCGCCTGGCCGGCCGTCGCGCCCAGGGCGATCACGAAGCGCGGCGCCAGCTGGGCGAACTCCGCAAGCAGCCACGGGCGGCACGCGACGATCTCGACCCGGTCCGGAGTCTGGTGGATGCGGCGCTTGCCGGTGGCCGCCTGCCGGAACTTGAAGTGCTTCACGGCATTCGTGATGTAGAGGTCCTTCGGCTGCAGGCCGACGTCGCCGACCGCGCGGCGCAGCAGTACCCCGGCCGGCCCGACGAACGGCTCGCCACGCCGGTCCTCGACGTCGCCGGGCTGCTCGCCGACCAGCACCACCCGGGCCCGGGAACCACCCTTCCCGAACACCGTCTGGGTGGCGTCCCGCCACAGGTCGCAGCCCCGGCAGGAGCGCGCCTCCTCGCGAAGTTCGTCGAGGTCGGCACCGGCCGGTACGAAGGAAGCCATGTCGGACATACCGAAGGTGTACCCGATCCTTCGGGGTTTAGCACGGCGCGGCCGGAACGCCCGCGGGCGCGGGCCGGCGAGCTACACCGCCGCCTCGACGACCGCCCGCGAGGTCATCCAGACCCCGTCGTGCGCGCTGCAGTCGTACGGCACACAGTGCAGATCCTGGACGCCCCGGTCCCAGGCCACGCTGTTGATGAGGTCGGCCAGGTGCACGTCGGGAACGATGTATTCATTGCGGACGTCCTGCTTGCGCACGGTCAGCCGCCAGAGCCGACCGATGGGGAACTCCAGATACCGCTCCACGTCGCTCTCCTCGCTATCGAATTGTGGGCGCAGCGGATGACTCGCGCCTCGGCCCGGTAGCGGCCAGGCCGAGGATCAGGACCAGGATGAACGCACCGGGGGCGACGCCGAGCACTATCCAGCCGCTCGCGCCGGCCAGGGAGCAGAGGAGAAACGCGACCACCCCGACCGCCAGGGCGACCCCGCAGACCACCGCGTAGTTCGTCGCCGCGTGCAGCCCGCCGTTGACGTGCACCTCGGTCTCGATCGACACGGGGGGAACGGTGACCTGAAACCGCATGCGATCGGGCACCAGCGGTGGCCCGTAGACCCTCGGCGAGGGCTCCACCGCGGACTCGTCGATCGAGTCCGCGACATCGGGAGCCGCACTCTCCGCGGAGCTTGCCATGCCTCGTCCCCCACCCGTTTCCGTACGGCGACCACTCCGCCCGGCAGTCACGCACCGTCGATATTAACCTAGGTCACTCAACTTTCACGCACTGATCCGTCACTAGAAATTACAATAAGACGCACACGTTCGCGGTCATAAGACTCTGATCACGCGAGCATGCCTGACCGGCGACAATGCGTGGCCGCCGCGCTCGCTGGGCATCCCGATCACGCCCCGCCAGGGTACGCCGCATCGGTGATCTAGCAACGCAGCGTTAGTTACCCGACAGTACGGACAGTGATCATCCGGCCCGGCGCCACGGCTTCCCGACCCGCTGTAGGCCCCTCACCAGCAACGATAGGGGCGGGCGACGCGTGGACTTGTGACGTTTGCACGACTACCGTAAGAGCGTTCGTCACACATCGGAGCGCGGAATGAGCGACTGACATGAGCGCATTATGGGAACAGAATGTGGTGCTCCAGTTACCCGATCAATACTCGATATGGCATCATGAGCCGTACGAGAGGAGACGAACGCAATGAGTGATCGGCGCCATCAATAAGGCGGGCGGCGCACCGATGCCCCGGTAACGCCGCCCTCGTCGCAACCCCTCGACCGAGATCAGGAGATCGGACTACATGAGTCTGCTACATACGGTTGCTGGAAACACACAGGGGGACACTGAAAAAATGGAACCCGACAGTGCGAAGCGCCGCGCCTCCGGCCAACCGCCGACTCCGCCTGCGGCCAGCCCGGCTCACACCGGGGGATCGCTGACGCGGGTCACCGCCAACTTCACTCCGCGGGCCGCCGCCTCACTCGAGCGCATCGCGGAGAAGACCGGCGATTCCCGGACCGATGTCCTCAACATGGCCGTCATGGCGTACGAGACCATCCTCGAGCTGATCGAGGAAGGGGACGGCCGCACGCTGCGGGTCCAACTGCCCAACGGAGAGGTGCGGGTCCTGCAGTTCATCGGCTGAGTGCCGGACCGCGACCTGCCGCCACTCTCGCCGGCGCGCGTCGCCAACGCCGTCGAGACGCGTGCGCGCCCGTGGCTCACACGCGGTACCCGTGCGCCGCGCCGCGCACCGCGTCCAGCATCGCGTCCGCCAACGGCTCGATGTCCTTCATGGACAGTGGGCTGACCGTGATCCGGATCGCCGGCGGGGTGGCCAGGCGGAACAGCGAGCCCGGGGCGACCGCGTACCCCGCGTCGCGCAGCCGGCCCACCGCCACCGTCTCGTCCGGCACCGGCAGCCAGACATTCAGCCCGCTCTCGCCGGCCGCGACCAGCCCGCGCGCCGCCAGCGCCGAGCGCAGCCCGGCCCGCCGGGACGCGTAGGAGTCCCGCGCCCGGTCGATCTGGGCGGTCACGGCCTCGTCCCGCCACAGCCGCGCCACGATCCGCTGCAGGATGCTGGACACCCAGCCGCCGCCGACGCGCATCCGGCCCTCGACCCTGGCCACCGTCGCCTCATCGCCAGCCAGCGCGGCCAGCCGCAGATCCGGCCCGTACGGCTTGGACACCGAACGCAGGAACGCCCACCGCCCGGTCGTGCCGGCCAGCGGGTGCAGGGACAGCATGGACAGCTCCGCGGCGTGATCGTCCTCGATCAGCAGCAGGTCGGGGTGCCGGCGCAGCAGGGTGCGCAGCGCAGCGGCCCTGCCCCGGGTCACCGTCGCGCCGGTCGGGTTGTGCGCGCGGGCGGTCACCACCAGCGCGTCGATGCCGGCGGACAGCGCCGCGACCAGCCCGTCGGGGGACGGCCCCTGCTCATCGACCGGGATCGGCACCGGCGTCAGCCCCTGAGCGGCGACCAGATCGAGCAGGCTGGACCAGCCCGGATCCTCGACGCCCACCCGGTCACCGGGTCGCAGATGCGCGGCGAGCAGCCTGTCCATGCCGTCCAGGGCACCGCCGGTAACGGTCAGCGCGGGCACCGGTACGCCGTCGGACTCCAGCCTGGCGACGATCAGCTCGGCCAACTCCGGGATCGGGCTGTCGTCGCCGTACCCGTGCGGGGCGGCCGGCTCCGGGCGGGGTACCCGGGGCAGCAGCCGGGCGTCGGGCTCGCCGGCCGACAGGTCGAGCACACCCGGCGGTACGGGCAGCCGGCGCACGCTACGGGTCGGCGCCACCGGAGGCCGGGGCCGGATCCGGGTGCCGTTGCGCCCGGCGGTCTCCACGATCCCCCGCTGCCGCAGCGCCTGGTATGCCGAGGCGACCGTGCCGGCGCTGACGCCGAGGGTGCCGGCCAGCTCCCTGACCGGAGGCAGGCTCTGCCCCGCCGCCAGGGCTCCGCGGCGCACACCCGACTCGATGCTGCCGGAAATAGCCGCGGCTGTAGCACCCTCAATCTGATAACGTACCGCCACAGTTCAGGGATTGTACCAGAACAAAGGAGCCACCGATGGGAACGGACTACTCGGTGACCGCACGCATCACCCCGACCCGGTACCCGGACCGGGTCTCCTACCGGCGCGACCTCGCGCACGCGATCCTCGACGAGGCGTACGTCTGCCATCTCGGCCTGATCGGCGACGGCCTGCCCCGGGTGCTGCCCACCCTGTTCGCCCGCGTCGACGACACCCTGTACGTGCACGGCTCCACCGGCAGCGGGCCGCTGCTCGCACTGCGCGACGGCGGCCCGGTGTGCGTCACCGTGACCCAGCTCGACGCGCTGGTCTTCGGCCGCTCGCAGTTTCACCACAGCGCCAACTACCGGTCGGTGGTCTGCTACGGCACCGCGCGGCCGGTCACCGACCCCGACGAGAAGTCCCGGGCGATGACCGCACTGGTAGACAAGATCGCCAACGGGCGCTCGGCGGACAGCCGCCCGCCCACCCCCCGCGAACTGGCCGCCACCGGCGTGCTGGCGCTGTCGCTGTCCGAGGTCTCGGTGAAGGTTCGGGCGGGTGGGCCGGCGGACGACCCCGACGATCTCGGGCTGCCGTACTGGGCGGGGATCGTCCCGCTGCGCTCGACCGCCGGCGTACCGGTGCCGGGCGACGACGTCGCCGTGCCGGTCCCCGGGTACCTGCGCCCCGCCCGCTCGCCCTGGCTCGAACCGGTCACCATGGCCGGCCGGCACGTGATCCTCGAACCGCTGGACCCGTGCCACGCCCAGGCGCTGTTCGAGGCGCTCGACGACGACGAAGCACACCGCTACATTCCGCAGCCCAGGCCGACCTCACCTGCGGAGATGGCCGCGACGGTGGCCCGCCTGCTGAGCGAGGCCGCGGACGGCCGCCGGGTGCCGTGGGTCCAGCGGCATCCGGGCACCGGCGAAGTGATCGGCACCACGTCCTACGCCCCCGCGGATGAGATCAACCGGGGGGTTCACATAGGCTCGACGCAGCTGGGCCAGCGGTGGCGACGCACCGGCGTCAACACCGAGGCCAAGCTCCTGCTGATGACCCGGGCCTTCGAGGACCTGGGCGCGGTACGGGTGGAGTGGCAGACCGACATCCTCAACTCGCGCTCACAGGCCGCCATCGAGCGGTTGGGCGCGACCCGGGAGGGCGTGCTGCGCCGGCACAAGCGGCGGGCAGACGGCACCTGGCGGGATTCGGTGTTCTACGGGATGACAGTGGACGAGTGGCCATTGGCCAAGAAGCGGCTGGTCGAGCGGCTTTCCCGGGGGTAGCACGCGCCCCGGGTCGCCGGCTTCGACCGATGCGTGTCGGGCGTAGCTCGGAAGGAGGATGGGACGTGTTCGGTGTCACCAATATCTGGGCGTATCTCCTCGGTACGGTCGCGATCGTCCTGTTACCCGGGCCGAACTCGATGTACGTGCTGTCCACCGCGGCGCGGTCGGGGATTCGCAGCGGGTACGCCGGGGCGTCCGGGGTGTTCCTCGGCGACGCGCTGCTCATGACGCTGTCCGCGGCCGGGGTCGCCTCGCTGCTGCGGGCGCAGCCGACGCTGTTCCTGCTGGTGAAGTACGCCGGCGCCGGGTACCTGTGCTGGATAGGGCTGACCATGCTGCGCCGGGCCTGGCGCGGCCGGCGCGCCGCGGCACCAGGCCGGACGTCACCGGACGGGGCGGTATCGGACGAGATGGCATCGGACCGGGCCGACCCCGCTGAGAACCGGCCGGACGGAGTGGGTGCCGGGTCGACGGCCCGCAGCCCGTTCCGCAAGTCGCTGGTGGTCAGCCTGCTCAACCCGAAGGCGATCCTGTTCTTCATCTCCTTCTTCAGCCAGTTCGTCCGGCCCGGATACTCCCACCCGTGGCTGTCGTTCCTGGTGCTGGGCGTGATCCTGGAGGTGATCAGCGCCGCGTACCTGACGACGCTGATCTTCACCGGCAGCTACCTGTCGGCCTGGTTCCGCCGCCGCAGGCGGCTGTCCGGAGCGCTCGCCGCCGGCGTCGGCGCGGTCTTCGTCGGCTTCGCGATCAAGCTCGCCACCGGGTCGCTCGGGTAGCTCGCCGGGCTACGAACCGTCGGTCAGGCCGTGCCGGTAGGCGTACTGCACGGCCTGCGCCCGGTCGCGTACCCCGGTCTTCGCGAACAGCCGGTTGATGTGCGACTTGACGGTGGCCTCGCTGACGAAGAGTTTGGCGGCGATCTCCCGGTTGGACAGGCCGCCCGCGATCAGGCGCAGGACGTCGCCCTCGCGCGCGGTCAGGCCGTCCGGCAGTGCGCCCTCCGCGGCCGGCCCGGCACCGCTGGCCGCCGCGAGCAGCCGCTGCTGCACCTGGGGATCCAGTACCGACTGGCCGCCGGCCGCCGCCCGGACCGCCGCCGCGATCTGCGCCCGGCCGGCGTCCTTCGTCAGGTACCCGAGGGCCCCGGCACGCAGGGCGGCCAGGATGTCGGCGTCCTCCGCGTACGTGGTCAGCACGACGATCTGCGTCTCCGGGTGCTCGGCGCGGATGCGGGCGGTGGCGGTGGGCCCGTCGCAGCGGGGCATCCGCAGATCCATCAGCACGACATCGGCGCCACGCTCGTTGACCAGCGCGATCGCCTCTTCCCCATCCGCCGCCGCGCCGACCACCGTCACGTCGTCGAGCAGGTCAAGCAGCAGCGCGAGCCCTTCGCGTACCGCTGTCTGGTCGTCGGCGACGACCACCCGGATTGTCATGCCGAAATCCTTGCACTCGCTGGCCGGTCCTGCCCGGCCCACCCCTCCGGCGGACCGAGCGGACCGGTGATCATCGATAGTGTGCCGGGATGGACCACGACAACCCCATCCGGCTACGGCCGGTGATCGAAGACGATCTGGCCATGTTCCGGCGGTTCCTCACGGAGCCGTTCCTCATCGGCCGCGACTGGTTCGGTTTCCGGGACGCGCAGGGGCCGGCGCGCCGGTTCGCCACCGACGGGTACCTCGGCGAGGACAACGGCCGGCTGATCGTCGAGGTCGAACGGGACCGGGCGGTCGCCGGGTTCGTCAGCTACATGTCCGGGGTGTACGGCGGGGCGGCCAGGTACTGGGAGATCGGGATCGCGCTGCTGCCCGACTGGCGCGGGCTCGGCATCGGCTGGCGGGCGCAGGCGATGCTGTGCGACTACCTGTTCAGCCACACGCCGGCCCAGCGCGTCCAGGCCGGTACCCAGCCGGAGAACGTCGCCGAGCAGCGGTCGCTGACCAAGGCCGGCTTCCAGTTGGAGGGCGTCGTGCGGGCATGCGAGTTCCGGGCGGGCCAGTGGCGCGACGGGTACCTCTACAGCCGGCTGCGCGACGACCCCTCGCCGCTGTGATGTCCGGTTCGCGATCCCGACGAATCCCACCCGCTACGCGGGCTCCGGGGCCAGCCGGATCAGCAGGTCCTGCCGGTTGAGGGCGGCCAGGATCTCGTTGACCACCCGGGCGTCCTCGGTGAGCGTCCGCACCGCGCCCCGCTCGCCGCGCCCGTCCCGACGCAGTACGAAGTAGTGCACGGCGGCCCGGACCTTGGCGCGGTCGGCGGCGCTCGCCCGCATCGTCTCGGTGACGAGGCCGCCCAGCACCTCGGTGATCCGCTCGGCCAGCATGACGTCGCCGGGTCCTCGTGCCGCCCGAAGGCCGGCGAGGTTCCCGTCGAGTTGACGGAGCAGTACGTCCGTTTCATGCCGCGATCCGCGCGATGCCCTGATCACTGGGGATACCTTCCGTACGGTGACGATTACGTCACTCTTCGTCGCCGGTGCGTCGAACCTACTTGATTGCCGGATATGACGGCAAGTCTGAAGCGGCGTACACACGGAAGATTCCGCCATTAAGCGGACGCGGGCCGGCCTGTCGTACCCGCGAGAGAGTATTGACCCGTGTTCAACGAATTCGGGCCGACGACGAGCGCGTGGTTCCAGTCCGCGTTCGCCGGTCCGACGGCTGCGCAGGCCGGTGCCTGGCGCGCGATCAGCGCCGGACACAACGCGCTGGTGGTCGCGCCGACCGGATCGGGCAAGACGCTCGCCGCTTTCCTGTGGTCGCTCGACCGGCTCGCCACCACGCCGCCGCCGGAGGACCCGACGCAACGCTGCCGGGTGCTCTACATCAGTCCGCTCAAGGCGCTCGCGGTGGACGTCGAGCGCAACCTGCGCACCCCGCTCACCGGCATCCGGCAGGCGGCCCACCGCCTCGGGCTCGAACCGCCGGACATCACCGTCGGCATGCGCACCGGCGACACCCCGGCCGACGAGCGCCGCGCCTTCGTCAAGCACCCGCCGGACATCCTGATCACCACTCCCGAGTCGCTGTTCCTGTTGCTCACCTCGTCGGCACGGGAGTCGCTGGCCAGCGTGGAGACGGTGATCGTCGACGAGGTGCACGCGGTCTGCGGCACGAAGCGCGGCGCGCACCTGGCGCTGTCGCTGGAGCGGCTGGACGCGCTGCTGCCCCGGCCCGCCCAGCGCATCGGGCTGTCCGCGACGGTCCGGCCGGTCGACGAGACAGCGCGGTTCCTCGGCGGTGCGGCGCCGGTGGACATCGTCGCGCCACGCTCGGCGAAGACCATCGAGGTCACCGTGCAGGTGCCGGTCGAGGACATGACCAACCTGGCCGGCGGCCCTCGCTCGCCCAACGACCCGGCTCCCGATGGCGACCGGCCCCGCGCCTCAATCTGGCCGGCCGTCGAGGAGCGGGTGCTCGACCTGATCCAGGCGCACCGCTCGACCATCGTCTTCGTCAACGCCCGGCGCGCCGCCGAGCGGCTGTGCGCGCGCCTCAACGAGCTGGCGCTGGAGCGCGCGGGGGTCGAGGTCGAGCCGACCGGCTCGCGGATGCCGTCCGAGATCATCGCCCAGTCCGGAGTGGGGCTCGGGGTGGGCCCGGCCGGCGAGCAACTCCGGGCGGACCCGACCGGCTTGGGCCCGGCCACCGCTGGTTCGGCCTCCGCTGGTTCGGTCGCCGTGAGTTCGGCCGGGTCCGACGGCAGCGCGCGGGTGGTGGCCCGGGCGCACCACGGCTCGATGTCGAAGGAGGAGCGCAAGCACATCGAGGAGTTGCTGAAATCCGGCCGCCTGCCCGCGGTCGTCGCCACCAGCAGCCTCGAACTGGGCATCGACATGGGCGCGGTGGACCTGGTCGTGCAGGTCGAGGCGCCGCCGAGCGTGGCCGCCGGGCTGCAGCGCATCGGCCGGGCGGGGCACCAGGTGGGCGCCGTGTCGCGGGGCGTGGTGTTCCCCAAGCACCGCGGCGACCTGGTGTCCTGCGCGGTCGTCGCCGAGCGGATGTCCGAGGGCGCGATCGAGGAGCTGCGGTACCCACGCAATCCCCTCGACGTGCTCGCCCAGCAGGTCGTCGCGATGGTCGCGATGGACCCGTGGCACGTAGCCGACCTCGCCGCGCTGATCCGGCGCAGCGCGCCGTTCGCCGAGCTGCCCGCCTCGGCGCTGGAGGCGACGCTGGACATGCTGGCCGGCCGGTACCCGTCGACCGCCTTCGCCGAGCTACGCCCGCGGCTGGTCTGGGACCGGCACACCGACCTGCTCACGGGCCGCCCCGGGGCACAGCGGCTCGCGGTGACCAGCGGAGGCACCATCCCGGACCGGGGACTGTTCGGCGTGTTCCTGGTCGGCGCCGAGCGGGCCGCCAGGGTCGGCGAGCTCGACGAGGAGATGGTGTACGAGTCCCGGGTCGGGGACGTCTTCCTGCTCGGCTCGACCTCCTGGCGGATCGAGGAGATCACCCCCGATCGGGTGCTGGTCTCCCCCGCGCCGGGCGCGCCGGCCCGGATGCCGTTCTGGAAGGGCGACACGCTCGGCCGACCGGTGGAGCTGGGCCGGGCCATCGGCGCCCGGCTGCGCGGTCTGGTCAAGGCCGCCCCGGACGACGCCCGGTCGTCGCTGGCCGAGGCCGGGCTGGACGAGTGGGCGGTGGACAACCTGCTGTCCTATGTGACCGAGCAGCGGGAGGCGACCCGTTCGCTGCCCGATGACCGCACGGTGGTCGTGGAGCGGTTCCGGGACGAGCTGGGCGACTGGCGCCTGACCGTCCACTGTGTACTCGGAGCGCGGGTCAACTCGCCCTGGGGGCTGGCGATCGGCCGCCGGCTGACCGAGCGGTACGGGTTCGACGCACAGGTGCTGCCGTCGGACGATGGCATCGTGATCCGGCTGCCCGACATCGCGGACGAGCCGCCCGGCGCCGACCTGGTCGCGTTCGATCCGGAGGAGATGGCCTCGATCGTCGAGGAGACCGTGGGCACCTCCGCGCTGTTCGCCGCCAGGTTCCGGGAGTGCGCGGCCCGGGCGCTGCTGTTGCCCCGCCGCGACCCGCGCCGGCGCAGCCCGCTGTGGCAGCAGCGGCAGCGTTCGGCTCAGCTGCTCGACGTGGCCCGCGAGTACGCCGACTTCCCGATCACGCTGGAGGCGGCCCGCGAGTGCCTGCAGGACGTGTTCGACGTTCCGGGCCTGGTCGGCCTGATGCGCGACCTCGCCGCGCGGAAGGTCCGGATCGTCGAGGTGGAGACGTCCAGCCCGTCGCCGTTCGCGCGGTCGCTGCTGTTCGGCTATGTCGGCGCCTTCGTCTACGAGGGCGACGCGCCGCTGGCCGAGCGGCGGGCCGCGGCGCTGGCCCTGGACTCCACCCTGCTGGGCGAGCTACTCGGCCGGGTCGACCTGCGCGAACTGCTGGACCCGGCGGTGGTCGCCGAGACCGAGCGCCGGCTGCAGTGGCTGACGGAGGACCGCCGGCCACGCGATGCGGAGGACGCCGCCGAAATCCTGCGCCTACTCGGGGATCTGTCCACAGTGGAGGCCCAGGAACGGGGCGTGGAGCCGGCCTGGCTGGAGGAGCTGGAACGGGCCCGCCGGGCCATCCGGGTCCGGATCGCCGGGCAGGAACGCTGGCTGGCGGTCGAGGACGCGGGACGGGTCCGCGACGCGCTGGGGGTGGCCCTGCCGGTCGGGCTCGCCGCCGCGTTCGTCGAGGCCGGCCCGGACCCGCTCGGCGACCTCGTCGCCCGGTACGCGCGCACCCGCGGCCCGTTCGCGGCGGCGACCTGTGCGGCGCGGTTCGGGCTCGGCGTGTTCGTGGTCGAGCAGGCGCTGCGCCGGCTCGCGGCGACCGGGCGCGTCGCGTCCGGCGAGTTCACCCCGAGCGGGGCGGGCAGCGAGTGGTGCGACACGCAGGTCCTGCGCATGCTGCGCCGCCGGTCGCTGGCCGCGCTACGCAAGGAGATCGAGCCGGTACCGCCGGCCGCGCTGGCCCGCTTCCTGCCGGCCTGGCAGCACGTCGGCTCCTCGGCCCGGGGCGTGGAGGCAACGGCCGCCGCCATCGAGGGACTGCAGGGCCTCGCGCTGCCCGCCTCGGCCCTGGAACGGCTGGTGCTGCCGGCCCGGGTCGCCGACTACTCGCCGGCCCACCTCGACGAGCTGTGCGCTTCCGGCGAGGTGGTCTGGGCAGGCACGGGCGCGATCGCCGGCGGAGACGGCTGGATCAGCCTGGCCTTCGCCGACGCCGCGCCGCTGCTGCTGCCCGAGCCGGCACCGAGCTTCACGCCGACCCCGCTGCACGACGCCATCCTGGCCGCCCTCGACGGCGGGGGCGCCCTGTTCTTCCGGGCGCTGGCCGACCGGGTGGCGGCGAGCGGGGCCGGGCAGCCCTCCGGCCCGGCCACCGGCGCCGGTGCGGTTGGCGCGGCCGGCGACGGGGCGGTGGCCGATGGCGGCGCGGCGCCGACCGATGCCGAGTTGCTGGCCGCGCTCTGGGATCTGGTCTGGGCCGGGCTGGTGTCCGGCGACACCCTGGCTCCGCTGCGCGCCGCGCTGTCCGGCTCGGGGGCGCACCGGGGCCGGCCGGCCGCGGGCCGCAGCCGGTACCGGCGGCCGGGCCGGCCCGGCGGGCCACTGAGCGGCGGCTCACGGGCCGGCGGGTCACTGGCCGTGGCACGGTCCGGGCCGCCCACCGCCGCGGGGCGGTGGTACAGGCTGCCCGGGCGTGATCCCGACCCAACCCGGCGCGTCGCGGCGCTCGGCGACGCGCTGCTTGAGCGGCACGGCGTGGTGACTCGGGGCGCCGTGATGGCCGAGGGCGTCGAGGGCGGGTTCGCCCGGGTGTACCCGGTACTCGCCGCGCTGGAGGAGCGCGGGGCGGTGCGCCGCGGGTACTTCGTGGAGGGCCTGGGCGCGGCGCAGTTCGCCGTGCCGGGCGCGGTCGACCGGCTGCGCTCGCCGACCGAGGGCAACCGGTGCACCGTGCTGGCCGCCACCGACCCGGCCAACCCGTACGGTGCCGCGCTGCCCTGGCCCGAGCGCGTGGTGGACGCCGGCGATCCCGAGCCGACCGGGCACCGGCCCGGGCGCAAGGCGGGCGCGCTGACCGTGCTCGTCGGCGGAGAGCTGGTGCTCTACGTCGAGCGGGGCGGACGGACGCTGCTGTCCTACAGCGACGAGCAGGAGACGCTGGCGCTCGCCGCCAAGGCGTTGGCCGACGCCGTACACGGCGGGGCGCTGGGGCAGATGTCGGTGGAGCGCGCGGACGGCGCACCGGTACACGCGACCCCGCTGCGGGAGGCGCTGGCCGGCGCGGGCTTCCGGGCCACGCCCCGGGGCCTGAGGCTGCGCGGCTGACCCGGGCCGCCCGCCGGCGGTCGGGCAATCGGCCGGCGGAAGCAGACCCTGCGGAAACAGAGGTCGGCCGCGGGGGCAATGGTCGATCCGGGGCGGGCGCGGGTCCGCCCCGGACCCGATCTGGTTCATCGGGTCCGGGGCGGAGCCCCTGCTCTTGAGTTGTCGGGTTACCCCATCTGCCGGGCCGAGGTTCAGCCGAAGCAGTTGGGCACCGTGGTGGTGCCGCCGGCGCAGTTGCCCGGCCGGTTCCCCACGATGACCGACGCGGGGTCCACCGTGATGGGGCTGTTCTGGGCGAAGAGCCCGCCCGGCCCCGCGGTCGAGCTGTTGTTCTCGATGTGGGTCGAGAACAGGGCAACGGTGCCGCCGGACACGGAAGCGAGGCCACCCTGCGCGTCCCTACCGATCGCGTTGTTGTCGCTAATCTCGCCACGCCGCAGGACCACGTCGGACCCCGAGTTGAACAGCCCGCTGCCGTCGCCCAGGCTGGTGTTACCAGTGATCTTGCTGTCCTCGACCGTCGTGGCCGAGCCGCCGGAGACGAAGACGCCGCCGCCGTTGCCGCCGGTGTAGTTGCCGCTCACCGTGCTGTTGCCCCGCAGGGACAGGATGCCCTGGCTGAAGATGCCACCGCCGTTGGACGCGGCGTTGTTGTCGCTGATGGTGCTGTGGTTGACGGTCGTGGTACCCGCCAGGTTGTTCAGGAACACCGCGCCACCCTGCTGGGAGGCGTGGTTGTGGCTCAGCGTGCTGTCGATGAGCTCGAGCCCACCGTTGCTGAAGACCGCCCCACCCCGCGCCCCGGTGTTGCCGCTGAGCGTGGAGTCGTCGACGCCGAGGAATCCGTTGTTGCGGGCCCCTCCTCCGTCGCCGGCGGCGGTGTTGCCGGTGACCACGCTGTCGGCGAGCACGACAACGCCGGCGTTGTCGATGCCGCCGCCCCCGCCCGCGACCGACTGGTTGCCCCGTACCGTGATGTGGCTCAGGTTGGCGTTGCCGCCCGCCTGAACTCGGATCCCGGCACCACCGGCGGACGCAGAACTGTCCAGACCGCCGGAGACGGTCAGGTTCTGCAGCGTCAGGCTGCCGCCGTTACCCACATCGAAGATGCGGAACGCGGTGGCGCTGGCCGCTCGCACGATGGTGGCGTTGTTACCGACGATCGTGACCGGCTGCACGATGGTCGGCAGTCCGTCCCCAACCTGGGCGGCCGGCGGAGCCGATACCGCAGTCAGGGTGTAGGTGCAGTTGTTGGCGAGCGACAGGGTGCCGCCGCCACCGGTGTTGGTCGACACCAGCGCCGAGATCAACGCGTCCGCGTTACAGTCCACCGACGTGGTCGGGCCCGTGGTGGTGCCACCGGGCGCGGTACCACCAGGCGCGGTACCACCAGGCGCGGTACCACCAGGCGCGGTACCACCAGGCGCGGTACCACCAGGCGCGGTACCACCAGGCGCGGTACCACCAGGCGCGGTACCACCAGGCGCGGTACCACCAGGCGCCGAACCACCGCGCTGACCCGAACCACCGCGCTGACCCTGACCACCCCGGGCCGGACCGGCATCGGGGCCGGGGTCGGGGCGGGCGTCCGGAGCCGCATCGGGCCGGGAGCCCTGGGCCTGCGCGGCATCCGGCGCGCTACCGTCCGGCCCCCCGCTGCTCGATGGGCCCGGTGCCGGGTCGTCCGCCGCCCCGTCGTCGCCGCCGGTGACCGGCTGCGGATCGTTGTAGACCGGATTGGCGATCGCCGGCGACGGCTGCGTCACCGGCTGCATGTTGGGCGTGCCGGGGGCGCCGAAGGCCACCCCGGTCATTCCCGCGATTAGACCCCCGGCAAGGACCCCGGCCAGCGGCCACCTGGCCCTTCGCGTTCGTTGTGCCGCCGGAGGGGCGGCGTCCGGCAGTCGAGTTCCTTCCTCGGCCATAGATGCTGCCTGCCCTTCTTTCAGTTCAGACGCGGCCACATCATCGCTATACAGGCGACGCTGCAGCCACAAAACGGGCGTTTGTCCTAGTCGCCACCATAGAATCGCTTTCACCTCAATAGGTGCCTAAACGAGCAATCTACACATAAGAGTGGAAAACATCTCAAGACGGCCAGCCCGCGCGGTGGATGGGGTCGGATAGTGTCCGCACATGGCCGCAGAAGTACAGATGTCCGAGGTCCACGACCATCCGGAGTCCCACCCTCAGCCAGCGCCGGAAGCGGACACGCCACCCCACCCGGAGCCCGCCGACGACCTGGTGACCACTCGGCACACTTTGCGGATCGGTGGCGCCGAGCGGGCGTACACGACCACGGCCGGCCGGATAGTGGTGCGCCAGGAGGTGCACAAGGACGACGTCTTCAACGGCCACAGGGCCAAGGCCGAGGTGTTCCTGACCTCATACACGCTCGACGGGGTCGAGCCGGGGCAGCGGCCGGTGACGTTCGCCTTCAACGGCGGGCCCGGCTCCGCCAGCGTCTGGCTGCACATCGGTCTGCTCGGGCCGCGCCGCGTGGTGATGGGCGACGCCGGTGCCCTGCTGCCGCCGCCGTACGGCGTGACCGACAACGCCGAGACCCTGCTCGCCCACTCCGATCTGGTCTTCATCGACCCGGTCTCGACCGGGTATTCGCGGGCCGCGCAGGGCGAGAAGCCCAAGGACTACCACGGCTACACCGGGGACATCGAGTCGGTCGGCGAGGTGATCCGGCTGTGGACCTCACGCAACAACCGCTGGCTGTCGCCCAAGTACCTGTGCGGCGAGTCCTACGGAACCCTGCGCGCGGCGGCCCTGTGCCGTCACCTCCAGGAGCGCTTCGGCATGAACCTCAACGGCCTGATGCTCATCTCCTCGGTGCTGGACCTCGGCACCCTCGAATTCAGCCCGGACCAGGACGTCTCGTACCCGCTCTACCTGCCCACCTACGCGGCCATCGCGCACTACCACGGGCTGCACGGCGAGCGCCCGCTGGCGGACGTGCTCGCCGAGGCCGAACGGTTCGCCGGCCGCGAGTACCCGTGGGCCCTGGCCCGGGGCTCCCGGCTGGCGCCGCAGGAGCGGGCCGAGGTCCTGACCACCCTGGCGCGGCTGACCGGCCTCGACGCGGGCTACCTCGACCGGGTCAACCTGAGGGTCGAGCACGTCAGGTTCTTCACCGAACTGCTCCGCTCCCGCCAGCGCACCGTCGGCCGCCTGGACGGCCGGTTCCTCGGCTGGGACGCCGACTACGGCCAGGAGCGCTTCACCGCCGACCCGTCCTACGACGCGATAGTGGGGCCATACACCGCCGCGATCAACCACTACCTCCGGGCCGAGCTGGGTTACGCCAACGACCTGCCGTACGAGGTGCTCACCAACCGGGTGGAGCCCTGGTCGTACAAGGAGTTCGAGGGTAAGCCCGTCACGGTGGCCGACAAGCTCGCCGCCGCCATGCGGGCCAACCCGCACCTGCGCGTGTACGTCGCCTGCGGGTACCACGACGGCGCCACGGCCTATCACGCCACCGAGCACACCATCTCGCACCTGGCCATCCCCGACCAGCTGCGCGCGAACATCGAGCTGCGCTACTTCGAGGCGGGCCACATGATGTACGTGCACGAGCCGAGCCGGCTGGCCCTGTCCCGGCAGCTGGCCGCGTTCGTGAGCGGGGCGGCGAGCGAGGATTCCTGACCCGGGCGGCCGCCGGCACTAATCTTCCAGGCATGCCTCGGTACGACTGGATGACGCTGACCACCGACTACGGGCTCACCGACGGATTCGTGGCCGCGCTGCACGGGGTGGCGGCCAGGCGCTGTCCCTGGCTGCGGGTCATCGACGTCACCCACCAGATCCCGGCGGGCGACGTGGCCCGGGGCTCGGCCGTACTGGCCCAGACGGTGGCGTACCTGCCGGCGGCCGTGCACGTGGCGGTGGTCGACCCGGGCGTGGGTACCGCCCGCCGGGCCATCGCCGTCCAGGCGCGCGACGGGATCCTGGTCGGCCCGGACAACGGCCTGCTGCCGGCGGCCGCCGACGCGCTGGGCGGGGTGCGGCTGGCGGTGTGGCTGGACGATCCGGGCTGGTTCCTGCCGGAGGTCTCCCGCACCTTCCACGGCCGGGACGTGTTCGTGCCGGTGGCCACGCGGCTGGCCGGCGGGGCGCCGATCGAGTCCGCGGGTACCCGGCTCGACCCGGCCGCCCTGGTGCGGCTGCCCGACCCGGTGGTCAGCGTCGGCGACGGGTACCTGGAGGCCGAGGTGCTCACGGTGGACGGCTTCGGCAACGTCCAGCTGGCCGCCGCCGGGGCGGCCCTGGACGGCCTGGGCGAGCGGCTGACCGCGGGGGGCCAGCACGCGGCCAGGGGCGGCACGTTCGGCGATGCGCCGCCCGGCGAGCTGGTGGTCTTTGTGGACTCGGCCGGCCTGGTGGCGCTGGCCATCAATGGGGGACGGGCCGCGGACGTGCTGACCGTCTCCCCCGGCGACGTGCTGCGGGTCGCCACCCGCTAGTGCGCCACCCGTGCGTCAGCGTGCCACCCGTGCGTCAGGGCGCCACCGGGTCGGCCGCCTGGCCGGGCTCGACCGCGGACTCGAGGCTCAGCGACTTCGGCTCGAAGCCGTGCCGGCGGTAGAAGGCGATGGCGCGCTCGTTGGCCGCGTATGCGGTCACCGACATCCGGCGGGCCCCCTGGCTCGCCGCCCACCGCGCGAACGTCAGCACCAGTCCGGTGCCCACGCCCTTGTCGCGCGCGTCGGGCTCGACGAACACGTTCTCCAGCTCGGCCACCTTGATCGGCCGGGTCGGGTACGGCCCGTTCACCCGCGCGACCAGGTACCCGATCGTCCGCCCGTCCTCGACGGCGATCCAGCACGCCGCGCCATGGGTGGTGAGCACGGCCCGGTAGTAGCGGTGCCCCTCCCGGGCGGGCCAGCCCACGTCGAGGTAGGCGTCACGCAGCCCGCCATCCTCGGCGAACAGGCCGCTGGACAGCGCGACGACCGCGGGAATGTCGTCGAACGACGCCAGGCGAATCTCCATCCGAACGACGGTACGCGGCGCGGGCCCCACCCGAGCGCCATCCCGCTAACGGCACGCGATGGCCCGCCAACGCCACGCGACGGCCCGCCAGCAGGAGGCGACGCCCCGCCGCCAGCGGCGCCCAACACACCGCAGCCGGACGTGCGGAACCAGCCGGACGTGCGGAACCAGCCGGACATGCGGAACCAGCCGGACGTGCGGAACCAGCCGGCACGCCGAGGCCGACGCCGACGCGGACGGCCGTGGTCAGGCCGATCCGGTCAGCAGCAGTGCGCCCAGGGCGCCGGCCATCCCGACCACCGCAAGGCAGGCCCCCGTGCGACTCAGCCGGCCCAGCGACACCGCCACCCCCTGCGAGCGGCAGCGCTCGTACCAGATCAGGGTGGCCAGCGACGCCCACGGCGTGATGATGGGGCCGAGGTTGGTACCGACGAGCAGCGCCAGCAACTGGTCGTGGTTGGGTACCGGCACCACGGCCTCCCCCGCCAAGTACGCCGGCAGATTGTTAAGCAGGTTGGACAGCCCGGCGCCCACGCCCGCCGCCCGGAACAGCCCGACCGCTCCGCCGTCGGGACCGATCAGCGTCCGCAGCAGTGAGTCCAGCCCGTGCCGTCCGATCGTCTGGATGACCAGGAACAGCCCGGTGACGAACACCAGCAGCCGCAGCGGGATCAGGCCCCAGCGCAGGTTCGCCCGGTCGGCGACGAGGAACCCCACCACCGCGATGCCGGCCGCGACGGCGCTGGCCACCTCCAGCGGCACCGCCAGCAGGATGCCCACGATGAACAGCAGGCACGCCCCGCAGCAGACCAGGAACAGCCCGGACCGGTGGGGCCGACGCGGCAGCGGCGGGGTGTACCGGTCGGCACCCCGCGCGCCACGACGCCAGTAGAAGACCCAGAGGAACAGCATCGTGGCCAGGATCGCGGCCAGTTGGGGCAGCAACATCCGGTGCGCGAACACCACCGGCGCCAACCCGACCCGCTGGGCCGCCAGGACGTTGGTGAGGTTGGACACGGGCAGCAGGAGGCTGGCGGTGTTGGCCAGCCAGACCGTGGTCATTGCCAGCGGCAGCGGGCTGCCGCCGATCCTCGTCGCCAGCGCGAGCATGACCGGGGTCAGCAGCACCGCCGTGGTGTCCAGGTTGAGGGTGATGGTGGTGAACGAGGCGAGCACGACGCAGAGCAGGAACAGCAGCGGGTAGCTGCCCCGGGCCAGGCGCGCGATCCAGGCCGCGATCACGTCGAACACCTCGGCCGCTGCGGTCAGCTCGGCGAGCGGGATCACCGTGGCCAGGAACAGCAGGATGGGCAGGATGCGCCGCAGGGTGGCGTCGGTCTCAGACAGCGGCAGCAGGCCGCTGGCCACACACCCGGCACCGGCGACAAACAGGACGATCGCGACCCAATCCAGCGGGTGCAGCCCACGCAGCCGGTACGCCAGACCGGCCGGGCCCGGCATCGATGGCGGATTCTCCGGCTTGATCATTGGGCGGCATCCTAACCCGGGGGTCCGGCCGGACGTCGAACGACGCTCGGCCCGTACCGAGCCGGCCCGGACCGAGCCGGCCCGTCCCGCCGGTACGCGATGGTCGGCCTCGACCGACCTGGCCATACGGCAGGATGGTGGCATGCCGGAGGGGGACACGGTCTGGAACACCGCGCGCGTGCTTCACCGCGCGCTGGCGGGCTGCCGGCTGACCGCCTCGGACTTCCGGGTACCACGGCTGGCCACCGTCGACCTGACCGGCGCCACGGTGCTGGAGTCGGTCAGCCGCGGCAAGCACCTGCTGCTGCGCCTGCTCGAACCGGACGGCGAGGGCCGGGTGAGCCTGCACTCACACCTGCGGATGGACGGTGCCTGGCGGGTGTACGAGGCGGGTGCCCGGTGGGCATCGCATCCGGCACACCTGATCCGGGTGGTACTGCGCACCCACGACCACGTGGCGGTCGGACACCACCTGCACGACCTGGCCCTCGTCCCGACCGGGCAGGAGGAGACCCTGGTCGGGCACCTGGGGCCCGACCTGCTCGGCCCGGACTGGGACGAGGACGAGGCGGTGCGCCGACTCGCCGCCCACCCGGACACCAGCATCGCCGAGGCGCTGCTGGACCAGTCCAACCTGGCCGGCATCGGCAACCTGTACAAGTCCGAGGTGCTGTACCTGCGGGGCGTCTGGCCGTGGACCCCGGTGCGGAAGGTTGCCAACCTCGGTGCCGTCGTCGGGCTCGCCAAGAAGCTGCTGCACGCGAACCAGGGCCGGTGGACTCAGAGCACCACCGGATCGCTGCGTAGGGGCCAGACGACCTACGTCTACAACCGCCGCACCCAGCCGTGCCGGCGCTGCGGAACCCTCATCGAAGAGGCCGAGCAGGGCGAGCGGATCACCTTCTGGTGCCCGGTCTGCCAGCCCGCGCCCGCCTGACCCGGCCGCCGCCCGTGGCCCGCGGCCGATGGCGCGTACCGGGGTGGGCCGGCCGCGTGCCAGAAGCGGCGGGCGGTGCGGCTCAGCCGAGGGTACGCAGCTCGGACAGGCCGGCCGCGACCCCGCGCAGCAGGTCGGTGGCCTCCCGCATGCGGCCGACCGCGGTGCCGTCCGTCGACAGCCGGCCGTTGGCCGCCACGTACCCCGCGGCCGCCCCGACCAGCTTCTCGTAGGCGTCCACGCCCTCGGTGAAGTGCCTGAGCAGGTCGGCGTGCGCGCGCTCCAGTTCGGCGTCGTCCGACGTCACGGTCAGCGCCCGCTCCACGGCCGCGGTGCGCTCCCCGAGGTCGCGCAGGGTGTGCTCGGCGGACCTCGCCTCCAGTGCCACCGGCTGCGCCGTTCCGTCCAGCCGCGGGGCGAGCCCGGCGAAGGTGTGCGCGGCCCGGTCGAGGCGCGTCCACGCCGGCAGCACCGAGGATCCGTGCAGCCGTGCTCGCGTCCGGACGCGCTGAAGCTCGGCGACCGCGCTGCGCCCGGCCGGCAGCCGGGACACCAGCGCCTCGACCCGGGACCAGCTCCGCTCGCCGGGCCGGATCGGATCCGGCGGCTCGGGGGCCGGCTGGGCGGTCAGCTCACGCAGGTCGCTCCACCGCCACCAGGTCAGCGCGGCCGAGCCACCGAACAGTGCGGCCCAGACCGCGTCAGGCCAGCCGACGCCGTGGTACGGCACCAGGATCGCGGTCGCTCCGGCGAACGATCCGGCCACCACACTCCACCGGCGGGCGGAGCGGCGCAGCCGGCGGAGCTGCCGGAAATACCGTGCCCGTTGGTCAGCCATCGCCACTCCCCCCGTTACGGTGCCAGGGCTCAGCCGGTCGCCTGGTCGCCGGTCGCCTTGTCACGCGACATGTTGGCGCGGATCTCGTCCAGCCGAGCGACGCTCGCGTCCTTCTGCGCGTTGCCGGCGGGAGCGGCCTCGACCGCGGGCTGCGCGGGCGCGCCGGCCAGCTGCTCGCCGGCCATGCTGGCCCGGATCTGCTCCAGCCGGGAGGCGCCCGCCATGTCCAGCGTGGACTTCTGCACCTCCAGCATGCGGCCCTCGACCGAGTTCGAGGCCAGCTCGGCGCGGCCCATCGCGGTCGCGTACCGCTGCTCGATCTTGTCCCGCACCTCGTCGAGCGAGGGCGTGTTGCCCGGCGCCGCCAACGAGGACATCGACTCCAGCGACCTCGCCACGGTCTCCTGCATCTTGGCCTGCTCCAGCTGGCTCATCAGCTGGGTGCGCTCGGCCAGCTTCTGCTGGAGGATCTGCGCGTTGTTCTCCACCGCACGGCGGGCCTGGGTGGCCGCCGACAGCGCCTGGTCGTGCAGGGTCTTGAGATCCTCCATCGACTGCTCGCTGGAGACCAGCTGGGTCGCGAAGGTCTGCGCGGTGGTCTCGTACTTGACCGCCTCGTTCTCGTTGCCTGTCGTACGGGCCTTGTCCGCGAGCACCAGGGCCTGGCGCGCCGAGGACTGCAGCTTCTGGACCTCGTCCATGGTGCGGGACAGCTTCATCTCCAGCTGGCGCTGGTTTCCGATGACCGCCGCCGCCTGCTGGACCAGGGCCTGGTGCTGCCGCTGTGCGTCCTCGATCGCCTGCTGGATCTGCACCTTGGGATCGGCATACTCGTCGATCTTGGCGCCGAACAGCGCCATCAAGTAGCGCCAGCCCTTGACGAACGGATTCGCCATATCTGTCGGTTCCTCTCTGCGGCCGTGGTGATGTGCGTCGCCTCTGTCGTCTTCCCCATCGTCGCAGGAGGATGCGAACCCGTCACGCCGGCTACGGGGCAACTCAAGGTTGGTCCGGACAATACGCTTATCCGGACCAGGCGCAGATACCCAGTGTGCGCGCTGCTCGGGGCAGGTGGCCACTTCTCCGGCCGCCCTCGGCTTGATCGCCTGGCGCCCAAACGGACGCGGGTAGGGCCACGGCGGAATTCGCTCATCCGGGCGGCGAACCCGGCGTGGGCGATCCCGGCTGCGAACCCGACCCGATCATCTTGATCAAATTCCGATATTGATCAAGCCTCGGCGCTCAATCGGTCAGACAATTTCGGGCCGCCACCCCGGTGATCCTTGATCGGTTCGCCGCCGGAAAGGCGTGGGACGCTGGCCCCACGCCGCCTGGGCGGACCCTCGGAGGAGACGGCGCCGATCAGACGCCGGACAACACGTCGCGCCGGATGGTCCGGGCGCGCAGCGTGGTGGACAGCGGAGTATCCCGCCGGATCATCACGGCCATGTGGCCGTCGACCGTGGTCGCGACGCTCGCCTCGGCGGCGGCGTGCCCTGGACGCGCGGCGGACGCCGACGCGAGTGCGGCCGAGTCGGACCCCTGACGACCTTCGGAGGCCCCGACCAGGGCCACCGGCTCGGACGCCTGGCCCTCCGGAACCTCGGCGGACCGCTCGGGTGCGGAGGCCACTGCCCGCTGCTCGGGGGTCGGCGCGGCGGTTTCGCCCCGCTCGCTGCTGGCCACCGTGGAGCTGACCTCGCGAAGGAGCTCGGAGAGCCGCGCGCCAAGGGCGTCGCAGACCGCCGCCAGCAACTCGCTGGAGGCCTCCTTCTGGCCGCGCTCGATCTCGGAGAGGTAGCCCAGGCTGACGTTGGCGGCGGTGGAGACTTCCCGCAGGGTCCGGTGCTGTGCCTGCCGGCGGGCTCGCAGTGCGTCGCCGATCACCCGACGTAACAGGATCATCGCACCCCCTCGCGGTTTCCCGCCACGGTACCCGGTTCCGGCGCCACGACACCACTGCCCCGCCGAGCCGGACACTCTTGCACAGGCAATAACGCCCGGCACCCGAGCACAGCTTCCCGAACCGTCGAAAAAGTTTTGGCGCGTCCGGACCGCCCGGCCGCCTCCGGCCTCCCCCGGCCCTCCGGGCGGATGGCCCCGGTCGAGACCACCGGGCGAGACCACCGGACGAGTGACCGACGATATCCGCAGGCGCCTCCGCTGGACCGGCGCCTCTGCTAGGCCGGCGCCTCCGCTAGGCCGCCAGCGCCTCGGCGAGCAGGGCCAGCACGGCCCGGACGGCGGCACGCCGGATGCCGGGCCGGTCACCCGTCAGGGCGAGGCGGCGCACCTCATCCCGACCGCCGGGGCCGTGCAGCCCGATGTAGACGGTGCCGGCCGGTACCCCGTCCTGCGGGCCCGGCCCGGCGACGCCGGTGGTGGACAGGCCCCAGTCGGACCCGCAGCGCTCGCAGACGCCGCGGGCGAGCGCGACCGCCACGTCGGGGTCGACCGGCCCCCGCTCGGCGAGCAGCCCCGTGTCCACACCCGCCAGCGTCGCCTTCAGGTCAGTGGCGTAGACCACCAGGCCGCCCCGGAACGCGGCGCTGGCACCGGGGACGTCGACGATCGTCGCGGCCAGCAGGCCCCCAGTCAGCGACTCGGCCACCGACAGGGTCTGCCCCCGGCCGCGCAGCGCGGCCAGCAGGTCGCCGGTCGGCGACTCCGCCACCGGGACCGGCCCGGCGACACCGCTGGCCCCGCCGGACGAGGCAAGATCGCTCATGCCGGATCCTCGCTCCGCTGCGGTCCAGCATGAGGCACAGTCGCGCCGCAATTCCGATTCGCTCGCTCACGCTCGCTCATGCCGACTGCCACGCCTCGTGGGCGGCGCTGACCCGCCGCCACAGCTGATCGCGCTCGTACTCGCCGAGGTCCGGGGTGAGCCCGAAGACATCGGCCAGCGCCTCGTACCACTCCGACCGGCTGGCCAGCTCGCGGACGCCGCCGTCCGGCAGCCGGTGCAGGATCCGGCCGCGCAGCATGTCCACGCCGGTACCGTGGCGCCGCTGCACGGTGACCACCCGCGCGTACGGCGACTCCGGCGCGGTGGACAGCCACTCGTGCATGGCCTGGAATTCGCTGGGCACGGCCGTGTCCGCCCTCAGGTCAAGCGCGGCGAAGGAGCCGGCCGGGTCGTGGCGCATCCGCCAGCCGAGCAGCTCGACGGTCGAGGGCTCGAGCACGTACCGGTGCGGGCCGTCGGGATACTCCCCGGGGCGCAGCGGCAGCGGGGAGTATGGCCCGTCGCCGAGGCCGACATCGACCAGCCACATGCCGTCCGGGTTCCCCCGCGCCGGCAGGCCATGCACGGTGAGCCCGAGATGGTTGCCGTTCGCGCCGACCGGCCCGGGCTCGTCGCGGCCCTGCACGCCGGCCCGGTGCCAGCGCACCGAGTACCCGAGGGCGGACAGCAGCAGCGAGAAGGCGCCGTTGAGGTGGTAGCAGTACCCGCCCCGGCCGGCCAGGATCCGGGCGGCCGAGTCGTACGGGTTGATAGTGGTGATCTCGCCGAGGTGGACGTGCAGGTTCTCGTACGGCACCCGCTCGACGTGCGCGCGCTGGAGGGCGGCGAGGCCCTCCGCGCTGGGCCGGCCGGGATCGGTTATCCCGAGCCGGTTCAGGTAGCCGGCGACGTCGAACTCGAACACCCTCACGCCCTTCCCGCACGGCGCAGCCGAACCGCCCGTACCACGTAGTCCAACCCCGTGATCACGGTGACCACCACCGCCGCCGCCATGATCGCTGCCCCTACCCGCTCCACCTGCGCCGAAAACGGCCAGAGGTACCAGGCGATGGCGAGGATCTGCAGGGCAGTCTTGATCTTGCCGCCCCGGCTGGCCGGGATCACTCCGTGCCGGATGACCCAGAACCGCAACCCGGTCACCCCCAGCTCCCGGGCCAGGATCACCACCGTCACCCACCAGGGCAGCTGGTCGTACCAGGACAACAGGATCAGGGCCGTACCGGTCAGCAGCTTGTCCGCGATCGGATCGGCGACCTTGCCGAAGGAGGTGACCAGATCCCAGGTGCGGGCGATCCAGCCGTCCACGAAGTCGGTCAGCGAGGCCACCAGGAACGCGCCGCAGGCCAGCATCCGCAGCCCGGGGTGGACCAGACCGGAACTCGCCGTCAGCACGACGAAGACCGGAATGAGCACGAGCCGCAGCGCGGTCAAGCCATTTGCCGGATTTGCGATGGAGACTTGGCGCTGGGCCGCCCCGACCGCAGGGTCCGGCGGTTCGCTCATCCCCGCGCCGCCCGGCCGGCCCGCGCCGGGCCGCCGCTCACCGAGGCGCCGTCCCCGACCTCTCCGCCGGCCCGATCGGCGTCGCCGGGGTCGTGGTGGGTGGGGATCGGGCTGGCGACCAGGTCGACGCCGCTGCTGCCGGTGACCACCGCCGTGACGAGATCGCCCGGGCGCAGCCCCGCGACGTCGCCGACCAGCGTGGTGCTTCCGTCGATCTCGGGTGCCTGGTGCGCGGCCCGGCCCTCCACCTCGTCCGCGTCGACCTGCTCGACCAGCACCTCGACGGTGGAGCCGATCCGCTCCTCGGCGCGCTGCGCGCACAGCTCATCGACCAGCGCGGACAGTCGGTCGTACCGGCGCTTGATCGTCGCCCGGGAGACCTTCCCGGGCAGCGTGACGGCCTCGGTGCCCTCCTCGTCGCTGTAGTCGAACACCCCGATCGCGTCGAGCCGAGCCGAGGTCAGGAAGCGCTCCAGCTCGGCGACGTCGGCGCGCGACTCACCGGGGAAGCCCACGATCACGTTGCTGCGCGCCCCGGCCTCCGGCGCCAGCGCCCGGACCGAGTCCAGCAGCTCCAGGAACCGCTCGGTCGAGCCGAACCGGCGCATCCGGCGCAGCACGGGCTCGGACGAGTGCTGGAACGACAGGTCGAAGTAGGGCGCGACGCCGGGCGTGGTGGCGATCGCCTCGACCAGGCCCGGCCGGGTCTCCGCGGGCTGGAGGTAGGACACCCGGACCCGCACGATGCCGGCCACCCCGGCGAGCTGGGGCAGCAGCTTCTCCAGCAGCCGAGGGTCGCCGAGGTCCTTGCCGTACGACGTGGAATTCTCGCTGACCAGCACCAGCTCGCGGACGCCCTCGCCGGCCAACCACTCGGCCTCGGCGAGCAGTTCGTCGGGCGTGCGGGAGACGAACGCGCCGCGGAAGGTCGGGATGGCGCAGAACGCGCACCGCCGGTCGCAGCCGCTAGCCAGCTTGAGCGAGGCGACCGGCCCCTTGGTCAGCCGCTGGCGCAGCACCGGGCGCAGGTGCGCCGGGGTGTGCCGGTCGACCGTCGAGTGGCCCGGCAGCACCACGTCGGAGACGCGCCGCTCGACCGGGGTCAGCGGCAGCAGCGTGCGCCGGTCGCGGGGCGCGTGCGACTCGATGGTCTCGCCGGCCGCGATCGCGGCGAGCTTGGCCGAGATGTCCGGATAGTGGTCGAAGCCGAGCACGGCGGCCGCCTCGGGCAGGCTATTGGCCAGCTCACGCCCGTAGCGCTCGGCCATGCAGCCGGTGGCCACCACCTTCGCGCCGGTATCCGCGGCGGCCAGCAGCGTCTCGATCGAGTCCTGCTTGGCCTTCTCCACGAAGCCACAGGTGTTGACGAGCACCACGTCGGCGGCGGAGCCGTCGGTGGTTACCTGCCAGCCGTCGGTGGACAGCCGCGCCGCCAACTCCTCGGAGTCGACCTCGTTACGGGCGCAGCCGAGGGTGAGCAGCGCAACGCGGCGGCCTTCGGGGGCGGGTATGGACACCCTCCGAGGTTACCGGGCCGGCCGGACGGGATCGCGGCCCGCCCGGCGTGATTGCGCACGACCGGTCCGGTGCCGCCCGTCTGGCCCCCGCACACCGACGCAGACGCCGCACGGCGACCCAGACCGGCCGTCAGCCTGCCGGACGGGCCCGGTGCGCCTCCACCGCCAGCAGGACGGTCAGCGCGGCGGTGATCACGGCCAGCTGCCAGATGCCCAGCACCCGGCCCACCGGCACGGTGACCAGCGCACCGACCGCGCAGGCCACCCGGTACCAGGGCCGGCCGATCCGCATGATCCGCCGGAAGATCAGATCCCCGGCCAGGAACACCGCGATCCCGCCGCCCAGCGCCAGGGCACCCGGGGTGCTCATCGGCCGGAATGTGTGTCCGATCACGTTCTTGACGCCGGCGGCCACCAGCACGATGCCCAGCAGAATCGGGTAGTGCGCGTACCCGTAGGCGCGCAGCGCGGTACGGGCACGCCGCGTGGCGTCCTCGATCCGGTCCATCGCGTGCTCCGCGCGCTCGTCGTCCCCGCCGAAGTAGGCCCACCAGAGGTTGTAGGCCAGGACCAGTCCGAGCACCGCGGCCAGGATCAGCCGCCAGCCCAGCGACGTGCCCCGAGCGCCGACGCCGATCGCCACCACCGACTCGCCCAGCGCGATGATGACCACCAGGCCGTGCCGCTCGACGAAGTGCGCCGCGGAGATCGTGAACCCGCCGATGGGGTGCAGGTACGGCGACGCGATCTGCACCGCGAGCGCCGCGCCCCAGGCCACGGACCGCCACGCAACCGGCAGGAACCCGCCGGCCAGCACCAGGCCCGCGCTGGTCAGGTTCAGCGGGAAGAGGGCCGCCGCGGCCCGCGCCGCGCCCCGGCCGGCGGAGTACCGGAACAGTCCGCTATGGACGAGATTGACCGCGAAGTACCCGACCCCGAACGCCCAGCCGGTGCCGCCGAACGCGTCCGGGATGGCCAGCGCCATGACGAGGAAGCCCGCCATCCCGATGATCATCATGCCGCGCCGGTACGAGCTGACCGGCGCGACGGCGTTGGTGAGCCAGGCGTAGCCGCCGTACATCCACCAGATCACCCCGAGCAGCAGCATCACGCGCAGCACCGCGAGGACGGTCACGTCCTCGTCGACAACGCTGGTCAGCTGGGTGATCGTGAACACGAAGACGAGATCTAAGAACAACTCGAGCGTGCTGACCCGTACCGCCGGCTCGGTCGCGCGCTCGGCCTCCACCATCCCGCGAGACTACCCATCGGGCGCGCACGCGCTCGCCGGAGAGCCTCACTCGGCCGAGGAGCCCCGCAACTCCGCCATCACGCCGTCCAGCTCGTCGGGCTTGATGAGCACCTCCCGGGCCTTGGAACCCTCGGACGGGCCGACGATGCTCCGGGTCTCCATCAAGTCCATCAGCCGACCGGCCTTGGCGAAGCCGACGCGCAGCTTGCGCTGCAGCATCGAGGTGGAGCCGAACTGGCTGGTCACCACCAGCTCGATCGCCTGCACCAGCAGGTCGAGGTCGTCGCCGATGTCCTCGTCGACCTTCTTCTTCTCCTGCACGGGCGTCAGCACGTCCGGCCGGAACTCCGGCTCCCGCTGGTCCTTGCAGAACTTCACCACGTCGTGGATCTCGGACTCGTTCACCCAGGCGCCCTGGATCCGGATCGGCTTGGACGCGCCCATCGGCAGGAAGAGTCCGTCGCCCCGGCCGATCAGCTTCTCGGCGCCGGGCTGGTCGAGGATGACCCGGGAGTCCGCCAGCGAGCTGGTGGCGAACGCGAGCCGGGAGGGCACGTTGGCCTTGATGAGGCCGGTCACCACGTCCACCGAGGGGCGCTGGGTCGCCAGTACCAGGTGGATGCCCGCCGCCCGGGCGAGCTGCGTGATCCGGACCACCGCGTCCTCGACGTCACGCGGCGCCACCATCATGAGGTCGGCCAGCTCGTCGACCACGACCAGCAGGTACGGGTACGGGCGGATCACCCGCTCGCTGCCCGGTGGCGGCTTGATCTGGCCGGCCCGCACCTTCTTGTTGTAGTCGTCGATGTGCCGCACTCCGCTGGCCGCCAGGTCGTCGTAGCGCATGTCCATCTCGCGCACTACCCAGTCCAGCGCGTCGGCGGCCTTCTTCGGATTGGTCACGATCGGCGTGACGAGGTGCGGAATCCCCTCGTACGAGGTCAGCTCCACCCGCTTCGGGTCGACGAGCAGCAGCCGCACCTCGTCCGGCGTGGCCCGGGTCAGCAGCGAGACCAGCAGCGAATTCAGCATCGAACTCTTGCCGGCGCCGGTGGCCCCGGCGATCAGGATGTGCGGCATCTTGGCCAGGTTGGCCACCACGTAGCCGCCCTCGATGTCCTTGCCGAGCGCGACCAGCAGCGGGTGGTGGTCGCCGGTCGCGGCGCGGGAGCGCAGCACGTCGCCGAGGGACACGTTCTCCCGGTCGACGTTGGGAATCTCCACGCCGACCGCGCTCTTGCCCGGGATCGGGCTGATGATGCGCACGTCCGGAGATTTGACGGCGTAGGCGACGTTGCGCGACAGCTGGGTGATCCGCTCGACCTTCACGCCGGGCCCGAGCTCGACCTCGTACCGCGTGACGGTCGGCCCCCGGGTGAAGCCGGTGACCGCGGCGTCCACGTCGAACTGCTCGAAGACTCCCTGCAGCGCGTTGATCATCTCGTCGTTGGCCTTGCTGCGCGACTTCGGCGTCTCACCCACGACGAGCAGCTGCGGCGGCGGCAGCTTGTAGCCGGCGTCGGTGAGCGCCAGCTGTTCGGCCCGGGTGGGCAGCGGCGAGTGCTCCGGCGCCTCCGGCTCCAGCCGGCGGGGCGCTTTCCGCCGGCGGGGTGGCGGGGCCTCCTCGATCGTTTCGGCCTCGGTGTCGTGCGGCTCGTCCGGGGTCTCCTCCACGAACGTGGCCTGCCGGCGCCGGGACGGGCGGCGACGGGTCACCGGCGGCGGCTCCGGTTCGAACTCCTCCTCGTCCTCCAGATACTCCTCGTCCTCGTCGGCCTCGGCCTCGCCGGTGCGGCCCAGCGCCAGGTCGCGTAGCTGGGCGAGCCGCTGGGGAACCCGGTTGATCGGCGTGGCGGTGACCACGAGCAGCCCGAACGCGGACAGCATCGCCAGCAGCGGCGTCGCCACCCACGCGGTCACCGCCTGGGCCAGCAGTCCGCCGGCGGCCCGCCCGACGAAGCCTCCCGCGTGCTCGATGCCGTGCAGGTCGTCCGGGTGGCCGGCGCCGAGGTGGAACAGTCCGGTGGTGCCGACGAACAGCGCGGTCCAGCCGACCACGCCGCGGCCGGCGCGCGTCTCCTCGTTCGGGGTGCGCATCAGTCGCACCGCACGGACCACCAGCAGCACCGGCAGGGTCACCGCGATGTTGCCGATGACCAGCCGGGTCAGCAGCGCGACGTAGACGCCGAACGGTCCGCCGGCCCGGAACCACACGGCGGCGGCCAGCAGCAGGGCCAGCGCCAGCACCAGCAGGCCAGCCCCGTCCCGGCGGTGCTCCTGGTCGAGCTCGCGGGCGTCCGCCGCCCGGCGCCCGACGGCGCGGACGATCCAGCCGACGCCGTGCGCGATGCCCATCCAGAGCAGAACGAACAGCCTGCCGAGAACGTCGAGGGGTCCGCCTCCGCGGTTGTTCGCGTACCCGCCGCGCCCGGCCCGCCCGCGTGCCGCGGTGCCGCGACGGCGGCTCGCCTGAGAGGTGCGGCCCGCCATGCTGCCACGGTAACGGGGGCATGCCCGTATCGGTACCAGGCTCGCCGGCCGCCTGGGCGGGGGGTGGGCGCACGGGCGGCCGGCCCTGAGGGGCGGCAGCGATCAGCCGGCGCCGAACAGTTGGCCGATGGTGTGCACGATGTCCGCGTAGAAGGTGCCGTTGAGGTGGCGGAACAGGGAGAACGGCTGGCCCGGGTCGCCGAAGAACGGCCGCAGCGTCCAGCCGAGCTGGGTGCCCACGAAGCCGAACAGCAGGATCCAGATGTACAGCAGGCCCATGCTCGCCTGTTGCGGCTGCGGATTCGCCGGCGGCTGCCGGTGCTGTGGCGACGGAAACGGTCCGTATCCGGACGGCTGCGCCATCGGGTGAGGCGGGATCGGCCCGTGCCCGGCCGGCGGCACCATCGGTTGCGGCGCCTTGGCCACCAACGGGACCGGCGCGCCCGAGGTCGCCTGGGCCGCGGCGAGTGCGTCGTTCCCGGCCTCGGCGCCGCTGGGAAGGCCGCCGGCCGCGACGCCCCCGGCACCGCCCGCGTCCCGACCGTTCGCGCCGACCTGTGCCGGCACGGGCGCCGGCAGCGGTACCGGCGCGACGGCCGGGGATGCGGCCAGTCCCTGCTGCTCGTTGAGCGCACGCATGCCCTGCACCAGGAAGCGCAGTCCGACGATGGCGGTGAGCATCAGGATCGCGACGTTGAGCAGCTTGAAGAACGCGTAGCCGTGCGCGGTGACCAGGAAGAACAGGCTGATCGGTGCGAACGCGAGGGTGAGCACCGAAGTAACGGTCACCGACACCATGATGAGCGCCACCGCCTGGACCACCGACAGCCGCGCGCCGAACACCAGGTTGAACAGGTACAGCGTGGGCAGGCAGATGCACAGCGTGATGAGGAACAGCAGCGGGAGCTTGACCAGCGAGGACAGGGCCTGCTGCCAGCCGAGCGAGGCGCCGAGCACGGCACCGTAGAGCGCCAGGCTGACCCCGGCGCTGACGAGCATCCGCACGATCAGCTCGCGCAGGCCGCGCTCCTCGACGATCTGGCGCCAGATGCCGTCGCGGTCGCGAAGAATGCGTTCGATGACGAGAGACCCGCCACCAGGTGAAGGACCCGTCATGTTCTACCACCCCCATCGAAACATTGAGTGGCGTCACGGTACCTTCGTGCGCACCACCACGCTGCCCCAACGCCTAGGCTGGCGGCCATGGACACCTCGCGGCAGCGGGCGTCGGACGAGGACCGACAGCGGGTGGTGCGCGCGCTGGAGCGGCACACGGCGGCAGGGCGGCTGGATCTCGACGAGTACGCCGAGCGGGTGGACCGCGTGCTCGCCGCGCGCACACACGGCGAGCTGGCCGAGGTGACCACCGACCTGCCGGCGGATCCGCGGCCCGAGCCGGGCGACGCCGCAGCCGGCCCGCGGGTCGGTCAGCTCGGCGTCGCCTTCCTGCTGGCGCTCCTGGCCCTGATCGTGGTGGCCGGCCTGGCCGCGCTGCGCTCGGCCTGATCGGAGGTGGCGGGTCGAGCCGTCAGACCTCGACCACGTTCGGGAAGATCAGCGGCCGGCGCCGGTACGTGTCGTTGACCCACCTGCCGACCGTGCGCCGCACGATCTGCTGGAGCTGGTGCGGGTCGGTGATGCCGTCGGTCGCGGCCCGGTCCAGCGCCTCGGTCACCAGCGGAAGCATCCCCTCGAACACCGCAGGATCGTCGGAGAAGCCCTTCGCCGAGACAGTCGGGCCGCCGACCACCTTGCCGGTCACCGAGTCGACCACCACGGTCGCCGCGATGAAGCCACCATCGCCCAGGATGCGCCGCTCGGTGAGCAGCGACTCGCCCACGTCGCCGACCGCCAGGCCGTCCACGTACACGTACCGGCTCTTGACGTGCCCGACCAGGCGGGCCTGCCCGTCGACCAGGTCGACCACGTCGCCGTCCTCGCAGAGCACCACCCGCTCCGGGGCCACCCCGGACTCGACCGCGAGCCGCGCGTGCGCGCGCAGGTGCCGCCACTCCCCGTGTACGGGCAGGAAGTTGCTCGGCTTGACGACGTTGAGCAGGTACAGCAGCTCGCCGGCCGGCGAGTGGCCGGATACGTGCACCTTGGCCACGTCCTTGTGCACCACGAACGCGCCCGCCCGGGACAGCTGGTTGATGACCCGGTAGACCGCCGTCTCGTTGCCCGGCACCAGGGAGGAGGCGAGCACCACGGTGTCGCCGGGCGCGATCACGATGTGCCGGTGATCGCCGGTCGCCATCCGGCCCAACGCGCTCATCGGTTCGCCCTGCGACCCGGTGGACATCAGCACTATCTGCTCGGGCGGCAGCGTGGTCGCCTCGTCGAGCCCGACCACCAGCCCGCCGGGGATGCGCAGCAGGCCGAGGTCGCGGGCGATGCCCATGTTGCGCACCATGGAGCGACCGATGAAGGCCACCTTGCGGCCGTGCGCGGCGGCAGAGTCGAGCACCTGCTGCACCCGGTGCACGTGCGACGCGAACGAGGCCACGATGATCCGGCCCCGGGCGGCCCGGAAGATGCCGTCCAGCACCGGGCCGATCTCGCGCTCCGGCGCGACGAAGCCCGGCACCTCGGCGTTGGTGGAGTCGGCCAGCAGCAGGTCCACGCCGTCGGCACCGAGCCGGGCGAAGCCGGGCACGTCGGTGAGGCGGCCGTCCAGCGGCAGCTGGTCCATCTTGAAGTCGCCGGTGTGCAGCACCACTCCGGCCGAGGTGCGGATGGCTACCGCCAGCGCGTCCGGGATCGAGTGGTTCACCGCGAAGAACTCGCACTGGAACGGGCCGAGCAGCTCGGTCTGCCCCTCGTGGACGGTCAGCGTGTACGGCTCGATGCGCCGCTCGGCCAGCTTCGCCTCGACCAGCGCCAGGGTGAACTGGGAGCCGACCAGCGGGATGTCGGCCTTGTGGGCGAGCAGGTAGGGCACCGCGCCGATGTGGTCCTCGTGGCCGTGGGTGAGCACGATGGCCTGCACGTCGTCGAGCCGGTCCAGGATGGCCGAGAAGTCCGGCAGGATGAGGTCGACCCCGGGCTGGTCGACGTCGGGGAACAGCACCCCGCAGTCGACGATCAGGAGCCGGCCGTCGAATTCGAACACGGTCATGTTGCGGCCGATCGCGCCGAGGCCGCCCAGCGGGATCACCCGGAGCGCCCCCGCGGCCAGCGGGCCAGGAGCGGTGACCTCGGGTTCGGACGACTCGCTCACCATGCCGACTGCTCCGCGTCCGCCCGCGAGACCGTGCCCGGCAGGACTATCCCGGCCTGCGCGCAGTCCGCGCGCAGGGCGTCGATCTCGGCCTCGGTGGCGTCCACCATCGGTGGCCGGACCGGCCCGCTGGGCAGATCGAGCAGGGCCAGCGCCGCCTTCACCAGAACCACCCCCTGGCTCCGGAAGATGCCGGTGAACAGGGGCAACAGCTCGCGGTGCAGGGCCAGCGCCCCGGCGACGTCGCCCGCCTCGTGAGCCAGGATCATGCGCTTGGCCCGCGCGCCGGTCAGGTGCGTGGACGTGCCGACCAGCCCGACACCGCCGACCGACAGCAGCGGCAGGGTCACCGCGTCGTCCCCGCTGTAGTAGGCGAGGTCGCATCGGCTGGTCACCCAGGAGGTGGCGGTCAGGTCGCCCTTGGCGTCCTTGACCGCCACGACCCGCTCGTGCTCGGCGAGCCTCACCAGCGTGTCGGTGGCGATCGCGGTGCCCGTGCGATGCGGGATGTCGTAGAGCATCACCGGCAGCTCGGAGGCGTCGGCCACCGCGGTGAAGTGCGCGACCAGGCCGGACTGCGGCGGCTTGTTGTAGTACGGGGTGACCAGGAGCACGCCGTGCGCGCCGGCCTTCTCGGCCGCCCGGGTCAGCTCCACGGAGTGGTGGGTGTCGTTGGTTCCGACGCCGGCCACTACCTTCGCCCGGTCGCCCACCGCCTCGACCACCGCGCGCAGCAGAGCTTCCTTCTCCCCGTCGCTGGTGGTCGGCGCCTCGCCGGTGGTGCCGCTGATCACGAGCCCGTCGTTGCCCTGCTCATCCACCAGATAGGTGGCAAGCCGGCCGGCGCCGTCGAGATCCAGCGAGCCGTCCGGACGGAGCGGGGTGACCATGGCGGTCAGCAGCCGGCCGAATGGCCGGTTCGGTTCGGTACCCGTACTACTCATGTTCTTAACCTAACTGACCGGAACGACTTGGTGGATGCTGACTGTGGCCGGCCGCGTGCCTCCGCCGGTCAGCACTCCCAGGCGTAAGGACTGGCCGCGATCTCGGTGCCGTCGTCCAGCGCCGAGATGGTGAAGTCGGCGAATACGTTGGGCGCCACCTCCTGGAGCTGCCGCAGGCACTCCACGGCCAGCTCGCGGATCTCCACGTCCGCGTGCTCGGACGCCCGCATCGCGATGAAGTGCCGCCAGGCCCGGTAGTTGCCGGTGACCACTATCCGGGTCTCGGTGGCGTTGGGCAGGATTGCCCGCGCCGCCTGCCTGGCCTGTTTGCGGCGCAGCGTGGCGTTGGGCACGTCGGCGAACCGCTTCTCCAGGCCCTCCAGCAGCTCCGTGTACGCCCGGACGGCCGTCTGGGTGGCCTCCATGAACGTCTTGTGCAGCTCCGGATCCTCGGCGATGGCCTCCGGCTCCACCATGGCGGCGTCCCGTTCCGGCACGTAGCGCTGGGACAGCTGGCTGTACGAGAAGTGCCGGTGGCGGATCAGCTCGTGGGTGAAGGACCGGGACACCCCGGTGAAGTAGAAGGTGACGGTGCCGTGCTCGAGCACGGACAGGTGCCCGACCTCGAGGAGGTGCGCCAGGTAGCCGGCGTTGGTCGCGGTAGCCGGGTTCGGCTTGCTCCAGGACTGGTAGCAGGCCCGGCCGGCGAACTCGGCCAGCGCCTGGCCCCCCTCCGCGTCGGTGGACCACGGCACGTCCTCCGGCGGCTGGAAGTGCGTCCAGGCGATGAGCTTCACCCGGGGCTCCTCGATCTCGGCCACGGGCGGCTCCTCTCCGGTCGGCTCTTCCCGATTTTCTGGACTTCACCCGAGCGTAACGGTCGACCGGGTGAGTGCGGCTCGTGGTACGCCGGCCGGTCAAGGTACCCGCATCGGGTGACGGTTGACTGACGCCACCTATGACGTCATAGTGACGTCATGAACCTCGGGCCGCACATCGACTCGCTACGCCGGGATCTCATCGCCAGCGCCGCCCCGGGCGGGCCGGAGGTTCGCGGCGCCGCCGAACTGCTCGCCGGAGCACTGGACGCCTCGGCCCGGCTCACCATGCTGGAGCTGCTCGCGGACGCGGCCGCCGAGATCACCGCCCAGTTCGGCTCGGCCACCGTGGAGGTGCGCCTGCGGGGCCGGGACCCCGAGCTCGTGATCACGGAGCTGGCCTTGGTCGAGGAGCGAGAGCCGCCGGCGGCTCCGGCGCCCGAGAGCGGTCACGTGTCGCGGATCACACTGCGCCTACCCGAGCCGCTCAAGGACCAGGCGGAGCGTGCCGCGTCGGGCGAGGGCATCTCGGTCAACGCGTGGCTGGTCAGGGCAGTTGCCGCCGCGCTGCGCGGGCCGGACAGCCTCGGCCGCCGCCCGACCGGCTACGCCCGAAGCTGAGGGCGGTCCGCACCGGGCACGGTTCAGACGAAGAACCAGTTGAACGGGGCCCAGGGCAGGTTGCGCAGCACGGTGAACACGCCCCAGGCCCCCAGGAAAATGGCCAGCGCCTTCGGGGACACGCGCAGCGGAGGCAGCTTCCGCTTGAACGCCGTGTCGGCGACCCAGACGATGTACGCGTAGACCAGGAACGGCGCGGCGAACACCGCCAGCAGGTGCGACCGGGCGGCGGCCGGAATGTTGCCGTGCAGCAGGTACCAGAAGGCGCGGGTGCCACCGCAGCCCGGGCAGTCGAAGCCGGTGGTGAGCCGGATCAGGCAGGTGGGGCTCGACATCGCGTTGGCGTCGGTCGGGTTGGTGGCCAGCACGTAGCCCACCCCGCCGAGGAAGCAGACCAGCATCGTCACCGGGGTGGCCCAGATCGGGACCCGTGACCAGAACCGGATCAGCAGCCGGCTGAACGGGTCGGAGGGCACCGTCGGGGCCAGCACGTACATCTGGGGGTGCTGGTGGTCATGATCATGGCTGGGAACCATCGCCGGCTGCGCCGCCACGTCGCTCATGCGTCCGCCTCGCTCCGCTCACCCGATTCGCATTGCCGCCAAGCATCAAACTACACCGGCCCCGCCCTCCGGCTGCGCGTCGAGTTCGGCCCAGAGCGACCCGGCCAGGTCGCCGCGCTCCGGCGCGGCCACCTCGGCCAGGCCAAGCCAGCCGGCGAGCCGGTGCAGCTCGGCGGCGAGCGCCGCCGCGGTCTCCGGGGGCGCCTTCGGCTCGGCCCACGCGGCAGGCACCCGCAGCACCGAGGCCGCCCGGTCGGCCTTGAGGTCGACCCGCGCCACCAGCCGGTCGCCAAGCAGGAACGGCAGCACGTAGTAGCCATAGACCCGCTGGGCGGCCGGGGTGTAGATCTCGATGCGGTAGCTGAAGTCGAACAAGCGCTGGGCGCGGTCCCGCTTCCACACCACCGGATCGAACGGGCTGACCAGCGTGCTGGCCCGGACCCAGCGCGGCAGGCGGGCGTCGCGGTGCAGGTAGACCGGGGTTCGCCAGCCGGCCACCGAGACGACGATCAGCTCGCCCGCCTCCACCAGGTCGGCGATGGCCGTGCGGGTGGGCCGCACCGGCAACCGGAAGTAGTCGCGCAGATCCGGCTCGGCCGCCACCCCCAGCGAGAGGGCCGAGCGGCGCACCAGCTCGCGGTATGCCTCCGCCGGCTCGGGCGTGGGCGCTCTCAGGACCGAGGCCGGCAGGATCCGCTCCGGGATGTCGTAAACCCGGGCGAAGGCAGAGTTTCGGCGGTCGACCAGCACCTCGCCCCGCCAGAACAGCCACTCGAGCGCGATCTTGGTCTCGGACCAGTTCCACCCCCAGTTGCCGGTGCGCCGGGGCACGTCGGCCTCGATCTGAGCAGCGGTCAACGGGCCATTGTCGATCACCTCGTTGCGCACCCAGTCGACCAGGCCGCGCTGGCGCTGCGCCAGCCGCGACACCCCGCCCCAGGGGTGGTCGGTGGCCATCCGCCAGCGCAGGAAGGGGTGCAGGTCGATGGGGAGCAGCGAGGCCTCGTGCCCCCAGTATTCGAACAGCTCCCGGTCGCCCCGGTAGGCGGCCCGGTCGAGCAGTTGCGTCGGGTAGGGCCCGAGCCGGCTGTACAGCGGGAGGTAGTGCGCGCGCTGCAGGACATTGACCGAGTCCATCTGGAGCAGCCCCAACCGGCCCAGCACCCGGCGCAGGTGGCGACGGTCGACCGCACCGGCGGGCGCGGGGTCGAGGAACCCCTGCGCGGCCAGCGCGATCCGGCGAGCCTGCGCGGGAGACAGCGAGTCGAGTGCCCGTGGGCGCGGCATGAGATCGTTCATCGTGCCCGCAGATTAGCCGACGGGTACGACACTCCGGCCCTCCTCGGCGGTCCCGACCACCGGCCGTGAGCAGGGCACCGGCGGCGCGAAACGGGCCGGCCGCCCCGGCGCTTCGCCCCCGCGCCCGTGCCGCTGGCCAGCTATCCTCCCCGACATGCTGACGGTGCGGCCGGCGATGCCGCGAGACGCGCTCGACATAGCGCGGATCAATGTCACCTGCTGGCAGCGGGCCTACGTGGGCATGGTGCCGGACGATGTCCTGACGTCCATGGACGTGCACACCGCCGAGAGCAGGTACCGGCGGCGGCTGTCCGCGCCGGGCCCACACGAGACGCTGCTCGCCACCGACGGCGGGGTCACCGCCGGATACGTCTACTTCGGCCCGTACCGGGAGGGCAGGAGGCTGGACTCGACCGTCGGCGAGATCATCGGCATCTACGTCGACCCGGCGGCCTGGCGCACCGGGGCCGGCCGCACGCTGATGACCGCCGCCCTCAAGCGGCTGTCCGAGCGGGGCTGGGACGAGGTGCGGCTATGGGTGCTGGAAGCGAACGACTCCGCCCGCGGGTTCTACGCGCGGCTCGGCTTCCGGCCCGACGGCGCCACCGCCGGCTACCCGGTCCGGCGCGTCGACGGCAGCGCGGTCGAACTGGCCGAGGTCCGCTACACCAACGGCGCGGGCTGACCGCGACCCGCCCGATGCCAGCCGGTCCGGAGCCAGGTCTTCCTGGGCCAGATCATCCGAGGCGAGAGCGTCCGAGGTGAGGTGCCCCGGGGCCAGCGCGTCCGAGGACGGGCGGCTCGAGGCCGGCTCGCTCGGCGCCGGCCCGGCGTCGCCTGATGCCGCCGGGCGGCCGGCGGCCGACAACGGCAGGCAGACCAGCAGCACGACGCTGGCGATCACGTAGCTGTCACTCAGGATCGCGCCCCAGCCGGTGAAGTGGTTGTCGAAGCGCCAGACCAGCTTGCTGGACAGCAGCACGTACAGCCCGAGATCGAGGAGCAGCAGGCGGGTCCGGCGGCGGCCGGTGGCCGTCAGCCCCCGCGCGGTCAGCAGCAGCATGGCCGGCAGCAGCCAGACCAGGTGGTGCACCCAGGTCACCGGGCTGACCAGGCAGCCCAGCACCCCGGTCAACGCCAGGCCGGCCAACTCGTCGCCGAGTCGCAGCGAACGCCGCAGCTGCCACACCCACACGACCAGGACAGCGATGATCATCAAGCCCCAGACGACGTTGCTGGGCTGATCCGGATTGATCCGGGCAGCGACGCCCTCCAGCGACTGGTTGGAGATGTATGACAGCGAACCGACCCGGTCGGTGTCGAAGACCGCGCTGCTCCAGAAGATCAGGGAGGCGTGCGGGGCCACGATGGCGGCGACGAGCGTGGCCGCCCCGGTGGTGGCGATCGAGACCACCGCCGCCCGCCACTTGCGGGCGAGCAACAGGTACAGGATGAACACGCCGGGGGTGAGCTTGATCGCGGTGGCCAGGCCGATGCCCACCCCGCCCCAGCGGCGGGCCGGGCTGTTCGGCGCGGCCGACGGCCGGTCATACACCAGCAGGATGAGGTCGGCCACCACGAGGAACACCAGCAGCATGTTGACCTGGCCGAAGTTCACCGTCTCGCGCAACGGCTCGAACACGGCGGCCAGGATCGCCGCCACGGCGAGGGTGAACCAGGGCGTCCAGTTGAACCGGGCGATCACCGGCCGGAGGAACCAGTAGATGATCAGCAGGGTGACCAGCACGGTGGCGGCCACGCTGACGATGATCGTGACGGTCCAGGGCAGGATCGCCATGGGCAGCATGGTCAGGGCGGCGAACGGCGGGTACGTGTAGCCGTACTTGCTCAGCGGCTTCAGGTAGTCGTAGATCTCGCCATGGCCGTGGGCCCAATAGTTGGTCGCGCCGTAATAGACCTTGAGGTCGAAGAAGCCGTGCCGGGTGGCGAAGGCCGCGAGAAAGGCGAATGCCGCCGCCGCCAGGACGACGAGGATGGTGACCTGCCGGGCAACGGTACGACCCACTATTCTCCTCCAGCTCCGCCCGCCGCCTCACCACGGCGTGCTCCTACCGCCTGGCCGCCCGACCCCGACCCGCGGAAACTTCGGCCGCCGACAGACCGCTGGTCCGGCACACGGCAGCCCGGGCGATCTCCGCCCGCACGCCCCCGTAGGCTAAGCCCATGGCGCTCGGGTACGTCCGGCCGGCCCGTCCCGACGACGCTGGCGAGATCGCACGAATCCAGTTGTCGACCTGGCGCACCGCGTACCGTCGGCTGCTGCCCAAGCATGTCCTCGACCAGCTCGACGAGGACTGGATGGCGCAGCAGTGGCGGGAGGCAGTGACCAACCCGCCGTCGGACCGGCACCACGTGCTGGTGGCCGTGGAGCAAGCCGATCAATCCTACCTGGTGGGGTTCCTCGCGGCCGGGCCGCCGGACGAACTGGCGCTCGCCCCCGAGGAGCCGGCGGAGGCGCTCGGGGACACCGCGGTCGCGATCACCGACCTGCTGGTGGAGCCGCGGTGGGGCCGACGCGGGCACGGCAGCAGGCTGCTCGCCGCCGGCGTGGACCTGTGGCGCGACGCCGGCTTCACCACCGCCGTGGCCTGGGCGTACGAGCAGGACAAGGCGATGAGCGGCTTCCTGAGCAGCGCCGGATGGCAACCGGACGGAGCCGCCCGGTCACTGGACGTAGACGACCTGCTCGTTCCGCAACTGCGGCTGCACGTGTCCCTAATCGAGGAGAGCGCCGAGGCCGACGGTGAGCCCGGGGCGGCTCACGACTGACCGAATGGCCAGCAGCACGCCGGGCATGAACGACGCCCGGTCGTACGAGTCGTGCCGGATGGTCAGCGTCTCGCCGACGGTGCCGAACAGCACCTCCTGATGCGCCACCAGCCCGGTCGCCCGTACCGAGTGCACGTGCACCCCGTTGACCAGCGCCCCTCGCGCCCCGTCGAGCTGGTCCTTGGTCGCGTCGGGCATCTCGCCCAGCCCCGCCTCGACCCGGGCCGTCGCGATCACCGATGCGGTGTTCAGCGCGGTTCCGCTCGGCGCGTCCACCTTCTTGGGGTGGTGCTGCTCGATGATCTCGACGGACTCGAAGAACCGGGCGGCCCGCGCCGCGAACTCCATCATCAGCACCGCACCGACCCCGAAGTTGGGGGCGACGATCACACCCACCTGCGGCTTGTGCGACAGCCAGGAACGCACCCGCTCCAGCCGGTGCTCGGTGAACCCGCTGGTGCCGACCACCACGTTGATCCCCTGCTCGATGCACCAGTGCAGGTTGTCCATCACCGCGTCCGGCGTGGTGAAGTCCACAACGACCTCGGCCGCGGCGTCCGAGGCGCTGAACAGCCCGTCGCCCTGGTCGATCATCGCCACCAGTTCCAGGTCGTCGGCCGCGTCGACGGCGCGGCACGCCTCGGTGCCCATCCGGCCCCGGGCGCCGAGGATTCCTACCCGAATCGGTTCGCGTTCGTCATTCACGCGCTCAACTTATCGGAAACCGGGGCAACGGATACCGGGGCGGGGTGCCGGTGGGCCGGGCAGCCGGCCTCGGTGGGCGGGTAGGCGGTCACCCGTTCGAGCAGGCTCCTGGCATCGTCGTCGATCGGGGTGTAGACCACCATCCGGGCCTCCGGGGTGGCGGAGACGGCGAAGCTGGTCGAAACGGTGGCTATTGGCCGCCCCATCACGTTCTGGAAGACCTTCGTCTGGGTCCCCGGGCCGGCCACGTCGTGGTTCGCCCACATCCGCGCGAACTCCGGGCTGGCCGCCGCCAGCCGCCGGATGAACCCGGTCCAGGACGGCTCGCCGAGGTGGCGGGCGAACGCCGCCCGGAAGGTGGCCACCAACCGGGGCTTCTCCACCTCCGTCTGTGCCATCGAGGAGCAGCAGTCGGGCACGGTGAACATCTGCCACAGCACGTTACGTTCGCAGGCTGCGACGCCCACCATGTCCGGCACCAACGCCGCGTAGCTGCGGTTCCAGGCGAGCACGTCGTAGCGGCCGCTGTAGACCGCGGCGGGCAGCGGGCACAGGTTGTCCAGCACCGTCTGTACTTCCGGGTGCAGGCCCTCGCCCTGCTGCTCCTCGGCGACCGTGGGCACCTCGGCCAGCCGGTACAGGTGCTGCCGCTCGGCCTGGTCGAGCCGCAGGGTGCGGGCGACGGCGTCGAGGATCTGGACGCTCGCGTTGATCGGTCGACCCTGCTCCAGCCAGGTGTACCAGGTCACACCGACGCCAGAGAGCTGAGCGACCTCCTCCCGGCGCAGTCCGGGGGTGCGGCGGCGCAGGCCGCCCGGGATGCCGACGTCGGCGGGTGAGATCCGGGCCCGGCGGCTGCGCAGGAACTGCGCCAGATCGACGCGGCGCCCCCCGGCCTGGGTCATGGTCATCCCTCCATTGTTCGGCGGCCCGGTACCAGTTGCCGGGTGCCGCTGGTACCAGGATCACGGGGCTCTCCCCATGATTACGCGGAGTTGTTAATCCTTGATGTCATGAGCCAAACGATCGCGACATCACCCGGCGGGACGCACACCCGCCGACGATCCTCCGGAGAGTCGACCGGGCGTCGCTCCGGCATACTCCTAACGATCCTGCTCGTCGGTCAGTTCATGGCCATCCTGGACGTGCAGGTGACCAATGTCGCAGCCCCGACCATCCGCACCGACCTGCACGCCAGCAGCGGCGGACTGCAGTTGATCATCACTGGCTACACGATCGCGTACGCCATGCTCCTGATCACCGGCGCCCGGCTCGGCGACCGGCTCGGTCACCGGCGGCTGTTCCTCGGCGGCCTCGCGCTGTTCACCGCCGCCTCGCTGGCGTGCGGGTTGGCCGGCTCGTCCGGGATGCTGATCGGCTTCCGGCTGGTTCAGGGCGCCGGCGCGGCGCTGATGATTCCGCAGGTGTTCAGCCTGATCCAGCGCCAGTTCCACGGCCGCGAGCGGATGCGGGCGCTGAGCCTGTACGGCGCGGTGATCGCCGGCGGTGCGATCGCCGGCCAGGTGGTCGGCGGCGTGCTGGTCAGCGCCGACCTCTGGGGCACCGGCTGGCGGCCGGTATTCCTGATCAACGTCCCGATCGGTGTGGTGCTGCTGATCGCCGGACTGCGGGCCCTGCCCACCGATCACGGCGAGCCAGGACGCGGCCTCGACCTGCCGGGCCTGGTCGTCCTGTCACTGGCGGTGCTCGGGTTCGTGGTGCCGCTGGTCTTCGGGCACGAGGAGGGCTGGCCGCTGTGGGGCTGGCTGTGCCTGGCCGGCGCCGCGGTGCTGATGGCCGTCTTCGTGGCGGTCGAACGCCGGGCCCGCTCCCCGCTGATCCCGGGCCGGGTGCTGCGCTCCCCCGGCATGATCACCGCCGTAATAACGATCTTCGCGCTGATGACCTCGTACGGTGGCTTCCTGTTCACGCTGGCCCTGCACCTGCAGTCCGGGCTCGGCTTCAGCCCGCTGCGCGCCGGCCTCACCTTCGTGCCCAGCGCGGTCTGCTTCGCCATCTCGAGCCTGAACTGGCGCCGGATGCCGCCGCACACGTACCACCGCATGATCCCGACCGGGCTGTTCGTCGGCACCCTGAGCCTGGTGCTGCTGCTGTTGTCGGTGCGGTCGGGCGACGCGCCCGGAACCCTGTTCTACATCTCCCAGGTGATCTTCGGGCTGGGCTTCGGGGCGGCGTTCTCACCCCTGCTGACGGTGGCGCTCAGCCACGTGGCGCCCAGCGACGCGGCGGACGCCAGCGGCCTGCTCACCACGGTGACCCAGCTCGGCAACGTGGTGGGGGTGGCCACCTTCGGCACCCTGTACCTGAGCCAGGTGGCCACCTCGCCCTCGGGCCACGCGGAGTCGTTGACCAGCGGCGTCGAGGCGCTGCTGACCCTGGTGGCCGGGGGCCTCGCGCTGCTGCTGCCTCGCCTGGCGGGCCCGAAGACCACGGGCGAGTCGGCCAGTCTGGACACACCCAGTCACTGATTTGGCGTAAAATGTAACTCTGTGTCGACTAGCCGGACCGTCGAGGAGACCCCACCGGGGCCGCCGGAAGACGAGCCCGCACGGTCACCGTCCCCGCCCCGGCCCACCCTGCCCGCGTGGTTGCCCTTCCTCGCCGGCTCGCTGGCGATGCTGGCCGTGGGCGGGTACCGGCTCACGGCGGTGTCGCTGGACTGGGACGAAGGCGCCACCGTCTCGGCGTCCGGCCGGCCGGTACCCGAGATCCTCGGGCTGGCCGGCCACGTCGATGGGGTGATCGCCCCGTACTACCTGTTCCTGCACTTCTGGACCAGGGTGTTCGGCTCCTCCGACCTCGCCCTGCGGGCCCCGTCCCTGATCGCCATGGCGCTGGGCGTGGGCCTGGTCGCGGAGCTGGGCCGACGCCTGATCGGCCCGGCCACCGGCCTGGTCGCCGGGCTGATCTGCGCCGCGATTCCGGCGCTGTCCTACTACAGCGCGCAGGCCCGGCCGTACGCCCTGGCCTTCGCGCTGGCCACGCTCGCCACGCTGAGCCTGTACCGGGCCGTCGAGCGGCCGTCGTGGCGCCGCTGGTGCTGGTACGCGGGGTTCCTGCTGGCCGCCGGGGTGGTGCACATCCTGGCCGCCACGGTGCTGGTCGCGCATTTGATCATCGTTGCCGGGCGCTGGTACGCCGGGCGGGACCGGGCACTGCTGCGGGCGCTGCCCGCCTCGGCGGTGACGGCCGTCGCGCTGGCCCCGCTGGCCGTGCTGGGCGCCCGGGAACAGCAGGTCCAGCTCGCCTGGGTCACCTCACCCACCTGGCGTGACGTGGCGGCGGCACCGGAGCAGGTGGTGCAGAGTGCCCAGGTGGCCTTCCTGCTGGTCGGCCTGGCGCTGGTGGCCACCGTGGTACTGCGTCGCCGTACCGCGGCGGAGCTTGTCGTCCTCGCCGTGGTACCGGTGGGGCTGATGCTGCTCGTGTCGCTGGCCGTACCGGTCTGGGTGCCGAGGTACGGCACCTTCGCGCTCGGGCCGCTGGCGATCCTGGCCGCCGGTACGGTGACCGCCCCGGCCCGCCCGTCCGCGGGCACGCTCCCCCGGGTGGCGCTGCGCGCGACGGTGGTGCTGGCCCTGATCGCGGTGGAGGCGCTGCCGGCACAGATCCTCGCCCGCCAGTCGCACTCGTCGCCGGACTCGCGCGGGCTGGCGGGCGTGATCGAGGCCAACGTGGCACCCGGCGACGGGTTGGTCTTCGGCGACTTCGCGTGGTCGCTACGCCCGACCGTCGAGCACTACCTGGCCCGGCATTCCTGGACGGCACCGGACGCGGCCCCCCGCGACCTGCTGCTGACTCGCGACGCCGGCCGGCTCGGCTCGCTCGACGCCCAGGAATGCGCCGACGTCGCCGCGTGCCTGGGTACCACCCCGCGGATCTGGCTGGTGACCCCGGTGAGCCCGGCCCACCCGATCGACGCCGCCACCTCCAAGATGCACGCGCTGCGCGCGCGGTACGCGGTGACCGCGACCTGGGCCAAGGATCAGGGGATGGTCAGCCTGCTGGTGAGACGGTGACTCAGACGGAGAAGTGGTCTTCGTCGAACGGGCCGACCACGGCCAGCGACATCGGCTTGGACAGCACCTGCGCGGCGACCTGCCGGACCTGCTCGACGGTCACGGCGTCGACCCTGGCCAGCAGCTCGTCGACGGACAGCAGTTCCGGGTAGAGCAGCTCGCCCTTGCCCAGCCGGCTCATCCGCGACCCGGTGTCCTCCAGACCGAGCACCAGCGAGCCCTTGACCATGCCCCGACCCCGGGCCACCTCGTCCTCGCTCAACCCGTCGGCGGCCACCCGGGCCAGCTCCGCACGGGTCAGCGCGAGCACCTCGTCCACCTTGCCGGGGGCGCAGCCGGCGTAGACCGCGAACATGCCGGCGTCGGCGTACTGGGTGGTGTACGAGTACACCGAGTACGCCAGGCCACGCTTCTCCCGGATCTCCTGGAACAGCCGGCTGGACATCCCGCCGCCGAGCACGTTGTTCAGCACGCTCAGCGCGAAGCGCCGATCATCGGTGCGGGCGATGGCCGGGCAGCCGAGGACCAGGTGCGCCTGCTCGGTCTCCTTGTCCCTGGCCGTCACCGTGGCCGGCCTGGCGGGCACCCGCCCGCTCGGCGAGCGGTACGGGGCCGGGTTGGCGTCCTCGCCCCTACCCAGCATGGTGTCGCGCACCAGCTTCACCACGACGCCGTGGTCGAGGTTGCCGGCGGCGGCCACCACAATGTTCGCCGGCACGTACCGGCGCCGGTAGAAGTCCAGGATCTGACGGCGGGTCATCGCGCTGACCGTCTCGGCGGTGCCGGAGATCAGCCGACCCAGCGCGTGGTTGCCGTAGATCGCCGAGGTGAGCAGGTCGTGCACCTCGTCGTCGGGCTCGTCGTCGTGCATGGCGATCTCCTCCAGGATCACGCCACGCTCGGTCTCCACGTCCGGTTCGGCCAGCACCGACGAGGCCACCAGGTCACACATCACGTCGATGGCCAGCGGCAGGTCGGCGTCGAGCACCCGTGCGTAGTAGCACGTGTACTCCTTGGTGGTGAACGCGTTGGTCTCCCCGCCGACGGCCTCGATCTGCGCCGCGATGTCCAGGGCGCTGCGCCGGGCGGTGCCCTTGAACAGCAGGTGCTCCAGGAAGTGCGAGACGCCGGACAGCTTGGGCGCCTCGTCCCGCGAGCCGACCGCCACCCAGATCCCGAACGACACGCTGCGCATCGTCGGGATCGCCTCGGTCAGCACGCGGAGCCCGCTGGGCAGCACGGTACGGCGTACCGTACCGCCCAGCGGGTCGGCGTCGAGCGTGGTGGTGACGGCCCTGGTGGCCCGCGCCCTACCCGGCGCCTTGTCGCGTTCTGGCACGGTCGCGGTCAGCGCTGACGCCGACGGCGACGGCGGGCCTCGTCGTCCCCGCCGGCCTCACCGGAGTCGTCGCCGGAGCCCTCGCCGGCCGGACGGTCGGTGGCCGGGCCACGGTCGACGCCCCGGCCCGGGCCACGGTCCCGGTCGCCCCGGTCCGAACCGCGGTCACGCGGGCCGCGGTCGCCCCGGTCCCGGCTGGCCGGACGGTCGGCGGTCGCCTCTGCCTCCGGCGCCTCCTCGCCCTCCGGGCGCACCTTGTCCAGGTAGATCTTGCCGCGCTGGTCGATGTCGGCGATCTGCACCTCGACCTTGTCGCCGACGTTGAGGAAGTCCTCGACCCGGTCGACCCGCTTGCCGTTGCCCACCTTCGAGATGTGCAGCAGGCCGTCGCGGCCGGGCAGCAGCGAGATGAAGGCGCCGAACGCGGCGGTCTTCACCACGGTGCCGAGGAACTTGTCGCCGATCTTCGGCAGGGTCGGGTTGGCGATCGCGTTGATCCGCTCCACCGCGGCGTCGGCCGAGGGGCCGTCCGTCGCGCCGACGTAGATCGTGCCGTCGTCCTCGATGGTGATGTCGGCGCCGGTCTCGTCCTGGATGGCGTTGATCATCTGGCCCTTCGGGCCGATCACCGCGCCGATCTTGTCGACCGGGATCTTGATGGTGGTGACCCGCGGCGCGAACTGCGACATGCCGGCCGGCGAGGTGATCGCGTCGGCCATCACCTCGAGGATGGTCTGCCGGGCGTCGTGCGCCTGCTGCAGGGCACCGGCCAGCACGTCGGACGGGATGCCGTCGAGCTTGGTGTCCAGCTGCAGGGCGGTGACGAACTGTTCGGTGCCGGCGACCTTGAAGTCCATGTCGCCGTACGCGTCCTCGGCGCCGAGGATGTCGGTCAGCGTGACGAACTCGGTCTTGCCGTCGACCTCGTCGGAGATCAGACCCATGGCGATGCCGGCCACCGGGGCCTTGAGCGGCACGCCGGCCGACAGCAGCGACATGGTGCTGGCGCAGACCGACCCCATCGAGGTCGAGCCGTTGGAGCCGAGCGCCTCCGAGACCTGCCGGATCGCGTACGGGAACTCCTCGCGCGAGGGCAGCACCGGGATCAGGGCCCGCTCGGCCAGCGCGCCGTGGCCGATCTCGCGACGCTTCGGCGCACCCACCCGGCCGGTCTCACCGGTCGAGTACGGCGGGAAGTTGTAGTTGTGCATGTAGCGCTTGGTCTTCTGCGGCGACAGGGTGTCCAGCGCCTGCTCCATGCGCAGCATGTTCAGCGTGGTGACGCCCATGATCTGGGTCTCGCCGCGCTCGAACAGCGCCGACCCGTGTACCCGCGGCAGCACCTGCACCTCGGCGGTCAGCGGCCGGATGTCGCGCAGCCCCCGGCCGTCGATGCGGATCTGGTCGCGCAGGACCCGGGTCCGCACCTCCTTCTTGGTCACCGACCGGAAGGCGGCGCTGATCTCCTTCTCGCGCCCCTCGAACTGGCCGTCGAGCCGCTCGTGGGCCGAGTCCTTGATCCGGTCCAGGGCCTCCTCGCGCTCCGCCTTGCCGGCGATGCGCAGCGCCTCGGCCACCTGGTCGCCCACGGCGGACTGCACCGCGGCGAGCGCGTCGTCCTGGTAGTCCAGGAACACCGGGAACTCCACAGTCGGCTTGGCGGCCACCGCGGCCAGCGCCTCCTGGGCCCGGCACAGCTCACGGATGGTCGGCTTGGCCGCCTCCAGGCCCCCGGCCACGACCTCCTCGGTCGGGGCGGTGGCACCGCCCGCGATCAGGTTCACCGTGTGCTCGGTCGCCTCGGCCTCGACCATCATGATCGCGACCTCGCCGTCGGGCAGCACCCGGCCGGCCACCACCATGTCGAAGGTGGCGCGCTCCAGCTCCTCGTGGGTCGGGAAGGACACCCAGACCCCCTCGATGTGCGCCACCCGGGTCGCCCCGATCGGGCCGGAGAACGGCAGGCCCGACAGCTTGGTGGACATCGACGCCGCGTTGATCGCCACCACGTCGTACGGGTGCCGGGGGTCCAGCGCCAGCACGGTCTCGACGACCTGGACCTCATTGCGCAGGCCCTTGACGAAGCTCGGCCGCAGCGGCCGGTCGATCAGACGGCAGGTGAGGATCGCGTCCTCGGTGGGGCGGCCCTCACGGCGGAAGAACGAGCCGGGGATCCGGCCCGCCGCGTACATCCGCTCCTCCACGTCGACGGTCAGCGGGAAGAAGTCGAACTGATCCTTGGGCGACTTGCCGGCCGTGGTCGTGGACAGCACGACGGTGTCGCCGAGCTGCGCGATCACGGAACCGGCGGCCTGGCGGGCCAGGCGGCCGGTGGAGAAGGTCACCTCGCGGGTCCCGAACGACCCGTTGTCGATGACCGCCTTGCTGTGTTCGGTGCCTAGTGTGTCTTGTTCGGACATGTGTACGACGTACTCCTTCGGTCGTGGCTACGACCTCGAGGAGCTTCCAGGCGTCCGGTCTTCGATCGAAGTCCACGGGACCATCTCGTCCCGAGGACCACTACCGAGGACCGGTGCACGTGGCGGCCGACCGCGCGACGCGGCGTCCCGCCGACTGGCTCCCCTCGTCGAGGCCGATGCCCTGGACTTTTGATGCGGGGGAAGCGACATGGCCGCTTCCCCCGACTGGCCTATCGGCGCAGGCCGAGCCGCTCGATGAGCGACCGGTAGCGCTGGATGTCGGTCTTCTGCAGGTAGTTGAGCAACCGCCGGCGGCGGCCGACCAGCAGCAGCAGGCCACGCCGGCTGTGGTGGTCGTGCTTGTGCGTGCGCAGGTGCTCGGTCAGGTCGGAGATCCGCCTGCTCAGCACCGCGACCTGCACCTCCGGCGAGCCGGTGTCGCCCTCGGTGGTCGCGTAATCCTGCATGATCTTGGTCTTGAGTTCAGCGGCGAGCGCCATGGTCTCCCTATCGGTGGGTGTGCCCATCAGCCCCGCACCCACGGCGTCGAGCAGGCACGCGGAGCCACGCCGGTAACCCGGCGTCTGGTCAACATTATCAGTAGGGGTTCGGGCGTCCCAGCAGGTGCCCGGCAAGTCGGCGGCGCCGGGGCGGGCGGGGGTCAGGACAGGATCGCCCGGGTGTCCGCGACGTCCTGTTCGATCTGGGCGATCAGCGGGGGGAGGCTGTCGTAGGTGCGCATCTCCCGCAGGTGGGCGACGAAGTCCAGGGCCAGCCGCTCGCCGTACAGATCGCCGGAGAAGTCCAGCGCGTACGCCTCGATCCGGCGCTCCCGCCCGGAGAAGGTCGGGTTGGTCCCGATCGACACCGCCGCCATGTACCGCTGGTCGCGGCGCACCAGCCAGGCCGCGTACACCCCGTCGGCCGGGACGGCGGTGCGGTTGGCGCACAGCAGGTTGGCGGTCGGGAAGCCGATCTCGCGACCGCGCTGGTCGCCGCGCACCACAATGCCCTCGATCCGGTGTGGCCGGCCCAGCGCGGCGGCGGCCGCCCGGACGTCCCCGGCGTCCACGCAGGCCCGGATGTAGGTCGAGGAGAAGATCAGTCCGTCGGAGACGACCAGCGGCGCGTCCTCCACCGCGTAGCCGAAGCTGCGGCCCAGCCGGCGCAGCTGCTCGACGTCGCCCGCCGCCCGGTGGCCGAAGCGGAAGTTCTCCCCCACCACCACGAGGGCGGCGTGCAGGTGCTCGACCAGCACCTCGTGCACGAACTCCTCGGGAGAGCGCCGGGAGAAGTCGGGGGTGAACGGGATGACGCACAGCACGTCGGCCCCGAGCGCCTCGATCAACTCGGCCTTGCGGCCCGGCGGGGTCAGCACGGCCGGGTGCGAACCGGGGCGCACGACCTCGGCGGGGTGCGGATCGAAGGTCACCACCACGGACTGGATGCCCAGGTCACGTGCTCGTTTGACGGTGTAGCCGATGATCTCCTGGTGTCCCCGGTGTACGCCGTCGAAGACACCGATCGTCACGACCGACCGACCCCACCCACCGGGCGCCGCCTCGAACCCCCGCCATCGCTGCACGGCACCAGGATATCCGGCCGGGACCGGGCCGATCGCCTGACCGCGACCGCCGTCAGCCCGCGGGGGTCAGGTACGCCGCCAGGCCGGCCGCGAAGCCCTCGGCCATCCGCTGCCGGTCGGTCGCGTTGGTCATCATGGCCGCGTCGCCGGCGTTGCGCATGTTGCCGCACTCGACCATCACCTTCGGTACCACCGAGAGGTTCAGCCCACCCATGTCGCCGCGGGTGTTGATGCCGTCCTTGCCGATGTAGTTCGCCGGCGGGATGCCGGTGCGCGCCCGGTAGTTGTCCCGGATCAGCGTGGCCAGCCGGTGCGACTGCGTGATGATCGCATTGGACGGGGCACCGACCCGGGCGGGTTCGAGCACGTGGAAACCGTGGTCCCTGGTCGGCGCCCCGTCGCCGTGGATCGAGATGGCCACGTCCGCGTGGTTGTCGTTGCCGATGGCGGCCCGCTGGTCGACGCACGGCCCGACCCCGTTGTCGTCGTCCCGAGTCATGATCACCTTCGCGCCGGCCGCGCGCAGCAGGGCGGCCAGCCGGGTGGACACGTCGAAGGTGAACGCCGCCTCCTGGTACCCGCCGTTGGTCTCGGTACCGGTGGTGTCGCACGCCTTGTCACCGGTGCCCATCGGTACCGGGCTGGCCATCAGCCTGGGCTGTTTGACGTTGCCGCCGTTGTGCCCCGGGTCGATGACGATCACCTTGCCGGCGACCGGCCCGAGCGACAGCTGGCCGGACACGCCCACGGTCCGGCCGGCCAGGGTGGACGCCGCCGCGGAGGGGGTCGCCGAGCGGGCCGACGGGGGCGCGCTCCAGGTGGCACCCGCCCGCGCCGAGGCGACACCGCACCCGACGGGCAGCGTCAGCAGCACCGCGAACGCCAGGCAGGAGCCCGACAGCCTCGTCAGCCGGTGGCGCACACCCATGCCGCTCATCTCCTCGCCGGATGCCTGCCTGCGGGCGGACCCTGCCGGGCGACCGTGCGGGCGGACCCTGCCGGCGGACCCTGCCGGCGGACCCAGCCGGGCGGCCGCCGCCGGGCAACGGCTCATCGTACGGGCGTCGCCGGCCGCCCCGGTACCCCGACGAACCGGCGACGGTCACGAGTCATCCGCCGGCCGGCGCCAGCACGACCTCCGGCCGGGCCCGGCCGTCCCGCTCGGCGACGATGGCCAGCACCTCGCCGCCCGGCGCGAAGACCGCGTACGGACCCGCCAGGCCGACCGGCCCGAGCGGGCCGCCGTGCCCGAGGACCCGGGCCTCGGAGTCGGTCGCCTCGCGCCGGGGAAAGAACCGCGCCGCCGCCTCGGGCAGGGGCAGCGTGATCGGGTCCTCGCGCTCGGCGAGTTCGTCGAGGGTGACCGCCTCGGCAAGGGTGAACCCGGTCGCGTCCGGGGTGCTGGCGGCCACCGAGGTGCGGCGCAGCGCGGTCAGGTGGCCGCCGACGCCCAGCCCGGCACCGAGGTCGCGGGCCAGCGCCCGGACGTAGGTGCCCGACGAGCAGGCCACCTCGACGTCGAGGTCGATCAGTCCGGGCAGCCGCCGCACCGCCAGCAGCTCCAGCCGCGACACGGTGATCTCCCGGGCCGCCAACTCGACGTCCTGCCCGGCGCGGACCCTGGCGTACGACCGTTGTCCGTTCACCTTGATGGCGCTCACCGCGCTGGGTACCTGGGAGATCCGCCCGGTCAGGGTCGCCAGGCCGGCGCGGATCGACTCGTCACCGACCTCGTCGGCCGGAGCGGACGAAACGACCTCGCCCTCGGCGTCGTCGGTCACGGTCGACTGCCCCAGGCGGATCGTTCCCCGGTACACCTTGTCCGACCCGATCACGTAGGTGAGCAGCCTGGTCGCGCGCCCGACGCCGATGATGAGCACGCCGGTGGCCATCGGGTCCAGGGTGCCGCCGTGCCCGACGCGCCGGGTCTTGGCCAGCCTGCGCACCCGGGCCACCACGTCGTGGGAGGTCATCCCTCCGGGTTTGTCCACCACTATCAGACCAGTCGGCTCCACCGGCACACCCTTTCATGCCCGAACGGGTGCGCCGCATTCGACGTGACCTGAGACAATCGCGGCCGTTGACCCACGCGATCAGGATGGCCTCTCGTGTTCCCGGATCCGACCGCACCGTCGCCGCGGCCCGACGCCGCCCCAGCCGAGCCGACCCAGCACGCGCCGGCGGGGCCGGACGCGACACCGGCCGGTCAGCACCAGACCGCGCCGCACCAGACCGCGCCGCCGGGATATGTGCCGCAGCCCGCCGAGCCGGCCTGGGATCCGCCGGCGCCGGCCTGGCCCGCCGGCCCGCCGCAGCCGGCCCCGCCGGTCTGGGATCCATCGGCGCCGGCCTGGCCGGCCGGCCCGCCCGAGCGGGAGGCGCCGCAACGGGTCGCGTCCGGCCCGTCCACCGGGCTGGCCCGGGTCGGAAAGATAATCCTGGTCAGGATCGCGGTCGCCGCCCTGGCCATCGCCGCCGTCGTGGCCTTCGCCGTGGTACGCGGAGACAGGGGTACGGGAGTGCAGGCCTTCCCGACCACCGGCCCGACCACCGGCGCCCGGGTCACAAACACCCCACGGGTCAACCCGGACGCGCCGTTCGACGGCACGCCCGCCGCCTCCTACCCCGACGGGGCCGCCGGGCTGGTGATGCCCGAGGCCACCGCCGTCACCGGCTTCAGCCGGCAGCAGGTCGCGGACGCCCTGGCCCAGGTGCGTCAGGCGCTCATCGCCGCCCGGCTCGACGACCGGATGCTGACCCAGCACGATGCCGACGGGTTCATCTCGCTGTTCGCCAGCGCCGAGCGCGACGACCTGCGTGGCCAGTTCGACGACCACAAGTTCACCACGTACGCCAGCCAGATCGGGTCCGGGCACCGGCTGCTGCCGACCCCGCCCAGGGTCAAGGGTCAGACCACCTTCAAGGCCACCACCAACAGCAATGAGGTGGACGAGATCCAGATCACCACCAACTACGTGTGGGTGTACGCGTTCGACGCGCCGGCCAGCCAGCCGGGCGACAACCTGGTGATCGTGCATGACAACGTGACCTGGGAGGTGCCCAGCAGCGCGGAGGTCAGCAGTGCCGACCGGGGCCTGTGGCTGGACCAGTCGGAGTCATATGTGTCCAATGTGGACTGTAACCAGTTCGACCAGGGTCTGATCGCACCCGGCGTACCGCAGCCGGACACCGGCGGCGGCTCCGAGGACCCGAACTCGATGTTCGACCCCAACCGCAGCTTGGACATCGCCAACACCTGCTGAGCAGGGATCAGCGCACCGTGCCGGTCACCAGCCAGCGGTCGGTGCGCAGCCGGTAGAGCAGCAGCACCAACCGGATCACGATGAACAGGGTCAGGCCGGCCCACACCCCGCCCAGTCCCAGGCGCAGCCCGTACGCCAGCCAGATCATCGGCAGGAATCCGCCCAGCGCCGCGACGATGGTCAGGTTGCGCATGTACCCGACATCGCCGGCGCCGATGAGCACCCCGTCCAGCGCGAACACGACGCCGGCCAGGGGCTGCATGCCGACGAACCACGGCCAGGCGAGCATGGCCTGGTGGTACACCTCGGGGTCGGAGCTGAACAGCCGCGGCAGCACCGGCGCCCCGGCCAGGATGACGGCACCGAAGGCCACGCCGCAGACCAGGCCGATCACCGCGATCCGCCGCCCCAGCCAGCGCGCCTCGGCGACGCGGCCCCCGCCCAGCGCGGCGCCGACCAGCGACTGCGCCGCGATCGCCACGGCGTCCAACGCCAGCGAACAGAAGTTCCACAGTTGCAGGGCGACCTGGTGGGCGCCCACCGCCGCCGCGCCGAACCGGGCGGCCACCGCGGTCGCGGACAGGAAGCACGCCTGGAACGCCAGCCCGCGCACGGCCAGGTCCCGGCCGAACCGGAGCTGAGCGCGGATCATCGCGGGCTGGGGCCGCAGTGGCGCCCGCTCGGCCACCAGTGCGCGCACGAACAGCGTGCCGGACACGGTCTGCGCGGCCGCGTTGGCCACGGCCGACCCGGCCAGCCCGAGCCCGAGCCAGTAGACGAGGACCGGGGACAGCGCGACGGACAGCAGGTTGGCGCCGAGCACGTACCGCAGCGGTCGCCGGGTGTCCTGCACCCCGCGCAGCCAGCCGTTGCCGGCCGTCGCGACCAGCAGGCCGGGTACGCCCAGTGCCGCGATGCGCAGCCAGGTCGCGGCGGAGTCGGCCACCCCGGCGCCGCCGGCGAGGGTACGGGTCACCGGCCCGGCCAACGGCTGGGCGGCGAGCAGGATGACCAGCCCGAGGCCTAAGGCCAGCCAGGATGCCTGGACGCCCTCGGCGACCGCGGACGCACGGGATCCGGCCCCGAACTGTCGCGCGGAGCGGCCGGTGGTGCCGTAGGCGATGACGGTGCCGAACCAGGAGGCGAAGGTGAGCACCACCCCGCCGACCGCGAGGGCCGCCAGCGGTACCCGACCGAGATGCCCGACGACGGCGGTGTCGACCAGCAGATACAGCGGCTCGGCCGCGAGGACGACGAGCGCCGGGAGCGCGAGTTCAGCTATCCGGCGCGATGTCGAGGGGGCCGCCATCGCGGTCACGCAACAATGATCGCATGACCGGGGTAAGGAGCGAAATGCCTAGCTGACCGGTACGGCTTACTGGCGGGTGTCCATGGAGGTCTGCAGTGCGCGGCGGGCCTGCTCGCGCTCGTCGTCGGACGGCTGCGGCTCGGTCCGCGGCGCAGGCGCGGGCGCGGGCCGCGTCACGGTGGACGTGGGCATGATGGCGTTCCTTCCGGGGGGATCGACAACTACGCGAATCTCGCGCCGACCGAAACGGCGCTGTCGTCGCGATCGCCCGCCACCCGGTCCGGGGTTTCCGGAAGGGGGCCGCCGGCGCTGGCACGGGCCGGTAGACCCTGCTTATCTGAAAACCAAGCTATCGTTCAGGTCCCACGCAGTGCACATTGATCCCGGATTCTGGAACGGTCGTTAAGGTGACCTACAGCACCCGTAACCAAACCGTTCGTGTTCGGGCTCACCTCGCGAACAGGTGCCAGCCCAGCCAGCACCAGACCGCGTAGACCCCGATCCGCCCGACCGGCACGATCCCGGCCCGGTACCGCATCACGTACCCGCACAGCTGGCCGACCGTGGGCAGCCGCGAACCCTCCCGACGGGCCAGCAGTTCCAGCGCGGCCAGCGCGAGCCAGCCCGCGACAAAGGCGCCGATCGCCACGGTTCTGGTCAGGCTCATGCCAACCACCCGCCGCTCATCGCCGCACCATCGCCCAGAAGGCCGCCAGCCAGCCGAAGTACGCGGCGGAGCGGGCCCCGTAGTGATCGAGTACCGGATCCATCAGTTTCGACATGGTTGGATGGGGATAGGTCGATCCAAGGAGGAGATCGACGACCTCGAAGGCCGCCAGCAGCAGCGCCGGGACCAGCCACCACAACGCGGCCCGGGACGGCCGGGCGGGGTCGGCGCGCCGGTGCACCCGGCCAGACAGCCCGAGCCAGGCTATCCCCGCGCCGAGCACCAGCACGTAGAGGTTGGCCTGCCGCGAGAACGACGGGAACGCGCCGCCGACCAGTGCCAGCACCGCCAGGACCAGCAGCCCGAGCAGGGTACGCGGCCGAACCCGCGCGTGTGACGCGGGTGTCGCGAGGCCCCGGGGGTGGTCCATCATTCGATTGTTCGCGCCCCGGCGCGGGGTGACCAGTGGCCCGCACCGCAGGTCGGTGGCGCTGGCGCGCGGGGCGACCCGACCTCCGGCCGCCGGCCCTCGACGGCGGGGCGCGCAGCGTGCCGGCCGCCGCCGGTGGCGCCGTCAGAGCGCGGCGCGCACCAGGTCGACCACCTCGGCCAGGGTCCCGAGCCCGGTGAACCCGGCGGCCAGCCGGTGCCCGCCGCCGCCCAGCCCGACCGCCACCCGCGCCACGTCCACCGCGCCCTTGCTGCGCAGTGACACCGACCACTCCTGCGCGCTGACCTGCTTGAGGACGCAGGTGACGTCCGCCTCCTCGGCAACCCGGACAGCGTCGATCAGGCCCTCCAGCACGTGCCGGCGCTGGTCGTGCCGGACCAGATCCTCCAGCGTCGCGTACGACCAGACCAGCCCGGCGCCGCCGGCCGCCGCCGGCTCCAGGCTCGCCCGGGCCAGCACGTCGCCGTACAGCTTCATGGCGCCGAACGGCCGGCTGTCGAACAGCCGGCGGGAGATCTCCGCCGGCCGGATCCCGGTGGCCAGCAGCCGGGCGGCCAGTTCGTGCACGGCCGAGGTGGTCAGGTCGAACTTGAACGAACCGGTGTCGGTGGCCAGCGCCACGTACAGGCACTCCGCCATGGCCTTGTCGAGCGTCACGCCCAGCCGGCTCAGCAGGGACTCCGCCACGACCGAGGTGGCCGCGGCCGTGGGCTCCACGAGCGGGATGTCGCCGAACCTCGCGTTGGACGCGTGGTGGTCGAGCACGATGCTGGTGTTCGCGGTGTCGAGCCGGTCGGCCAACTCGCCGAGCCGGCCGATGCTGGCCGCGTCGAAGCAGATCAGCAGGTCCGGTGCCGCCGGGGCCTCGGCCGGGTCGATGAGCAGTTCCAGGCCGGGCAGCTCGGTGAAGGGCGGGACCAGCTCGTACGGCGCCGGGAAGGTGGCCAGCGGCTCGCGGCCGAGCTGGCGCAGCCCCAGCCCGAAGCCGAGCATGCTGCCCAGCGCGTCACCGTCCGGGTTGACGTGGCAGACCAGCAGGATGGTGCCTTCGGCCGGCAGCCGACGGATGGCCTCGACCGCGCCCGCCCACTCGTCCTCGGTGCTGGCGCGCAGGGGCGCCGCCGGGGCCGCCGCGGTCACCGGGATTCCCCGCCAGGCGCGGCGGAGTTCGGCAGCTCGTCCGAATCCGGCAACTCCGTCGAATCGGGCGAACCGTCGAGCTCCTCGAGCTCGCCCGCGTCCTCCGGCTCCTCCAACCGGTACGGCTGGGAGTCGCCCGCGTACTCGGCGCCGGCCGCCAGCCGCTCCACCTCGGCATCGGACTCCCGGGCGACCGCGAGCAGCTCGTCGATGTGCTTGACGTGGTCCTGCACGTTGTCCAGGACGAAGGTGAGCGTCGGCGAGTGGCGCAGCCCCAACGCCTTGCCCACCGTGCTGCGCAGCAGGCCCTTGGCGCTCTCCAGCGCCGCCGCCGTGGCCGCCTGCTCGTCCGCGTCGCCGAGGACCGTGTAGAACACCGTGGCGTCACGCAGGTCCGCGGTGATCCGGGCGTCGGTGATCGTGATCATGCCCAGGCGAGGATCTTTGATCTGGGTACGCACGACGGAGGCCACGAGCTCCCGGACGCGCTCCGCATGTCGACGTACCCGTGCCGGATCCGTCATCTCACACCTCCGCTGGACTAGCTGCTGAACACTCAGACATTACCTAAGTCGAACTCACTCGTCGTCACCGTGCAGGCGGCGCCTCACCGAGAGCAGATCAAGCTCGGGGCGGCCGGCCACCAGCCGCTCACAGGCATCGAGGACCTCCCGGACGTGGCCGGTGTCGGCGGCGACCACGGCCACCCCGATCTCGGCCCGTCCATGCCGATCCAATGCCCCGACCTCGGCGGCGGACACCTCGAACTTGCGGAGCGCGGCGATGATCGGCCTGACGTACGAACGCTTGGTCTTCAACGACTGCGAGTCGCCGGGCAGCAGAAGATCAAAAAGAGCCGTTCCCGTATACACGCTGAGTGAGGCTAGCGGTTCGTCGGCCGGCGCGCTGCCTCGTATCGGCGGCGGCCTCCCATCGCGCGGCCCAGCGGCAGTCCTACGCGCTGTCGAGCCCGGACTCCGGGCCGGGCCGCCCGGGCGCGCCGCACCACTCGCGACCGACCCGAGCGCGAGGCGCCGCGGCCGGGTGACCCGAGGCATCCGGGAGTTGGAACGTTCAATCCGGCATGCGTGCCGTTCTCGCCCGAGCCAAGCCGAGGCGCGCCGCACCAAGCCGCGGCGCCGGCGCCCCAGCGCCACGCCGTGCCACGTCCGGCATCCCTCGGCGGGCGGCCGGGGCCGGCCGGGCCGGGCCGGCCCGCCCAGCCGACGGGCTGCTCAAGCGGGGCGCCGGCCGGTCAGCCGACGGGCTGGTCGAGCGGGCGCGGGTCGGTCGGCCCGATCAGATCCTCGGGCGGGCGGGCGACGATCAGCGGCTCCGGCTCGCTGGGCACCTCGGCGCCCCCCGAGCCGACCCGCGGCTTCGGCCGGCGACGGTCGCCGGAGCCCGAGCTGCCGCCCCGGCCCTGGTAGATCATCAGACCGTTGATCGGATCCGGCACCGCGTCCAGCGCCGCCGTCACCGCCGGCAGCCTCCGGAAGTCGAGCCAGGCCTCGCTGTCCGGAAACGCGATCTCAAAGACGGTTCCCCAGGAGTGGCGCTCCCAGTTCCAGTCGAGGGCACCGTGCGTGACCGCCGCCTCGATGAGGGAGTTGCCGTGTGCCTCGCGCCACCGCTCCGCCGAGAACACACCGTCCAGGACCTCGATCGACCACCAATGCTCCGACATGGGCATTCTCCCGGTCTGGAGTTTCACGGGGCGTCGCCCCGCTCCCCGAGCGGCCGATCAACGATGACTGCTGTCAATGGCCGCGCGCCTCGACCGTAGCGCGGTCACTTCCGAGCGACCAGTACGTCCCTGATGATCGCCTGATCGACCCGGTGCTCTAGATCGTCGTACCCGGGCCCGTCCAGCACCGTCAGTCCGTTGTCGGCCAGGATGCCCGCCACGTCGGGTCGGGGCGCCAGATAGGTGTTCCAGGCCAGGCCGATGGTGCCACCGGGGCGCAGCAGCTGGGTCCAGACCGGTACAGCGGAGCGCAGCAGGTCGGACACGCCACGGCTGCGCCCGCCCGCCGCGGGAACGTGGGCGACCCCGTACGGCGCGTCCGCGACCAGCACGTCGGCGGAGCCGGCCCGGAGGAAGTCGCGGGCCTTCGTGGTGTCCGCGTTGAACACGGTCAGCCGCTGGTCGCCGCCGATGGTGACCTCGAACCGTCGGGCTACCAGCTTGCGGTCCCGGCGCACCGGGTTGGTCTCGGCATGGTGCTTGATCCGCTTGCGCTTCAGCCAGGTGCGCAGGAACGCCGAGTACGCGTCGACGTCCTTGCCGTCCACCTCGATGCCGATGCCGTGGTACCCGTACATGAGCGCCTGGTTGAGCGTGGTACCCCGGCCGCACAGCGGATCCAGCACGGTCAGCTGCCGGGTCAGCATGGCCGGGCCGGCGTCGCTGCCCAGCACGGCGGCGTTGAGCAGCAGCTTGGTGAACTGCTCGTTGGTCTTGCCGGCGTACTTCGGAATGGTGATCAGGTCGTCGTCGTACCGCTCCATCGGGCGCAGCTCGATCGGGCGCAGCAGGCCGTCGCCCTCCATCGCGAACAGGGCGTAGATGGACGACAGGTTGGCCAGCAGCGCCACGTCGTCCCCGGTCAACTCGGCGTCGAACCCGACGTAGCGCACCCCACCCAGCCGCAGCTCACCCACCCCGTCCGGCGGCGTGGACAGCCGGGGCGCGAAGATCGCGAGCTCGGCCTGGGTGAGCCGGACCGAGGCGTCGGCGTACACCCGGTTCGACGAGGGCGCGATGAGCAGGGCGTACCGGGTCACAACAGCTCTCCAAGGGTTGAACGGTTCAGACGAACAAGCCCGGACCCCGTCGGGGGTCCGGGCTTGTCTCAGGCCGGCGTCACGCGCGCGGCTTTTCCCGCATCTCGTACGTCTCGATGAGGTCGCCCACCTTGACGTCGTTGTAGTTGCCCAGGGTCAGACCGCACTCGAAGCCCTCGCGGACCTCGGTCGCGTCGTCCTTGAACCGCTTGAGCGACGAGATGGTGAGGTTTTCCGCCACCACCTGGCCGTCGCGCAGCAGCCGGGCCTTGGCGTTGCGCCGCAGGATCCCGGACCGGACGATGCAGCCGGAGATGTTGCCGACCTTGGACGAGCGGAAGATCTCGCGGATCTCCGCCGAACCCAGCTCGGCCTCCTCGTACTCCGGCTTGAGCATGCCCTTGAGCGCCGACTCCACCTCTTCGATGGCCTGGTAGATCACGGTGTAGTACCGGATCTCCACGCCCTCGCGCTCGGCGTAGTCGCGGACCTTGCCCTCGGCCCGCACGTTGAACCCGATGATGATCGCGTCCGACGCGCTGGCCAGGTTGACGTCGTCCTGGGTGACCGAACCGACACCCCGGTGGATGATCCGCAGCTGCACCTCGTCCGAGATCTCGATCTTGACGAGTGCGTCCTCCAGAGCCTCCACCGAACCGGAGACGTCGCCCTTGAGGATCAGGTTGAGCGAGGTCTTCTCGCCCTCCTTGATCCGGTCGAGCAGGTTCTCCAGGGTGACCCGACCGCCGCGGTTGGCGATCTGGGCGGCACGGTCGCGGGCCTGCCGCTGCTCGGCGATCTGCCGGGCGGTACGGTCCTCGGCCACGGCCAGGAACGTGTCGCCGGCACCCGGTACGGCGGTCAGACCGAGCACCATGACCGGTCGGGCCGGCCCGGCCTCGGGGACCTGCTTGCCGTTCTCGTCGAGCATGGCCCGGACGCGACCATGCGCGTCACCGGCCACGATCGCGTCACCGACCCGCAGCGTGCCCTTCTGGACCAGCACCGTGGCGACCGGACCGCGACCGCGGTCCAGGTGCGCCTCGATCGCGATGCCCTGCGCCTGCCCGTCGATCGGGGCGCGCAGATCGAGCGCCGCGTCGGCGGTGAGCAGCACGGCCTCCAGCAGGCCATCGATGTTCGTCCGGCTCTTCGCCGAAATGTTCACGAACATCGTCTCGCCGCCGTATTCCTCGGCGACCAGGCCGTACTCGGTCAGCTGCTGGCGTACCTTGTCGGGGTTCGCCTCCGGCTTGTCGATCTTGTTGACCGCCACCACGATCGGCACCTCGGCCGCCTTGGCGTGGTTCAGCGCCTCGATCGTCTGCGGCATGACGCCGTCGTCCGCCGCGACCACCAGCACCACGATGTCGGTGGCCTGGGCACCACGGGCACGCATGGCGGTGAACGCCTCGTGACCCGGGGTGTCGATGAAGGTGATCGCCCGGTCGTTGTCGTCGTGCTCGACGTGGACCTGGTAGGCACCGATGTGCTGGGTGATGCCGCCGGCCTCGCCCTCGACCACGTTGCTCTCGCGGATCGCGTCGAGCAGCTTGGTCTTACCGTGGTCGACGTGACCCATCACGGTCACCACCGGCGGCCGGGTGACCAGCCGCTCCTCGGCGATGTCGGCGTCGAGGTCGATGTCGAACCGGGCCAGAAGCTCCCGGTCCTCCTCTTCCTTGGTCACGATCTGCACGTCGAAGCCCAGGTGCTCGCCGAGCAGCAGCAGCGTCTCGTCGGTGCACGACTGGGTAGCCGTGACCATCTCGCCCAGGTTGAACATCTCCTGGACCAGCGAGCCGGGGTTGGCGTTGATCCGCTCGGCGAAGTCGGACAGCGACGCGCCACGCGGGAGCCGGACGACCTGTCCCTGCCCACGCGGGGCACCCGAACTCATCGTCGGGGCGGACAGATTGTCGAACTCTTGCCTGCGCTGCTTCTTCGACTTGCGGCCACGCGCCGGCTTGCCACCGGGACGCCCGAAGGCACCCGCGGCACCACCGCCACGGCCGCGACCACCGGCGCCCGGGCGACCCGCGCCGCCCGTGGTGCCCGTACCGGTACCGGTACCACCGCCGCCGCCGGGACCGCCGCGGTAGCCACCGCCACCGCCGCCGCCACCACCGGGACCGCCGCGGTAGCCACCGCCACCGCCGCCGCCACCGCCGGGACCGCCGCGGTAGCCACCGCCACCGCCACCGCCACCACCGCCGCCACCACCGGGACCGCCGCGGTAGCCACCGCCACCGCCGCCGGGACGCCCGGCACCGCCGGGACCGCCGCCCGGACGACCCGGACGCTCACGGTCGGCGGGCCGACCGGGGCGCTGGCTGGGCATCTGTGACGGACTCGGCCGGGGCCCGCCCATCGAGGCGGGGTTGGGCCGGGGCGGCATCGACGCGGGGTTGGGCCGCGGCACGCCAGCCGGCGTGGGCCGCGGTCCGCCGCTGATGCCGAACGGGTTGTTGCCGCCGGTCCGCGGCGGACGGTTGCCACCGGGACGGGGACCACCGCCCTGGCCACCGGCGCCGGGCCCACCCGACGGGCTGGGCGCGGGGCCGGGACGCGGAGGAACCGCGCCCGGGCCTGGCTTCGGCGCGGTCGCCGCGCCGCCGTGCTCGCCGGCTGGCCGTTGCCGGGCGGCCTGCTGGGCCTTGACCGCGGCAGCCTGCTCAGCCTTGAGCGCCGCGGCGCGGGCCTCCGCCGCCGCGACCTCGATGTCGTGGGCGCTCGCCGGCTTGACCGGCGGCGTGGGAACGGGGGCTGTCTTCTTGGCCGGCGGCGCCACCTTGCGTGGCGGAGCCGGCTTCGCCGAGATCCGAGGCTCGGAGACACCCGCCGGTGTCGGGGACGGCGCTGGCGCCGGTGCCGCCGTCACGGGCGGTGCCGAGTTGGCCGCCGGAAGCACGCCGGATGCCTCCAAAGATGCGCGCAACCGGCGCGCGACGGGAGCCTCCACTGTGCTCGACGCCGACTTAACGTACTCACCCATCTCCTGAAGCTTGGCCAGTACGGTCTTGCTTTCGACCCCGAGCTCCTTTGCCAGCTCGTGTACGCGGGCCTTACCTGCCACTGCACTCCTCACTCCGAGGCCGCGCGGGCAGGACCCGCAGCGACCTCACTCCCGCACTTGAAGCCCGGTCATTTCAGCGACTTCATCGTGTGCCCATGTCGGTCGTCCTACCTTGCTGATTCGGGCGGGGCGATGCCCCGCCGTCGGGTGTTCCGAGAAGCTGCCACAACGCACCGGCGTCGGTGACTCCGGTGACACGCAACGCGCGCCCGAAGGCGCGACGCCGCTCCGCGAGCGTGAGACACGCAGGATCGGGATGCAGATGAGCTCCGCGACCCGGCCTGACGCGTGCCGGATCGGGTTCGAGGACTATGACGCCGTCCGCGGGCCCGGTCGCGACAACTCGCAACAACTCGGAGGTCGAGGCCCGCTTCCGACAACCCACACAGGTTCGAACCGGCAGAAAAGCCCGGTCCGGCGGAATCGCCGGACGCGCGCCACGTACCACTCGTAAAGTCTACCCCGTCGGCTGTGCGGCGGCTCCGCCCGCCTCTACGGCGTGATCGCCGGACGGCTGCGCGGCCACCCGAGTCACATCGATGATCTCTTGACCGGTCGGCTGCTGGCCGACCGGAGCCGACTCGACGACCTGCTCACCGGCCCCGCCGGCCGGCTCGGTATCCGGACGAATGTCGATGCGCCAGCCGGTCAACCGGGCCGCCAGCCTGGCGTTTTGCCCCTCCCGACCGATCGCCAGCGAGAGCTGGTAGTCGGGCACCGTCACCCGGGCGGTGCGAGCGGAGGCGTCCACCACATCGACGCGCAGCGCCTTGGCCGGCGACAGCGCGTTACCGACGAAGGTCGCCGGGTCCTCGGACCAGTCGATGATGTCGATCTTCTCACCGTGCAGCTCGCTCATGACCGAGCGCACCCGCTGCCCCATCGGGCCGATGCAGGCGCCCTTGGCGTTGACGCCGGGCTGGGTCGAGCGTACCGCGATCTTGGTGCGGTGACCCGCCTCGCGGGCGATGGCCGCGATCTCCACGGTGCCGTCCGCGATCTCCGGAACCTCCAGCGCGAACAGCTTCTTCACCAGTCCCGGGTGCGATCGGGACAGCGTGATCTGCGGCCCGCGGAAGCCCTTGGCGACATGCACCACGACCGCCTTGATCCGCAGCCCGTGCTCGTACGACTCTCCCGGCACCTGCTCCGCGGCCGGCAGGACCGCCTCCAGCTTGCCCAGGTCGATCGTGACGATGCCCTTCTCGGCCCGCGCCTCGTGCGCCTGAATCACGCCGGTGACCAGGTCGCCGTCCCGGCCGACGTACTCGCCGAAGTGCACCTCGTCGGTGGCCTCCCGCAGCCGCTGGAGGATCACCTGCTTGGCGGTCATCGCCGCGATCCGACCGAAGTCGTGCGGCGTGTCGTCATACTCCCGGACGATCGAGCCGTCCTCGGCATCCACTTCCTGTGCGAAGACGGTGGCGGCACCGGTCCGGCGGTCGATCTCCACCCGGGCATGCGGGTTCGCACCGTCGGTGTGCCGGTACGCGGTCAGCAGCGCGGTCTCGATCGCCGCGAGAATCGTCTCGAACGGGATCTCCCGCTCGCGCTCCAGTGCACGGAGGGCCGCGAGGTCGATGTTCACTCTTCGTCCTCCTCTCGCTCCTCGTCAAAGTCGGCAAACTCGCCGTCCGGGTCGGCCGGGTCGTCGTCGACATCATCGTCGCCGATGTCGTCCAGCCGGCCGAATTCGATCTGTACCCGGCCCGGACCCAGCACCCCGTACCCGAGGTCCTGCTTCCGGCCGTCCACGTCCAGGGTGACCCGCTCGTCGTCGGCGGCAGCGATCCGGCCGGTCAACTGCCGGTCCTCCGCCTTCACCGCGACCAGCCGGCCGATGTTGCGCCGCCAGTGCCTGGGCAGGGTCAGCGGTCGGTCCACTCCGGGCGAGCCGACCTCCAGCACGTACTCCCCTGCGGTGAAGGCCCCGCCGGTCTCCTCGGCGGCGTCCAGCGCGGCGGAGATCTCCCGGGAGAGGTCGGCGACCTCGTCCAGGCTCACGCCGCCGTCCCCGTCCACCAGGACCCGCAGCAGGTGCCGCCGGCCCGCCCGGGAGACGGTCAGCTCCTCCAAGTCGAACCCCGCGGCCTCGACCACCGGCCCGACCACCACTCGCAGCCGGGCGCGTTGCGCCACCAGCTCGCTGCCTCCGGGCCTCACGACGGGCCGCGCGGCCGCGCCGGCCCGAGATCCTCGGTCAGACGCCGCGACGGCGCGACCCCCTGATCGTCCAGAGGCGCGGTTACGGTTAACCACCCCACACCTCCGATCCCACGCTAAACGGACACGACGACACGCCGCACGCCCGGCGTACCGGCGGCGGCTGCGCTGAGCGTAACGCGCCGTAACCCAAGATGGGCCAGCGCCGCTCCGACAGCGCGTCGGAAGGATCCCGTGGACCACCGATTTCGCACCGATGGTGTTCGCTTACTACGCTGCGACGGGTCTGTGGTTGATACGCGTCGGCTGGAGGCAAAGAGATGGTCTATAACGGGCATTCCCGGCGGACCCTGCTCGGCGCAATGATCGGTGGTGCGGCCCTGACCGGCGCGGCCGGATGCGGCGTGTTCGGCGACGGCGACCGGTCGGAGCTCACCTCCTCGCCGAAACCGGACCCGCTGGCTCCGATGATGGCCGGCACGCTGGCGTTGATCGGCGTGTACACCGCCACCATCGCGGCCCAGCCGACCCTGGCCAACCGGCTGAATCCCCTGCTGGCCGAGCACCGCGCACACGTCGACGCGCTGCGTGCGGCGGCGGGCGGCCCCTCGTCCGGCCCGTCGACCGGCCCCTCGTCCGTGCCGTCCGGCACCGGCCCGAGCGTGCCCGCGAACCCGACCGAGGCGCTGGCCGCCGTCCACACGGCCGAGCAGTCCGCGCGGGACACGGCGGTCCGCGACTGCCTGGCCGCCCAGCCGCGGTACGCGGCCCTGCTGGGCTCGATCGCCGCCAGCCGGGCCTGTCACCTGGAGGTGCTGGGATGACCGGCCTGCCCGACGCGCTGACCGGGGAGCACGCCGCGATCTACGGGTACGGGGTGCTGGGCGCGCACCTGCGCGGCCCGGCCCTGGACGCGGCCCGGCAGGCCCAGGCGGCACACCGCAGCCGGCGGGACACCCTCTTCGTCGACCTGGCCGCGGCCGACGAGCCGGCACCGGAGGCGGCACCCGCCTACGATCTACCGTTCTCGGTCACCAATCAGGACACGGCGGTCGCCCTCGCCACCCAGATCGAGGAGCGCACCGGTGCGGTGTGGCGGACCACCCTGCCCGACGTCACCGGGAGCCAACGCCGGCTCGCGCTCGACGCGCTGACCGACTGCGCGCTCCGCGCGGCCCGCTGGCGGCGGATGGCCGGCAAGGCTCCGGGGACCGTCGCCCTGCCCTGAGGGCGCCGATGTGCCGGCCGGGCCGCGCCGGTTCACACCCGTAGCGGCCGGTCGGGGGCACAATGACGGCGTGCCGACCAACCCGTACCCGACCAGCCCGCGCTGGACGCTGGCCGAGGAGATCACCGACGCTGTGCGCCGGCGCTACTCGACCGATGTCCTCGCGGTCGGGGTGCACGGTGCCGTGGCGCACGGCGACGACACCGAGGACAGCTACCTGGACCTGATGGTGATCATCGAGGGGTCGCGGACGGGGCCGCAGCCGGCCACCCGCCGGGTCAACGGGAGCATCATCGACCTGGGCGTGATCAGTGCCGGCGAGTACCTGGCGCACGCCCGTACCCTGTCCACCGCCTGGCCGCTGGCCGCCGACCAGTACCTGACGGCGAGGCCCACCTACGATCCGGACGGCTGGTATCCGAGACTCCGCGACGCCCACCTGGCCCGGCTGGCCGGGGCGGGCGCGGGCGAGTTCACGGCGCTGGCCCTGCAGGCCTGGTACCGGGCGTGCTCCGCGATCGGCCGGGCCCGGCAGCTGGCCGGCGGGTTCGAGGCGGACGCGGGGCTGGTGGCGCTGTCCGATGCCCGGGTGGGCGCGGCCGTGGTCGAGGGGCTGCTGACCCGCACCTACTTCCGGGACGACGCCGACGCCGTACGCCGTACCGGCATCGCCGGAATGGGACTGCCCGACCTCAACGAACGGCTCGCCGTCCAGGCCGGGCTGCTCGCCCACCGGGGCCGGCCGGTCGACGGCACGGTTGCGGATCTGTTCCCCTGAGCGCAGCCGCGGCCACAGCCCAGCCGGTTCGGCTCAGCCGATGCCGCTGATCCCGATCGCCCGCCCGATCAGGAACGTGGCGCCGGCCGCGGCCAGGCCGAGCACCAGCTGGCGCAGTCCGCTGACGTACCACCGGCGGTTGGTGAAGCGGGCGGTCAGCGCACCCGCCACGAACAGCCCCACCCCACCCACGATCAGCGAGAGCCACAGCTGGGTCGCGCCGACCAGGTACGGCAGCAGCGGGACGAGCGCCCCGGCCGAGAAGCACAGGAACGAGGAGAACGCCGCCACCCACGGGCTGGGCTGCTCGGCCGGGTTGACGCCCAGCTCCTCCTGGGCGTGCAGGCGCAGCGCCGCGTCCGGGTTGCGGCCGACCGCCACGGCCACCTGGCGCGCCAGGTCCGCCGGCAGGCCGCGCTCGATCCACATGGAGGCCAGTTCCTCGGCCTCGGCCTCGGGGTTGCGTTCCAGCTCCCGGCGCTCCTTGGCCAGCTCGAACGCGACCTGGTCGTTCTGGGTGCGCACGCTGGTGTACTCGCCGAGCCCCATCGAGATCGCCCCGGCGACGAGCCCGGCGAAGCCGGTGAGGATCACGTTGTGCGCGGAGACCCCGCCGCCGCCGACGCCCGCGATCAGGGCGATGTTGGTGACCAGCCCGTCCATGGCGCCGAAGACGGCCGGCCGCAGCCAGCCGCCGGAGACGTCGGCGTGGTGGTGGCTGTCCTCGGCCGCAGGCGGGGCATCGGGCGCCTGGGACAGCGGCGTGAACGGGTCAGTCATGTCTCACGGCAGGGTCAGGATGTCGGCGCCGTCCTCGGTGACCACCAGGGTGTGCTCGAACTGGGCGGTCCACCGGCGGTCCCGGGTGACCACCGTCCACCCGTCGGCCCACATCTCGTACTCGTGGGTGCCGAGGGTGATCATCGGTTCGATGGTGAAGGTCATCCCGACCTCCATGGTCGTGGTCAACGCCGGATTGTCGTAGTGCGGGATGTACAGGCCGCTGTGGAATGCCTCGCCGATCCCGTGACCAGTGAAGTCACGGACCACACCGTAACCGAAGCGCTTGGCGTACGCCTCGATGACACGGCCGATCACATTGATCGGCCTGCCCGGCGCGACCGACTTGATCGCCCGCATCATCGCCTCGTGCGTGCGCTCGACCAGCAGCCGGGCCTCCTCGCTGACCTCCCCGACGCAGAAGGTGGCGTCCGTGTCCCCGTGCACGCCGTCCAAGAACGCCGTGACATCGACATTGATGATGTCGCCGTCCTCGATCACCGTCGAGTCGGGGATGCCGTGGCAGATCACCTCGTTGAGGGAGGTGCAGCAGGACTTGGAGAAGCCGCGGTACCCGAGGGTGGACGGGTAGGCGCCGTGATCGCACAGGAACTCGTGCACCACCCGGTCGATCTCGTCCGTGGTCACGCCCGGCTTGCAGTGCTCCCCGGCCAGCACGGTGGCCTGCGCGGCCAGCCGGCCGGCGACCCGCATCTTCTCGATCGTCTCGGGCCGCTGGACGTGCGAGCCCGTGTACGGGCGGGGCCGCTTCTTCCCGACGTACTCGGGGCGGGGAATGCTGGGTGGGACCTGCCGCCAGGGGCCGATCGTGCCAGGGGTGAGCGCAGCGCGGACGGTCATGCTCCCCACCCTATCCGCCCCCGCCGGCCGGTCCGCCCGACGATCGCCCCCGGAGCCCTGCCGCCGAGGCGGGGCCGGTCAGCACCCGATCGGTACCGGGCAATTCCGGGCGATCCGGTCGAGAGCGGGCGGCCCGTCGGCGCCGGTCGGACGCCCGCGGACCCGGCTCACCTCGACATCGACGATGGTGCGCGGTCCGTGGAACGGAGGGCCGCCCGCCGGGTCGCGCCGGCACTGGCCTCCCCGGCGAGGGCCTCGAACAGGCGCGGATCGGTCAGCTCCTCGGGGTGCCACTGCACGCCGAGGACGAACCGCCGCCGCGGATCCTCCACCGCCTCGATGACACCGTCGTCGGAGCGGGCCGTCACCACCAGCGACCCGGGATCCCGAACCGCCTGGTGGTGGTAGGAGTTCACCAGCGCGGTCGGACCGAGGATCGTGTGCAGCGTCGATCCGGCCGCGACCGTCACCGGGTGCTCCCCGTACCGGCCGGGCGCCGGCTGGTGCCGCTCGTGCCCCACCAGCTCCGGCAGGTGCTGATGCAGCGAACCACCGGCCGCCACGGCGAGCAGCTGCATGCCCCGGCACACGCCGAGTACCGGAAGGTCGGCGTCGAGCGCGGCGCCCAGCAGGGCCAGTTCCCCCGCGTCGCGGTCGGGCCGGGTCACGGTACGCGGATGAGCGGACTCGCCGTACTGGTCGGGGGTCACGTCCGCGCCGCCGGCCAGTAGCAGCCCGTCCAGCCGGCCGAGCAGATCGGCGTCCACGTCATCCGGAGGGATCACCACCGCCCGGGCTCCGGCCGCTGTGACCCGCCGCACATAGGCGTACGGAACCAGGGCCGCCGGGGCCTGCCACACCCCCCAGGCGGCGTCCTCGACGTAGCAGGTGATGCCGATCACCGGCCGGGCGTGCGGGCTCACAGCGGGGTCACGTACGCGCCGGTGAGGCCGCCGTCCACCACGAACGTGTTGGCGGTCATGAACGAGGAATCGTCGCTGGCCAGGAACGCGACGGCGGCGGCGATCTCCTCGGGCTCGCCGAACCGGCCCATCGGCACATGCACCAGCCGCCGCGCGGCCCGCTCCGGATCCTTCGCGAACAGCTCCTTGAGCAGCGGCGTGTTCACCGGCCCGGGGCACAACGCGTTGACCCGCACGCCCTGCCTGGCGAACTGGACGCCGAGTTCGCGGGTCATCGCCAGCACCCCGCCCTTGCTGGCGGTGTACGAGATCTGGGAGGTGGCGGCGCCCATCAGCGCGACGAAGCTGGCCGTGTTGATGATCGAGCCCTTGCCCTGCCGGACCATGTGCGGGATGGCGTGCTTGCAGCAGAGGTAGACGCTGGTCAGGTTGACCCGCTGTACCCGCTCCCAGGCCTCGATCCCGGTGTCCAGGATCGAATCGTCATCGGGCGGGGAGATGCCCGCGTTGTTGAACGCGATGTCCACCCGGCCGTACCGGTCGACGACGCCGTCGAACAGGGCGGCCACGGCCGGCGCATCGGTGACGTCGACCTCCACGCACTCGCCGCCAACCTCCCGTGCGCAGGCCCGCCCGGCCTCGGCGTTCACGTCTGCGGCGACGACCCGGGCGCCCTCGCTGGCGAACCGGCGCGCGGTCGCGAGACCGATCCCGCTGCCCGCGCCGGTGATCACCGCTACCCGCCCGTCAAGACGACCAGCCACTCAGTCCTCCGAACTGATGAAGACGTTCTTGCATTCCGTGAACGCTTGGACCGCGTCCGGCCCCAGCTCCCGCCCGAGCCCGGACTGCTTGACGCCGCCGAAGGGCGTCCAGTAGCGCACCGAGGAGTGCGAGTTGACGCTCAGCGTGCCGGTCTCCACGCCTCTGGCGACCCGGATGGCCCGCCCGACGTCGCGGGTCCAGACCGAGCCGGACAGGCCGTACTCGGTGTCGTTGGCCTTCGCGATGGCGTCGGCCTCGTCCTCGAACGGCAGGACGGACACCACCGGCCCGAAGATCTCCTCGCGCCAGTGCCGGTCCGTCGTGGACCGGGCCAGCAGAACCGTCGGCGGGTACCAGAACCCGGCTCCGCCGGGCGCCGTGCCCCGGAATGCCACGTTCGCTCCGTCCACATAGGACGCCACGGTGTCCCGGTGTCCGGCGGAGATCAACGGTCCCATCTGCGCCGTCTCGGACCGGGGATCCTCGCAGCGGAACGCCGCGACGGCCGGTTCGAGCAGTTCGAGGAACCGGTCGTAGACGCTGGCCTGCACCAGGATTCGGGATCGGGCGCAGCAGTCCTGGCCGGCGTTGTCGAACACACTGGCCGGCGCGGTGGCGGCCGCCTTCTCCAGGTCGGCGTCGGCGAACACGATGTTCGCGCTCTTACCGCCCAACTCCAGGGTCACCCGCTTCACCTGTTCGGCGCAGCCGCCCATGATGCGCCTGCCGACCTCGGTCGAACCGGTGAAGCAGATCTTCCGCACCGCCGGGTGGGCCACCAACCGCTGGCCCACCACGCCACCGCTGCCCGGGATCACGGTGAACACCCCGTCGGGCAGCCCGGCCTGGCGGCCCAGTTCGGCCAGGCGCAGCGCGGTCAGCGGGGTCAGCTCGGCCGGCTTGAGCACCACCGTGTTGCCGGCCGCCAGCGCCGGGGCGAAGCTCCAGCCCGCGATCGGCATCGGGAAGTTCCACGGCACGATGACGCCGACCACCCCGTACGGCTCGTAGAAGGTGACGTCCAGGCCGCCCGGTACCGGAATCTGCCTACCGGACAACCGCTCCGGCGCACCGGCGTAGTAGTTGAGGACATCGCGTACGTTGCCCGCCTCCCATCGGGCGTTGCCGATCGTGTGGCCCGAGTTGCGCACCTCGATGGCGGCCAACTCCTCAAGGTGCGTGTCCACAATGGACGCGAACCGGCGCAGCAGCCCGGCCCGTTCGCCGGGTGAGGCCTTCCGCCAGGATTCGAACGCCCCCCTCGCGCGTTCGATCGCGGCGTCGGTCTGCTCGACGCTGCTGGCCGGTACGGTGGCGACCACGTCCCCGGTCGCCGGGTTGAGCACATCCATGTCCGTGTTCCGAAGCCCTTTCCGGCTCGACGCTGGTCCGGCGCGCCGCTCGATTCCTCCGGCGGCTCGACCCGCGCCCGGTCGGCCGCGCACACCCGGTCGTTCACATCCGCTCGAAGCCCCGGTACAGCTCCCAGTCGGTCACCGCGGCGTCGAACGCGGCCAGTTCGACCCGCGCGTTGTTGGCGTAATGCTCGACAACCCCGTCACCAAAGGCGGTTCGTGCCAGGGCGGAGGACTCCCACAACTCCGCCGCGTCGCGCAGGTTCGCCGGCACCCGCGGCGCGGCACCGTCGCGGTACGCGTCGCCGTCGTACTCGTCCTCCAGCGCCAGGTCCGCCTCGATGCCGTGCAGCGCGCCGGCCACCATGCCGGCCAGCGCCAGGTACGGGTTCACGTCACCGCCCGGCACCCGATTTTCCACCCGCGTCGATGCCGGCGAGTGGCCCACCAGGCGCAGGGCGCAGGTGCGGTTGTCCCGACCCCAGCGCACCGCCGTCGGCGCGAACGAGCCCGGCTGGTACCGCTTGTACGAGTTGACGTTCGGCGCGTACAGCAGGGTCAGCTCGCGCATGCTCGCCAGCAGGCCGGCCAGGACGTTGCGGCCGAGGGCGGACATGCCTTGCCCGTCGACCATCGCGAATGATCCGTCCACTGTGGAGCGTAAGGAAAAGTGAATGTGGCAGGAGTTGCCCTCCCGCGCGTTCGGCTTGGCCATGAAGGTCAGCGCCATCCCCTCCTGGGCGGCGATCTCCTTGGCCCCGTTCTTGTAGATGACGTGGTGGTCGGCGCAGGCCAGCGCCTGGTCGTAGCGGAAGGCGATCTCGTGCTGGCCGAGGTTGCACTCGCCCTTGGCGCTCTCCGGAACGAGCCCGGCGCCGGCCATCTCGGTGCGAATCCGGCGCAGCAGGGGCTCCACCCGGGCGGTGCCGAGCAGCGAGTAGTCGTTGTTGTAGAGGTTGGCGGGCGTGAGGTCCCGGTACCCGCCGCGCCACGCGTCCTCGTAGGAGTCGCGGTAGACGACGAACTCCAGTTCGGTGCCGGCATAGGCGGTCAGGCCGTGCTCGGCGAGCCGCCCCAGCGCCCGGCGCAGAATCTGGCGGGGCGAGGGCGCCACCTCGGTCCCGTCGAACCACTTCAGGTCGGCCAGCAGCATGGCCGAGCCCGGCTGCCAGGGCACCCGGCGCAGCGTGGCGAGGTCCGGAACCATGGCGAAGTCGCCGTACCCCGTCGACCATGACGACATGGCGTAGCCGTCGACGGTGTTCATGTCGACGTCCACCGCGAGCAGGTAGTTACACCCCTCGGTGCCGTTGGCGAGCACCTCGTCGATGAAGTGCCGGGCATGGAATCGCTTGCCCTGCAACCGTCCCTGCATGTCGACGATGCCGACCACGACGGTGTCGATGGCGCCGGATTCAACCTCCGCCCGCAGCGCCTCGACGGGAAGCGGTGCGGTCATGTCGGGCACCTCCCAAGGTCTACTCCCAAACCATTTGCCGGTCAATCAGCCAGGCGGCCCGGCGGTCCTCGCGGCGGTTCGCCGGCGCCGTCGCGGTACGTCCGCACATCCGCCGCGGCGGCGGCACCGACCCCGTGGGCGCCGCCGCGGCAGCCGCGCCTATTCCACCTGCGCCGGGGTGGGCTGGGGGGTGGGCGCCTCGTCGATGGTGCGCCGGGGCCCGGTGAACCACTTGCGCGCGGACAGCAGCCACCACAGGCCGACGCCGAGCACCATCACGCCGACCGCGATCGGCGCGTAGTTGACCGAAGGCCAGCTGAATCCCTTGGTGAACGGCACGCCCGCCGGGACCGTGGGCAGGATGAAGTACACCGCCACCACGATGATCTCGATCGACGCCGCCCAGCCCATCCACTTGTAGTGCCGACCCAGGGTCCACGGGCCCGGGGTGAACCGGTCCCCCATCCGCAGCCGCAGCATGATGGGGATCAGGAAGGCGAGGTACAGCCCGATGACGGCCACCGAGACCACCGCGTAGAAGGCGATCGGCGCGCCGTTGTTCTGGTACAGGGCGGGGAGGGTCAGCAGCCCGCCGGCCACGCAGCCGGCGATCACGGCGTTGACCGGGGTGCCGTTGCCGTCCAACCGCGTCCAGACCCGCCAGCCCGGCACCGCGCCGTCCCGGCTGAACGCGAACATCATCCGCGACATGCTGGTCACACAGCTCATCCCACAGAGGAACTGCCCGATCGTGGAGATGACGAGCACGGCCTTGAAGAACCCGGAGGACAGCGCGTCCTGCAGCAGGGTGCCCGAGAAGCCGAACGAGGCGGTCAGGTTGTTGGGATCCTTGACCGCGAACAGGAACGCCAGCAGCAGGATCCAGCCGCCGACCGCCGAGTAGAAGATCGAGCGCCACAGCCCACTGGCCGCGGTGCGGGCCGCGCCAACGGTCTCCTCGGAGACGTGCGCGCAGGCGTCGAAGCCGGTGATCGTGTACTGGGTGAGCAGACCGCCCAGCGGTAGCACGTAGAGCCAGAATCCGGCCGTGCCGGTGTGCTGGTGGAAGAACCCGTTGGCGTTGATGGTCCTGGTGAAGACGAACGACGCGCTCTGGTGCGTGGCGGGCACGAACACCAGGATCAGCACGACCGCGGCGACCCCGGCCACGTGCCACCACACCGAGATGTTCTGCAGGCTGTCGATGACCCTGGCACCGAAGATGTTGATGAGCGCGTGCAGCGCCAGGATCGCGATGAACAGTCCGAAGGCCTGGTGCAGGCTGCCCGACCAGCCGTTGATCGTGTTGGCGAAAATCAGGTTGAGGAAGGTCGCGCAGCCGTAGTCGACCGACGCGGTGACCGCCACCAGCCCGATCAGGTTGAACCAGCCGGTGAACCACCCGTACGCCGGGCCGCCCAGCCGGGACGCCCACCAGTAGATCCCGCCGGCGGTCGGGAACGCGGACACCAGCTCGGACATGCACAGACCGATGATCAGAATGAACGCCGAGATGATGGGCCAGCCCCAGGAGATGGCGATCGGGCCGCCGTTCATCCAGGCCTGCCCGAACGTGGTGAAGCAGCCGGACAGGATGGAGATGATGGAGAACGAGATGGCGAAGTTGGAGAAGCCGCTCCAGCCGCGGTGCAGTTCCTGCTTGTACCCCAGTTCGGCGAGCCGCTTGGAGTCGTCGTCGGCTGGATTGGCGGACTGCGGTGGCGATGCCGTTGCCATGGCGCCTCCTCGTGCGAGGGGTTAGGGGGTGAAGGCGGGGCGGAAAGCGACTCCGGGGCACACGAGTCCGCAGTGGACACGAACCCACGGCACCCGGGTGGCCGCGCACTGATCGTGATCGGGGTTCGCCCCGGCGGCGAGGTCGCCGAGACCCGCGATCGTTCCGTCCATAGTGGACTGTGTGGCACGACGCCGCCGGCAGGCGGCGACGACCGGACCGATGGCGCCGGGCGCGTCGCCCGACCGCGCCGGACACACCGCCGGGAACGCCGCCGGCTCGGCAATCCGCCGACTGGTCTGGGTCGTGGCGCGGCGTCGGACGCGCCGAGCCAGACCGGTCGGTAAAGGCGCCTCGTCCATCGTGATGAGCCCGGTCATCGCCCCGCCTCTCATCGAGCACGGCAGGTGTGGTGGGCAAAGTGTGAAACTAGGCGATCAAGACCGTCAATACCCCGGAGGTGCCGATCTGAGCTGGCCGGATGAGCCCTACGGGCCCGGCCGGTTTGGTGCTAATGACTCGCTGGGCGGCTACCGGTCGTCCAGGGTGGGGTCCGGCTGCCCGGTGGACGTGGGCGGGTGCGACGACCCGGCGTCCGCGGCCGTGGCGGCGTCCACGCCGTACGATCCGATCCAATCGCGGGTGCGCGGCGCGGGCGGTGGCGCCGGAACCGTGGTGGCGTCCGAGCCCGGGCGCAGCGGAACCGTGGTGGCGTCCGAACCCGGAACGGGCGGCAGATCGGCCGGCCTCGCCGTGCGGCCCAGCCGCTCGTAGAGCGCGCCGGCCTGATGCGCGAGCGCGCCGGCCACCGCCGGTACCGCCGGCAGCAGCCAGTTCGCCACGAAGCCGGCCGCCGCGAGGTTGGCGATCAGCAGCGCCGCGGTCGCGCCACCGATTCCCTGGACCAGGCCCCGCCAGGCGGCGTGCCCGGCGTGCACCACCGCCGCGCGGCGGGAACCCTTGGGGCCCGGCTCCGGAAAGTCCCTGGCGCCCCGGAAGTCCCGGCGGCCCAGGTTGAAGCCGGCCATGCCCACGGTCAGCGAGATGCCCACGGTGACGGCCAGCAACGTGCGGTGCGTACCGAGTTCGAGCACGCCGTACGCGGCGGCGCCCAGGGCCACCGCCCAGACGGCGCGGACCCAGTCCTTCTTCTCCCCCGGGTACCAGACGTAGCGCGTCCGGTTCTCGGAGAGCTTCTTGACGACTTGCCCCATCGGAGGTTCACCCCACTGGTCGGGCGCACGGGTGCGGGCGGCTGACCGAACGCGCTGGCCGGAGTATTCGTGACCTTCGCCGTGATCCTCGGCCCCGGACACCCCGCCCGGGGCCGTTTCGCGCCCGACCTCTCACATGATGGGAGGTCAGAACAGGACGGTGGCGAAGGTACCCACCCGTTCGAACCCACATCGGGCGTAAACCCTCCGAGCTGGCTCGTTGTAGTCGTTGACGTACAGGCTGACCGTCGGCGCCACCCGGTGCAGCGCGTCGTGCACCACCGCCGCGACCCCGCGCGTGGCCAGGCCACGACCGCGCCACTCCGGCGCCACCCAGACCCCCTGCACCTGCGCGGTGTGCCGGGTCACCACCGCGAGCTCCGCCTTGAACACCACCCGTCCGTCCACGATCCGGGCGTACGCCCGGCGGGCCCGGATCAGCTCGGCGATCCGCTCCCGGTAGCCGCGCTCGCCACCGTCCACCGTCGGCGAGACGCCGACCTCCTCGGTATACATCGCCACCGCGGCCGGGAACAGCAGGTCGAGCTCCTTCGGGCGAACCAGGCGCACCTCCGGATCCGGCGGCACCGCCGGCAGGGCGCCGGTGGCCAGCAGGGGCTGGCACGGCCGGACATCCCGGGCGGGGCCCCAACGCACCGCCAGCCGGGTCCACAGGTCCAGCACCGCGTCCGCGGTGCCCACTATCGAGGAGCAGCTGCGCCCGTTGAGCCCGGCCAGGTCGGCGAAGGCCGCGGTCGCCTGTGGCGTGGCACGCACCGGGATCAGGTTGTTACCCAGCCAGCACAGCGACTGGAGATTTCGGCGGCTGCCGTAGCCGAACACCCTCGCCTCGGTCCGCCACCAGGCCAGCCCGAACGCGGCGACCTGCTCGGCGACCTGCGCCGCGGCGTAGGGGTCGCGGTCGAGCAGCCGCTCGACAGCAATCCGTTCGGCGTCTCCGAGCAGCCGGGCGGGAACCGTGAGCACGCCCCTAGCCTGCCAGACTCGACGGGCGGATGCGTACCGGGGAAATGAGACACTGTTATCCGTGCGGGTGGCCATCCTCGGACCGTTGGCGGTCACCGACGACGGCGGCCAGCCGGTGGACCTCGATGGCCCCCGGTTGCGGACCCTGGTGATCCGTCGCGCGCTGGCCGGCAGTCGACCGGTGGACAGCGGCGCCCTGATCGATGCGGTCTGGGGTGATTCGCCCCGACCTCGGCCGTCAATGCCCTGCAGACCCTGGTGTCCAGGTTGCGCCGCCTCCTGCCGCGCTGGTCGCCGAGCCGACCGGGTACCGGCTGAGGGGCACGCGCCTGGACACCGAGGAGTTCGAGCGGCTGACCGCCGAGGGACGCCGGGCGCTGCGGGACGGCGACCCGACCCCGCTCGACGTCGCCCCGCCCGGCACTCCCGACCCCGCCGACTTCCACGGGCGGGCGGGCGGGAGCGGCCTGGCCGGCCAACGCCCCCGTGACGTCGGCCGGCCGAGCGGACCGGATCAGGATTTGCGGCGGTAGGCCGTCACCGCCAGGGGTGCGAACACCACGACGATGCCCACGATCCAGGCCATCGCGTGCCAGGCCGGCGTGGCTACCGGGCCGGTGCCGAGCATCAGGCCGCGGGTCGCGTCGGTCAGCGCGGTGATCGGGTTGATCTTCACCCAGGCCTGCAGCCAGCCCGGCAGCGTGACGGTCTGGGTGAAGATGTTGCTGCCGAAGGTCAGCGGGAAGCCCACCACGAAGCCGAGCCCCTGCAGGCTCTGCGGGCTCTTGACCACCGTGCCGAGCAGCACCCAGATCCAGCACAACGCCAGCGCGAACGCCATGACCAGCGCGACGGCGCCGATCACCGGCAGCACGCCGTTGTGGAACCGGAAGCCGAGCAGCGAGCCGTAGGCCAGCAGGACCCCGATCGAGATCACGTAGCGCACCACGTCGCCGAGGACCAGGCCGGTCAGCGGGGCGGACCGGGCGATCGGCAGGCTGCGGAACCTGTCGAAGATGCCCTTGGTGATGTCCGTGTTCAGGTTGATCCCGGAGCCCATGCTCGCGAACACCACCGTCTGCACCGTGATGCCGGGCAGCACGAACTGCAGGTACTGGTGGCGGTTCATGCCGCTGATCGCGCCGCCGAACAGGAACACGAACATGGTCACGAAGATGATCGGTTGCAGGCTCACGTCCAGGAGCTGCTCCGGGTTGTGCCTGATCTTCACCACGGCACGCCAGGCCAGGGTGAACGAGTGCCGGACCGCGCGGACGGGGTTGATCTTCCGGACCAGTACCGGTTGGGCGATGGCGACCATCAGTTCTCCTCCTCCGCGCCGTGTCCGGTCAGTGACAGGAACACCTCGTCCAGGCTGGCCAGGCGCAGGGCCAGTTCGGTTACCGCGATGTGCTCCTCGCGGAGCCGACCCACCACCGTGGCGAACGCGTCATCGTCGTCCACCGGCACCGACAGCAGCCCGGCGTCGTCGGCGCGCTGGCTGGGCACGGTACCCACGGCCTTGCCCACGATCTCGGACACCGCCGGCAGGTCGGCCGGGTCGGACGGGCGTACGTCCAGCGTCTGCCCGCCCACCTTCGCCTTGAGCTCGGACGGCGTGCCGCTGGCGATCACCCGGCCGTGGTCGATGACCGCTATCTCGTTGGCCAGCCGGTCGGCCTCGTCCAGGTACTGCGTGGTGAGCAGCACCGTCACCCCGTCTGCCACCAGGTCCCGGACCATGCGCCAGACCTCGCCCCGGCTACGCGGGTCGAGCCCGGTGGTCGGCTCGTCCAGGAACAGGATCTCCGGCCGGCTGACCAGGCTGGCGGCCAGGTCGAGCCGGCGGCGCATGCCGCCGGAGTAGGTCTTCACGCTGCGCCGGCCGGCCTCGGACAGCTCGAACTGCTCCAGCAACTCGGTGGCCCGCCGCTTCGCGTCCCGCCGAGGCAGTTCCAGCAGCCGGCCGATCAGGAGCAGGTTCTCGAACCCGGTCAGGTCCTCGTCGACCGCCGCGTACTGGCCCGTCAGCCCGATCAGCGAGCGGACCCGGTCGGCGTCGTGACGCACGTCGTATCCGCCCACCTTGGCCTGGCCCTCATCCGCCCGGATCAGGGTGGTCAGCACCCGCACGGCGGTGGTCTTGCCCGCGCCGTTGGGCCCAAGCACGCCGAGCACGGTGCCCTGCCGGACGGTCAGGTCGACGCCGTCCAGCGCCTTCGTCTTTCCAAATCGCTTCACCAGGCCGGTGGCCTCCACCGCGTAGTTCATCGCCCGACTCCGCTTCGACCGGTGCGGGCGTGGCGGCGCGAACGTCCCGCGCTGGCACCCCACCAGCTGCACTCGCTCATGACTGTCAGTCCCCTCGTGTGTCCGTCGATGCACATGGTGGCCGACGGCGCTGACAGCGCGCGCACGCGCCGCTGACAGCCGACAGAAGTCCAACTGACGCGGCCTCGTCCAGCGACGGCCATCACGCCGACCACGGTTGCACACCGATAGGTTAGCGATATATCGTCAACACATCAACGACAGAACGGAGGGAGTCACGATGGACTTCCGAGCGATGCACGAGGCGCGGGCGCGCGCCTTCGGGGGCTGGCGTCCGCCGTTCCCACCGCCCGGGCACGGGCACGGCAGGGGTCGCGGCGGACGCGGTGGACGAGGGGGTCGCCGGGGCAATGTGCGCGCCGCGGTCCTGGCGCTGCTCGCCGAGCGCCCGATGCACGGCTACGAGATGATCCAGGAGCTGGACACCCGCACCGGCGGCGTGTGGCGGCCGAGCCCCGGTTCGATCTACCCAACTCTGCAGCTGCTGGAGGACGAGGGTCTGATCGTCAGCGAGGAGAGCGGCGGCCGCAAGCGGTTCACCCTCACCGACACCGGCCAGACCGAGGCCGCCACGGCGGCGGCCGACCCGCCGTGGAACGAGTTCAGCGAGGAGACGGTCGCCAGCGGGCAGGACACCCGGGACGCCATCTTCGGGATCATGAACGCGCTGCGGCAGATCGGCTTCGAGGGCGACCGCGAGCAGTGGCAGCGGGCCGTCGAGGTACTGAATGAGACCAAGCGCAAGCTGTACGCCATCCTCGCCGACAGCAGCGAGTGACGCGCACACGCAGCGGGGGGCGGCCGGTCGGCCGCCCCCCGCTGTCGTCAGTTCGTGGTCAGCCCACGGTGACCGTCGGGCCGGTCAGTCCCTGGAGCTCCTCGGGCAGCTCGGCGCCCATCTCGCCGGCCATCCGCACGGCCTCCTCGACCAGCACCTCGACGATCTGCGACTCAGGCACAGTCTTGATCACTTCGCCCTTGACGAAGATCTGACCCTTGCCGTTGCCGGAGGCGACGCCGAGGTCGGCCTCCCGGGCCTCGCCCGGTCCGTTGACGACGCAGCCCATGACCGCCACCCGCAGCGGCACCGGGAACCCGTCCAGCGCGGCGTGTACCTGGTCGGCCAGCGAGTAGACGTCGACCTGGGCCCGGCCGCAGGACGGGCAGGAGACGATCTCCAGGCCGCGCTCGCGCAGGCCCAGCGACTCCAGGATCTGGGCGCCGACCTTGACCTCCTCGACCGGAGGCGCGGACAGCGAGACCCGGATGGTGTCGCCGATCCCCTCGGCCAGCAGCGCGCCGAACGCCACCGACGACTTGATGGTGCCCTGGAACGCCGGGCCGGCCTCGGTGACCCCGAGGTGCAGCGGGTAGTCGCAGCGCTGGGCGAGCAGCCGGTACGCCTTGATCATGACTATCGGGTCGTTGTGCTTGACCGAGATCTTGATGTCCCGGAACCCGTGCTCCTCGAACAGCGAGCACTCCCACAGCGCGGACTCGACCAGCGCCTCGGGCGTGGCCTTGCCGTACTTCTGGAGCAGCCTGGGGTCCAGCGACCCGGCGTTGACGCCGATCCGGATCGGGGTGCCGGCGTCCTGCGCCGCCCGGGCGATCTCGGCGACCTTGTCGTCGAACTTCTTGATGTTGCCGGGGTTGACCCGTACCGCGGCGCAGCCCGCGTCGATCGCGGCGAACACGTACTTCGGCTGGAAGTGGATGTCCGCGATCACCGGGATCTGCGACTTCTTCGCGATCATCGGCAGCGCGTCGGCGTCGTCCTGCGAAGGCACGGCGACCCGCACGATCTGACAGCCCGCGGCGGTCAGCTCGGCGATCTGCTGAAGGGTTGCATTGACATCCGAGGTCAGTGTCGTGGTCATCGACTGAACGGACACTGGTGCGCCCCCGCCGACCGGCACGGTGCCCACCATGATCTGGCGGGACTCGCGACGCGGGGCAAGCGGCTCGACGGGCGCACTGGGCATACCAAGATTGACAGCGGTCACAGCAGGATCACTCGCTCCTAATTGCCGAATAGAGTGACGGGGTTGATGATATCGGCGGCGACTGTCAGCAGCGTGAACCCACCGAAAACAAGGATCACCGCGTAGGTGATGGGCATGAGTTTGAGGTAATCGACCCGGCCCGGGTCACGCCGGCCGATCTTGGCATAGAACCAGGACCGGACCCGCTCGAACCAGGAGATGGCGATGTGTCCACCATCCAACGGCAGCAGCGGCAGCAGGTTGAACACGCCGATGAAGAAGTTAAGGCTGATCAAGAAGCTGAGAAACAGCGTCCAGGCACCGTGCTGCACGCTCTCGCCGCCGAGCCGGGTGGCGCCGACCACACTGATCGGGCCGTTCGGGTCGCGGGGCTTGCCGGACAGCGAGTCCCACAGGTTCGGGATCTTGCTTGGGATGGTCTTGAGTGACGAGCCGATGCCCTCGAACAGCTGGCCAGTGAAGCGGCCCGACTGGCCGATCGACTCGATCGGCCCGTAGGTCACGGTCGTCGGGATGTTGGATGGGAGGGCCTGGCTGACCCCGAGCGCGGCCACCGTGGTCGGCGGGCCGCTGGGGTTGTCGGCCGGGTGCCGCGGCGCGGCCACCAGGTCGATGTTGGCGGTCTTGGTGACCCCGGCATGCTCGAAGGTCAGGGTGGCCGGGCCCGGCTTGGCCGCCCGGATCGTGTTGACCAGGCCGATGTAGGTGGCGACCTGGGTGCCGTTCACGGCCGTGATCTTGTCGCCGTTCTGCAGGCCGGCCTGCCTCGCCGGCGACTGCGGGTCGCTGGGTAGGCAGTTGGTCCGGTCGGCGTTCAGCTGCACGCAGTTCTCGATCGAGACGGTCGCCGGCAGCGCGTCGACCTTCGCCTGATCGTTCAGGTCGGGGTTGGGCACGCCGACCAGGAACAGAGTGACCCAGAGCACGACGAACCCGAGGATGAAGTGCATGATCGAGCCGGCGGACATCACGATCGTGCGCTTCCAGACGGGGTAGCGCCACATCGCCTTCGGCTCGTCCTCGGGCGCCACGTCGTCGTCCTGCGGCGTCATGCCGACGATCTTCACGAACGCGCCGGCCGGGATCGCCTTCAGCCCGTACTCGGTCTCACCCCGGCGGAATGAGAACAAAGTAGGGCCAAAACCGACAAAGTAGCGGGTAACCTTCATCCCGAACGCCTTGGCAGTGGCCATGTGACCGGCTTCGTGCAGGGCGACCGAAATGAAGATCGCCAGCGCGAAGAGCACGACACCGATCAGGTATGCCATCAGGCTCCTTCCCCATCGGCCGCGACCAGCTCGCGGGCCCGGGCCCGCGCCCATGACTCGGCGGCGAGCACCTCCTCGACCGTACCTGGTTCCGCGAAGTCGGGTGCCTCGCTCAGTACCCGTTCGAGCGCGTCCACGATCCCGAGGAACGGCAGCCGTCCGGCCACGAACGCCGCTACCAACTCCTCGTTGGCCGCGTTGTAGATCGCCGGCCGGCAGCGGCCCGCCCGCCCGGCCGCCTTGGCCAGCCGCACGGCCGGGAACGCCTCGTCGTCCAGCGGTCGCAGCTCCCAGGTGTGCGCCGCGGTCCAGTCCAGCCCCGGCGCCGCGTCCGCCACCCGCTGCGGCCAGCCGAGCGCCAGCGCGATGGGCAGCCGCATGTCCGGCGGACTGCACTGGGCGATGGTCGAGCCGTCGACGAACTCGACCATGGAGTGGATCACCGACTGCGGGTGGACCATCACCCGGATCGCGTCGTACTCGATGCCGAACAGCTCGTGCGCCTCGATCACCTCGAGGCCCTTGTTGACCAGAGTGGCCGAGTTGATCGTGACGACCGGGCCCATGTCCCAGGTCGGATGCGCCAGCGCCTGCTCCGGCGTGACCTGGGTCAACTCCTCCCGGCGCCGGCCCCGGAACGGTCCCCCGCTCGCGGTCAGCACCAGCCGGCGCACCTCGTTGCCGGCCCCCGAGCGCAGGCACTGGGCCAGCGCGGAGTGCTCGGAGTCGACGGGGGTGATCTGCCCCGGCCGGGCCGCCTCGCGGACCAGCGGGCCGCCGGCCACCAGCGATTCCTTGTTGGCCAGCGCCAACCGCCGACCGGCGCGCAGCGCGGCCAGCGTGGGCGCCAGCCCGAGCGAGCCGACCACCCCGTTGAGCACGGTGTCGCACGGCCACTGGGCCAGCTCGGTCATGGCGTCCGGCCCGGCCACGATCTTCGGGATCCGGTACCCACCGGTCGAGTACCCGCGGCGCTGGGCCTCGGCGTAGAAGGCGAGCTGCAGGTCCTGCGCCGCCGAGGCGCGGGCCACCCCTACGACGTCCACCCCCAGCTCGAGCGCCTGGGCGGCGAGCAGGTCCACGTTGCCCCCGCCGGCGCCCAGCCCGACCACCCGGAACCGGTCCGGGTTGCGGCGCACGATATCGATGGCCTGAGTACCGATGGAGCCGGTCGAACCGAGCAAGATGATCTCGCGGACAGCGCTCACCAGATCATTGTCCCCGATCGTCCGGCGCGGCATCGACGCAGGCCGCGGCAACCGCCCCGATCGGGTCGAGATAGCACCGGGCCAGCAACGACATCCACCGGTGAACCGCGTCCTCGCCGGCGGCCAGCGGGCCGGGGCGGAAGTGCGGCGAGGACAGCCCGCGCTGAACGGACTCGCAGGCCGCCCAGTCCTGACGGTTGGTGAGGTCCCAGAAGTCCACGGCGTAGCCCGGATCCGTACCGACCCGGGGGAAGTACCAGGCGCACTCCACCCGGGTGGCACCGGGCGACAGCGGCTCCAGCCGGTGGGTCATCACGTAGTCCGGGTGCGCCGAGATCAGCAGGTTCGGAAAGACGGCCACATAGCGAACGGTCCCCTCGGGCGCGCCCTCGATGGCGGTGCCCGCCGACCGGCCGTCCAGCGACATCGTCTCGGCGGTTGGGCGCAGGTCCATCGCACCGCCCACCCAGGCACCGGGCAACGCCCAGTTCTGCCCCGATCGCGGCGGCGAGACCCGGCACAACTCGGGATGGATCAGCGGGCAGTGGCAGCACTCCTGGTAGTTCTCGACGATCACCTTCCAGTTGGCGGCCACCCGATACTCATGCCGGGCGCCGCGCCACAGCGACCCGGGCCGGTAGGGCGCGATCAGGCCGGCCAGCCCGCCGAGGTAGCTCGGGAACGGGGGCGCGCCGCCGAGGGCGTTGACGAACACCCAGCCGTGCCACACCTCCACCGGAAGTTCGACCAGACCGTACCGGGCCGGGTCGAACGGCGACGTGGCCACCACGCCGGCCCCGGGCGCGCGGGCCAGCGAACCGTCCAGCCGGTACGACCAGCCGTGGTACGGGCAGATCACCGACGGGCGGCCGGCCGTACCCCCATCAGGCAGCAATTCGTGCCCTCGGTGCCGGCACACGTTGGCGAACCCGCGCACGCCGCCGTGCCCGCGCCCGTCGCCGTCGCCGCCGCCGTCGCCGCCGTCCCCGCCGTGCCCGACATTCCGGGCGGGCGCGGTCAGCAGGACGCCGACGTCGCCGACGGTCAGCGCGCGCTGCGTGATCTCGCTGCCGCCGAGTCCGTCGCCGGCAGCGAGGGGACTCTCGGCGCCGAAAAGAACGCCGGGGCCGGGCCGGCCGCCGGCGAAGAGGTCGTCCACGCGGCCGACGCAGGTCCAGGCGCCGGCGAACAGCTGCCGGCGCTCCCAGTCCAGTACCGCGGGATCGGTGTAGGCCGCGGCGGGCAGCGTCCGGGACGCGCCGAACGGTCGCAGCGCCTCGGCGACCGCGGCGGGATCGAGCGGCGCGGCCGGCCCGAATGATCCCGCTGGCCCGGGCCACCCGGATGATCCGACCGACCCGGATGATCCGACTGGCCCGGTCATCGTCGGGCGGGGGCCGCGTCGGCCCGGCGGCCGCGCGGCTCGGTCGGCTCCGCGCCCGATGAGACGTCGATGGCTGTGCTCGATGGAACGTCACTGACCGCGCCCGATGAGATGTCGATGGCCGCGCCCAGTGGAACGTGGATGTCGGTGTGCACCCCGGCCCTCCGATCGATCAACCCAGATCGTAGACACGCGCCGCCCCGCCGCGCTGCCCGCGCCGGCCGGCGCCGCGGCGGTTACCGTAGGCGAATGCGCCTGGCCACCTGGAACGTCAACTCGGTCACCGCCCGGCTGCCCCGGCTGCTCGACTGGCTGCCGGCGGTGGCGCCGGACGTGGTGTGCCTTCAGGAGACCAAGACGGCGGAGTTCCCGACGACCGAGGTCACCAAGCTCGGGTACGAGGTGGCCGCGCACGGCTCCGGCCGGTGGAACGGGGTGGCGGTGCTGTCCCGGGTCGGGCTGGCCGACGTGAGCCTCGGGTTCCCCGGCGAACCGGGCTTTCCGGACCCGGAGGCGCGGGCCATCGGCGCCACCTGCGGCGGGCTGCGGGTCTGGTCGGTCTACGTGCCGAACGGTCGCACCATCGACTCGCCGCACTACCAGTACAAGCTGGCCTGGTTGGCGGCGCTGCGCAGCGCCCTGGAGCCGGAGCTCGCGGCCCATGACCGGCTCGCCGTGTGCGGGGACTTCAACGTGGCGCCCACCGACGCGGACGTCTGGGACCCGGCCGCGTTCGCCGGCTCGACCCACGTGACCGAGCCCGAGCGGGACGCCCTGGCCGCGCTGCGCGGGCTCCGCCTGGTCGACGTGGTACCGCGCCCGATGAAGGGGCCGAACCCGTTCACCTACTGGGACTACCGGGCCGGCATGTTCCACCAGGACATGGGCATGCGCATCGACCTGGTCTACGCGACGCGGCAGGTCGCCGAGGCGGTCCAGGACGCGTACATCGACCGGGAGGCGCGCAAGGGCAAGGGGCCCTCCGATCACGCCCCAGTCGTGATCGACTTCTGAGACCCTCCGCCGCCAGGCCCTAGGGTGGGCTGATGAGTGACATCCCTCAGCGCGCCGACGTCGTGATCATCGGCGCCGGACACAACGGCCTGGTCGCCGCGGTGCTGCTGGCCCGCGCCGGACTCGCGGTCACGGTGCTGGAGGCGGCGCCGGTGATCGGCGGGGCCGCCCGCACCGAGCACCCCTTCCCGAAGGTGCCCGGCCTGGGGCACTCCACCGGCTCGTACCTGCTGGGCCTGATGCCGCCGGAGCTGATCGCGAAGCTCGGCGTGGACATCCCGGTGCTGCGCCGGGACCCGCACTACTTCCTGCCCACGCCCGGCGGGCCGGGCGCGCCGTACCTGCTGTTCGGCCGGGACCGGGCGGCCACCCGGGAGCAGCTGACCACGTTCTTCTCGGCCGCCGATGTGGCGGCCGACGACGCGATGCAGGCCGAGTTGGCCAGCCTGCGCGAGGACCTGGCCCCGGCCTGGCTGGCCGAGCCGCTGCCGGTCGAGGCGACCGCCGAGCGCTACATCCGGGCCGAGCTGCGCCAGGTCTTCATCGATCTGGTACGCGGATCCGTCGCCGACTACCTGGCCCGGTTCGACTTCCAATCCGAGCTGTTGATCGCCATGTACGCGGTGACCGACGGGCTGTCCGGGCTCAACGCGGGTCCCGACGACCCCGGCACCGGCCACAATTTCCTGGTCCACAACATGTGCCGGCTACCCGGCTCGGACGGCACCTGGATGATCGCCCGCGGCGGCATGGGTACGGTCTCCGGCACCTTCGCCGCCGCCGCGCGGGCCGCCGGCGCGACGATCGTGGCCGGCGCTCCCGTCGCGGAGGTGCTGACCGATGCCGGGGCGGCCTCCGGCGTACGGCTGGCCGACGGGCGCACCGTGGCCGCCACGGTGGTGCTGGGTGCCTGCGACCCGTACCGGCTGTTCGCACTGGCTCCCGGGCTGCCGGTCGAGGACCGCGTCCGCGCGGTACGCCGCCCCGGCACCACGCTGAAGCTCAACCTCGCGCTGCGCGACCTGCCCGACTTCTCCTGCCTGCCGGCCGGCGCGCCCAGCCCGTTCGGCTCGACCATCCACCTGCTGCCCGGCTCGGCCCGGGACGGGCGGCCAATGGCCGAGTTGCGCGGGATGTGGGCCGACGTGTCGGCCGGACGGCTGCCCGACGAGCCGACCATCGAGTGGTACGTGCACACGACCGTGGACCCCACGCTGCAGGATCCCCAGCGGCACCACTCCTCGGCGCTGTTCGTGCAGTCGGTGCCGTACGACATCGCCGGTTCGAGCTGGGATGCCGAGCTGCCGTCCTACGTCGAGCGCCTGCTGGCGATCTGCGACCGGTACGCGCCCGGCACCAGCGACCTGGTGGTGGACATGCTGCCGCTCTCGCCGCCCGGAATCGAGGCGCATTTCGGGATCACCGGCGGGCACATCCACCACGTCGACAACACGGTGTCCTTCACCGACCGGATGCCGTACGCGACCGGCCTGCCGGGCCTGTACGCGGGTAGCGCCGGCGCGTTCCCGGCCGGCAGCGTGATCGGGGCGGCCGGACACAACGCCGCCCAGCGCATCCTGGCCGACCTGGGCCTGCCAGCCGCCTGAGCAACCGCCCGGGGCTGGCCTCGACCAGCCCCGGAAACGGCACCGGACCCCGTAGCACAGGGCAGAGTACGGGGTCCGGTTCCCACGTCGTCCCGGCCGGCGCCGGGACGACGATGATGGTTCAGATCGGACGGACGGACTCCGCCTGCGGGCCCTTGGCACCCTGCACGATCTCGAACTCCACCCGCTGGTTCTCGTCCAGCGAACGGTAGCCGGTGGTCTGAATCGCGGAGTGGTGTACGAAAACGTCGGCGCCGCCGCCGTCGACGGAGATGAAGCCGAAGCCCTTCTCCGCGTTGAACCACTTCACGGTTCCCTGAGTCATTCTGTTTCTCCTCGGAGATCTTTCGTCCGGCCCCACTCGCTGCGAGGCCGGTTGGCCGTTTTCGAGCAGCGCTAGCCGGGGCTCATCCCTCGTGAGGAGACGACCGTGCCGCCACCTGGAGGGTGACGGAAGCCAGGTACACAAAAACTTCGCAAACTACACTACACCAAAGGGCCCACGATTGTGAGGTACACGCCAGAAGACGTGATCCGTTTTACCCCGCGCCCCTGGTCAGGCCCCGCGCCCAACCGCCCCTACGCCTCGACGTCGACCGTGGCCGGCCGGCACCGCAGCTCGTGGCCGGCGCTGGTCAGGCAGCGCCCGCTGGTCAGATCGAACTTCCAGCCGTGCAGCTGGCAGGTCAGCGTCTCGCCCTCGATCACCCCGAACCGGGTCAGGTCCGCCTTCAGGTGCGGGCAGCGCCGCTGCACCACCCAGTCACCCAGCGTGATGTCCTCGGCGTCGGTGGTGCGCTCGTTCTCGTCGTACCAGCCCTCCGCGTACTGCAGGCGCTCCTCGGACAGGCACTTGAAGAACGAGTATACGAACTCGTTGTACTGGCCCACCCGGGCCGCCGAGAACCGGCAGGACAGGAACAGCGAGTTGACCCAGTCCACCTCGCCGATGTGCAGCAGGTGCTCGACCAGCGCGCGGCCGGTACGGAACCGGTACCGGACCTTCTCGTCGGCGTACTCCCGCACCTGCTTGCCGGGGAAGTCCACGACTATCGAGTCGAGCACCTCGCCGTCAGGACCGTCGGAGTCGGTCAGGTCGATCCGGACCGGCCCTCCGACCCCCTTGGCGAGGTAGATCGACTCCTCCAGCAGGGGCTCGATCCGCTTCTTCAGCTCGCCGAGCACGTCGATCTCGGGGTGCCGCCAGGACGCCTTGGCCGCCTCGATCACCGGGCGCTGCCGCTCCTGGTACGCGCGCAGGTGCTCCTCCTTGCCCGCGAAGAACTCCGCGACGTCGTCCACCGGCTGGGTGGTCCGCGCCTCGGAGACCTCCGAGGAGACGGTCAGCTCGGTGACCGTGCCGGGCAGCAGGACGGTCGCGTTGGTGCCGCCGACCTTCGCGTACTCCTCCATGAAACGCTGCTGGTCGGGGAAGATGTTGCCCTCGTCGTCGCCCAGGTCGTTGAACTGCCACAGGGCGTCGTCAAGGAAGCACGGCGGCCCGGCGATCGGGAAGACGTGGTCGGCCTTGAGGTCGTCGATGTAGCGGAAGGTGCGGTCGAACTGCCGCTCGCGCTTCTGCTTGCCGAACGCCGTCTTCGCCGCGTCGGGCAGCTCGTAGACCATCGGGTACCAGATGGCGCCGGAGAACTGCAGCAGGTGCGCGTGCACCTGACCCAGCTCGGCGAAGGTGGACAGATCGGACGGGCGGGCGTCGTTCTGGTTGAGCAGCCGGACGCCGTCGTACTCGACCCAGAGCGAGGAGTCGCCGATCGGCCCGTCGGTCGGGCTGGTCAGCGCCTGAATCATGACCTTGAGCCCGCCGTCGAGCTCGTGCACCTCGTTGGAGGTGGTGCGGAAGAAGTCGGTGAAGCCCAGCTCGCGCAGCTGGTCCTCCAGCTCGCTGGTCGGGTACTCGGGCAGCAACACCGTCGCCTGCTTGCTCACGAAACGCTTCAGGTGCTCCGCGTCGAAGTGGTCCCGGTGCAGGTGGGAGACGTACAGGTAGTCGGTCTGCCCGAGCGACTCCCAGTCCAGCTGCGAGTTGTCCGGAAACGGGAACCAGGAGGCGAAGTAGGCCGGATTCACCCAGGGGTCGCACAGGATGCTTCCCGCCGGGGTGTCGATCCGCATGCTCGCGTGGCCGGTACCGGTGATCCGCACTGCGGTGCCCCTTCTGACTCGCGATCCGTACCCCCCGACGCTACCGGAGGCGCCACCGGCGGTGTGCGGATGCTCAGCACTGCCCTCCAACGCCCACCGCCGCCACCTCCGTAACGTCCACCCGGCCAGGGCACCCGAGGCGGACCGCCCGGTGAGGCTCCCGGACGGCATGCCAAACTAAGCCTGCACCCGATCGAGCGAATGATCATCAAAGGGGATCGACGTGGCCGACGAAGAGCCAGTGACCTCACCGGACCAGCACAAGCCGGGCAACGCCAAGTTGGCCCGCATCGGTGCTGTCGGGGTCATCGTGGTCCTGCTGGCGATGCTGTGCGGCAACCAGCGCGGCCACATCGAGGACATCTTCTTGATCGTTTTCGCCGCGCTGCTCGCGGTGGTCCTGGTCGGGGACTGGCTGCTGCGCAAGAACGGCCTGCGCTGACCAGCGCGGGTACGCACCCGCGCACCGACCCCATCCGCCCCCGGCAGGCCCCGAACCTCACGCATGCCTACCGGAGCAACGCCTGCCGCGGCCGTCACGCATGCCACCGCGGTAACGCATGCCCCGCCGTCACGCTTGCCACCGCTCGGCCCCGGAGCACGGCCGCGATCCGTGCCGGGGCCGGCGGCGTAGCTGCTCAGCGTCGCCGCAGGATGTCGCGGACCTCCCGCAGCGCCTGATCCACCTCTGCCTCGTAGTAGCCGCCCGGCACCAGGTTGAACTGCCCCGGGTCCAGCTCCGTGTCGTTGATCGCCACCGAGGACCGGCTGGACATCGCGCTGAGAATTCCCTCGAACAGGCGATCCACCTGGACCGGGTCGTACCCGCTGCCAAACCGGCGCGGGTGGAACGTGCGGCGCAACTGGTCGACGCGGAGGGCGTCTCCGCCCAGACCCGCGGCGGCTCCGCCGACGCCCAGGTCCTGCGGCATCCTGATCTCGGTGGTCATGTCCGTCTTGCCGTGCCGGCCGGGCTCGAACCCCTCGAAACCCCGGCCGAAGGCGTTGGTCGGCTCCTCGTACCGGTCGGGCTCCCCATAGCGTGGCGGAGCGTCGTATCGGGTCGGCTCGTCGAACCGGGCGAAGCCGCCGCTGGTCGACGGCGACATCGGGGGCACCGGACGGGACTGCGGCGGCGGCATCGGCGGGCGATCGTCACGCACCGGCGGCGGCCCGAACCGGTCCGGCTGGGGCGGCATCATCCGGTCGTCGCGCATCGGCGGCGGGCCGGCCCGATCCGGCGGCGGCATGGTCCGGTCGTCGCGCATGACCGGAGCCATCCGGTCCGGCCCGCCCATCGGGGCGCCCATGGGCGCACCCATGCGCTCGGGCGGCGCGAGTCGATCCGGAGGCGCCATCCGATCCGGAGGTCCGAGGCGGTCGGGCGGCCCCATCCGGTCCGGGGGGCCCATTCGATCCGGCGGGCCCAGACGGTCCGGGGGGCCTAGACGGTCCGGCGGGCCCAGACGGTCCGGCGGGCCCAGACGGTCCGGCGGGCCCAGGCGATCCGGCGGTCCCAGGCGGTCAGCGGAGCCCACGCGGTCCTCGGCCATCCGGTCGGCCATCCGATCGGAGCCGCGCGCGCCCGTGCGCTCCTCCAGCTCGCTGAGCTGCCGTTCGACCCGGTCGAGGTGCAGGTCGACCTGCCACTCGTCGTACCCGCCGAAGCGCACCCGGAAGACCACGTCGTGGACCTCCTGAGCGGCGACCGGGGAGCTCGCCTCGCCGTTGAGCGTCGCCTCGACCCGGTCGAGGAAGGTGTCCACCTCGTCCACCTTGTACCCGCGACGCAGCGCCCTTCGCCGGAACCGCTGACCTTGACTCACTGTGCCGCCTTTCGCTCACTGCGTGAGGCATTCGCCCCTGGCCCCCGCCTTGGCTCATCCGACCGCGACTGCGCCGAAGCGTCGCCAGCGGCTCGTTCATCCGCCAGCGCGGCCAGCTGCCCACAGGCACCGTCGATCTCGCGGCCCCTCGTGTCGCGCACGGTGGCCGCCACTCCGGCCGCGCGCAGTCGCCGGACGAACTCGCGCTCGACCGGCTTGGGGCTGGCGTCCCAGCGGCTGCCCGGGGTCGGGTTCAGCGGGATCAGGTTGACATGCGCCAACCTCCCGGCCAACAGCCGACCGAGCAGATCCGCCCGCCACGGTTGGTCATTTACGTCTTTGATCATGGCGTACTCGATAGAGACACGGCGCCCAGTGCGTGCCGCGTACGACCATGCGGCATCCAGCACCTCGGCCACCTTCCACCGTTGGTTGACCGGTACGAGTTCGTCGCGCAGCTCATCATCTGGCGCGTGCAACGACAGCGCAAGGGTGACTGGCAGGTCCTCGCCGGCCAGTCGGTGGATGGCCGGCACCAGGCCGACTGTCGAGATCGTGACATGTCGTGCGGACAGGCCCAAGCCGCCCGGCGCTGGCTCGGTGAGCCGGCGTACCGCCTCGGTCACCCGCGAGTAGTTGGCCAGCGGCTCGCCCATGCCCATGAACACCACCCGGGACAGCCGGTCCGGGCAGTCGGGCAGCGCGCCCTCGGCGGCCAGCCCGGCGAACCAGACCACCTGGTCGACGATCTCGGCGGTGGACAGGTTGCGGGTCAGCCCGGCCTGGCCGGTCGCGCAGAACGGGCAGGCCATGCCGCAGCCCGCCTGGCTGGAGACGCAGACCGTGACCCGGTCCGGATACCCCATCAGCACGCTCTCCACCAGCGAGCCGTCGTGCAGCCGCCAGAGCGTCTTACGGGTACGGCCATCGTCACAGGTCAGCTGGCGCACCGGCGTCAGCAGCGTGGGCAGCAGCTCGGCGGCGAGCCGGCCGCGCGCGGTCGCGGGGATGTCGGTCATCCGCTGCGGGTCGCGGATCAGCCGCCCGAAGTAGTGGGTGGACAGCTGCCCGGCCCGGAACTCCTTGTCGCCGAGGCCGGCGACGGCCGCCCGGCGGCCGGCGAGGTCCAGGTCGGCGAGGTGGCGCGGCGGCATCGCGGCCCGTTGCCGGCGACCGGCCGGGGCCGCCTGCGCATCACCGGGCAGTTCGGCGAGCGCGAGGCCGGGCGGGCCGGCGACGGTGCGCGACCGCGCGGCGCCGGGCGCGGCCGGGGCGGGGCTCGCGACCTCGGGGGTCGCGGGCAGCAGGGCCAGTGGCTGGCCGGGTCCGGTGACGGGCTGTGTTGTCATAGCCGGTCCAGTCTCGCACGACCGGGCACGATCGCCCTCTCACGCCGAGGACGGCCACGCCGCGTGCCGGCCGGCCCGGGGGTGGCGCGACGGCCCGAGCCGGGCTTTGGCGGGGGCCAGAATCCCCCTCGCGTGCCCCGAGGCGCCCCGAAGCGGCGTCGCGGCGGCTATTTGCCGACCGGCGCGAGCACCGAGAGCAGCACGAAGGCGGTCGGAATGGCGAAAAGGATCGAGTCGAGCCGGTCCATCAGGCCGCCGTGCCCGGGCAGCAGGTTACTCATGTCCTTGATCTTGAGATCCCGCTTGATCAGGGATTCTGTGAGATCGCCAACAACGGCGGCGATCGACACGGCGACCCCGAAGATCACGCCGTGCCACCAGGGCTCGTGGAGCAGGAGGTCGATCAGCACCGCACCGCCGAGGCCGGTGGCCAGCAGCGAGCCGCACAGCCCCTCCCAGGACTTCTTCGGGCTGATCGACGGCGCCATCGGATGCTGACCGAAGAACACCCCGGCGGCGTAGCCACCCGTGTCGGAGAGCACCACCGAGGCAAGGGTCAGCACCACCCGGAGTGGGCCATCGTGCGGCTTGTCCAGCATGACCGCGAAGGACGCGAGGAACGGCACATAGACCGCGATCAGAGCCGCGGTGGTGGCGTCGCGCTGGTATCCGGCGGGGCCGTCGGCCAGGCGCCAGATCAGCGCCGCGACGACGGACAGCGTCAGGCCCAGGATCAGCGGTTCGGTCCCGCCCTCCCAAGCCAGCCCGACCATCACCGGACAGGCCAGCAGCAGCGGAATCAGCGGCGCTCGGATGCCCGTCCCGCGCACGGCTCGGACCATCTCGAAGACCCCGATGCCGGTCGCCAGCACGATCAGGCCGAGGAAGGCGGGACGCCAGACGAACAGCGAGACGATGACTATCGCGCCGAGGGTGACACCCACCCCGATCGCCGCGGGCAGGTTGCGGCCGGCACGGCTCTTGCGCGGGCCCTGGGGCGACGGCTCGCTGGCGCGCTGCTCACGGGACCGGGCGGTGCGGCCGTCCTCGAGGTTGAGGTCCAGCTCGTCGACGGGCCCCTTCGGGTACGCCGGGATGATCGCCGTGCCGTCCTTGTCGTACGGGACGGGTTGCGGCGCCGGCTCTGGGTACGGCTCGGGCGCGGCCACGTCGGCGTGCCGCGCCCGATGACGTGCCCGAGATCCCTGGCGGTCCGGAGGATCGACGTAGGACATCAGACCTCGAGGAGCTCGGTTTCCTTGTGCCTGACGATCTCGTCGATGCTGGCGGTGTACTTGTGGGTGAGGTCGTCGAGCTCCTTCTCCGCCCGGCGCACCTCGTCCTCGCCCGCCTCGCCGTCCTTGACGATGCGGTCCAGCTCCTCCTTGGCCTTGCGTCGCACGTTGCGAACGGAGACCTTGGCCTCCTCGCCCTTGTGCCGGGCCACCTTGATCATGTCCCGGCGCCGCTCCTCGGTCATCTGCGGCAGTACGATGCGCAGCTGGTTGCCCTCGTTATTCGGGTTCACCCCGAGATCCGAGTCGCGGATCGCCTTCTCCATCGCCTGGAGCTGGCCGTTGTCGTACGGCTTGATGATCGCCATCCGTGGCTCCGGGGTGCCGATCGAGGCCATCTGCGGCAGCGGGGTCGGGCTGCCGTAGTAGTCGATGATGATCTTGGAGAACATCGCCGCCGTGGCTCGACCGGTACGGATCGCGGCGAACTCCTCCTTGGCGACCTCGATCGCCCGCTCCATCTTCTCTTCTGCCTCGAAGAGCGTTTCGTCGATCACGTGCTCCGTCGCCTCCTTCGGGCGGTTGCGTGGCAGGTCACGCGGTTACTGCCGGCCGGTCAGGCGGTGATCAGTGTGCCGATCTTCTCGCCGCTGACCGCCTTGATGATGGTGTCCTCGCCCTCGGCACCGAAGACGAGCATCGGAAGGCGATTGTCCTTGCACAGGCTGAAGGCCGCCGCATCGGCCACCCCCAGACCCTCGCGAAGCATCTCATCGAACGTGATGGAGGCCAACTTGACGGCGGTCGGATCGATCCTCGGGTCGGCGGTGTAGACGCCGTCCACGCCGTTCTTGCTCATCAGCACGGAGTCAGCGTGAATCTCCAGAGCCCGCTGCACAGCCACGGTGTCGGTCGAGAAGTACGGCATCCCGGCGCCCGCCCCGAAGATGACCACGCGGCCCTTTTCCAGGTGCCGGATCGCCTTGCGGGGAATGTACGGCTCGGCCACCTGGGCCATGGTGATCGCCGTCTGCACCCGGGTGTCGATGCCCGACTTCTCCAGAAAGTCCTGCAGCGCCAGACAGTTCATCACCGTCGCGATCATGCCCATGTAGTCGGCGCGGGAGCGGTCCATGCCGCGCTTCTCCAGCTCCACGCCGCGGAAGAAGTTGCCGCCGCCGACCACCACGGCGATCTGGGTCCCGAGCTGGACCACGTGCCCGATCTGCCGGGCCAGGTCCTGGACCACGTCCGGATCCACGCCGATCTCGCCGCCGCCGAACACCTCGCCGGACAGCTTCAGCACAACCCGTCGGGCTCGCGGCGGCCCGCCGCTGGCCAGCCGGCCCGCCGCAGCGGTCACGATCTCGTCGGCCACCGTGTCAGTCATCGCGCCCTCCAGGTCTGTCATTACCAATCTGTCATGTCCCGGCGCAAGCTGGGCGACGCGCCCCGCCGCCGGTGGCTGGTCTGGGTCGCTGTGCGGCGCCAGACGTGCCGGGCCAGACCGGCCCTACTATGCGACGGGGAGGCCGGCGCGTGGTTTTCGTCCACCCGCGGCCTCCCCGTCTGCCGTACTGCTAGGCCTGCCCGACCTCGAACCGGACGAACCGGTTCACGGTGAGCCCGGCCTCCTTGAGGATCTGCTGCACAGTCTTTTTCTGGTCCTGCACCGACGACTGCTCCAGCAGGACGAAGTCCTTGAAGAAGGCGCCGACCCGGCCCTCGACGATCCGCGCGAGGGCCTGCTCGGGCTTGCCCTCCTCGCGGGCGGTCTCCTCGGCGATGCGCCGCTCGGTCGCGACCACGTCCGTGGGGACCTCGTCGCGGCTGAGGTACTTCGGCCGCATAGCCGCGATCTGCATCGCGACGCCGCGCGCGTCCGCCTCGCCCGCCTCGTCGGACTTGCCCGCGTACTCGACCATCACCCCCACGGCCGGCGGCAGGTCCGCGCTCTTGCGGTGCAGGTAGACGGCGACCTGGCCGTTGAGCACCGCGAACCGGTTGACCACCAGACGCTCACCGATCTTCGCGGACTGCTCGTCCACGGCGGCGGCGACGGTGCGACCGTCGGGCAGCGTGGAGGCCAGCAGCGCGTCCAGGTCGGCCGGGTTCGTGTTCGCCACCTGCTCCACCAGGCTCTGCGCCAGGGCGATGAAGTCGGCGTTCTTGGCCACGAAGTCGGTCTCGCAGTTGATCTCGAGCAGAGCCGTGCCGGAGTGGGCGACCAGCCCGTTGGCGGCGGTCCGGCCGGCCCGCTTGCCGACGTCCTTCGCACCCTTGATGCGGAGGATCTCTACCGCTTTCTCGAAGTCGCCGTCGGCCTCGTCCAGCGCCTTCTTGCAGTCCATCATGCCAGCGCCGGTCAGTTCGCGGAGCTTCTTGACGTCCGCGGAAGTGAAGTTCGCCATGTCCCTCTTCTATCCGTCCGCTTGCGGGCGGCACTCTGCCTTCTCGCCCGGGTACCCGACCCCGGCGCCACATTCCCTGACGCCGATGGCGCCCGATACCCGGTTCGACGGCGCCGGCTCACGAGAATCCTCGCAGACCTCGTCGAGCGACCCGGCGCCGCCGCCCGCCGCGATTCGCTTCGGGCGCATCCGTCCCCGGACGCGCCCGTCGCGCACCGCCGCGAGCGGCCGGCCTTGCTATGTCCTCATGTCCGTTTGCCGGACGGCGGAGTTCCGCCATCCGGCGCGACCGTCAGGCCGAGGTGGCCTCGGTGGCCGGGGCAGCCTCGGCGGCCGGAGCAGCCTCCGCAGCCGGAGCGGCCTCCGCAGCCGCAGCGGCCTCCGCAGCCGGACCAGCCTCCGCAGCCGGAGCGGCCGGAGCGGCCTCGGTGGTGCCCGGCTGCGCCTCCTTGCGCTGCAGCAGCTCGCGCTCCCACTCGGCCAGCGGCTCGTCGACCGCCACCGCGCCCGGCTCGGGCTTCTCGTCGGCGGCGCCGCGCCCCGTGCCCCGTCCGGACCGGGAGATCAGACCGTCCGCGACCGCGTCCGCGATCACGCGGGTCAGCAGCGCGGCCGAGCGGATGGCGTCATCGTTGCCGGGGATCGGGAAGTCGACCTCGTCCGGGTCGCAGTTGGTGTCCAGCACCGCGATCACCGGGATGCCCAGCTTGCGGGCCTCGTCGACGGCGATGTGCTCCTTCTTGGTGTCCACCACCCAGATCGCGGCCGGGGTCTTCTGCATGTCCCGCAGACCGCCCAGGGTCCGGGTCAGCTTGTCCTTCTCCCGAGTCAGCTGGAGGGTCTCCTTCTTCGTGTACCCCTGCGCCGCGCCGGTCTGCTCGATCGACTCCAGCTCCTTCATCCGCTGCAGCCGCTTGTAGACCGTCTGGAAGTTGGTGAGCATGCCACCCAACCAGCGGTGGTTCACGTACGGCATGCCGACCCGCGACGCCTGCTCCGACATCGCCTCCTGGGCCTGCTTCTTGGTGCCGACGAACAGGATGCTGCCGCCCTCGGCGACCGTGTTGCGGACGAAGTCGTACGCCTTCTCGATGTAGTCGAGGCTCTGGCGCAGATCGATGATGTAGATCCCGTTGCGCTCGGTGAGGATGAAGCGCTTCATCTTCGGGTTCCAGCGCCGAGTCTGGTGTCCGAAGTGGACACCGCTCTCCAGAAGCTGGCGCATGGTTACCACTGCCATGGCGGGGTGCTCCTCAGTTTCCCTGGTTGTCCCGGCGCTCCGGTCGGACCGCCGGCCTGGCGCCTGATCGTCGGCCGGGGTTGAGCCCGCGCGCCGGAGTGGCGCATCGGGACCAGGGCGGCCGCCGCCCCACCGATGAGGTGAGGAGGGCGCGCGAGGTCGACCACGCGAGGTGGTCGCCGTTGTCGAGTGTACGCGGTGCTCAGGCCGCAGCCGCCCCTGGGCGTACACCCTGGGGGCTTTTGTCGGTTTTGCCCTTAAAATGCTATATAGCGAGGGCGCCGGCCACGATGAGCGCCAGCCCGATCGGCAGGAACGCCAGCGGCGGTCGCAGCCATGCGCGGCCCGGCGCCGGCCCGGACGCATTGGCCGCACCGGTGATCAACCCGTACAGGCCCATCGCGACGAGCGGGGTGCCGCCCATGGTGAAGATCCCGCCCAGCACCTCGGCCGGCTGGAACGGGTGCCCGAACTCGCCCGAGAACAGCATCCGCACGGTCAGCAATTCGGCCAGGATCGCCACGACGACCAGCAGGATCGCCGCGCCGGTGTGCCGGGAGCGGTACACGGCGCCGCTCTGGTCGACGGGCATGGGCGGCGCCGGCTGGGATGCCGGGCCCGGCATCCCGCCACCGGCCGGCCCGAGCGGCGGGGGCGGATTGCCCTGCATGGGCCCGGCCTGCATCGGCGTCGCGGCCTGCATCGGTGGCCCCGCCTGGATCGGCGGCGGGTTGATCGGCTGGGTCTGGATGGGCGGCGCGAGCTGCGTCGGCGCCCCGACCGACCCGGGCGCCCGGCGCAGCGCCGCGCGGTCTATCGGCTCGGTCTGGAATCGCGACTCCGGCCCCTCGGCATGGAACCGCGGCTCGGCCTGTTCCTGGTGGAACCGGGGCTCGACCTGCTCCTGATGGAACCGGGGCTCGACCTGCTCCTGATGGAAGCGCGGCTCGACCTGCTCCTGGTGGAACCGGGACTCGGTCGAGTCGTGGAAACGTGAGTCCGACAGGTCGGCCGGCGGCGGCAACGGCGGCAACTCCACACCCGAGCGCGGCCCGGTCGGGCTGGCGCTCCGGGCGGCCAGACCAGGATCGGACCGGGAGCCATACGCCTCGGCCTCGGGGTAACCCTCCCGGAACCGGCCCGACTCGCCGCCCGCCTCACCCGGCTCCGAGTAGCGCGGCTCCGGCACCCGATGCCGCTCGTCGTCCTCGAACCGGCTGTCCACCGCCGGGTACCGCTCGGCGTAACCCGAGTACCAGCGTCCATCCGACTCGTCTTGATAGTTGCGAGGTCCGTCCACGACTCGCACGGTAGGCGACTGCCGGCCCGGCTCGCCAGCGCGCTGACCTGGATGCCTGGATTGTCATTCGAACGTCCCCGGCATAATGACAACCGTGGAGGTACCGGACGATCTCCTCGCCATCGCAGACGCGTTGATGCCGGGGAGCGCGTGGGAGCGCGCACGGCTGGGTCGGGGCGGCTCGCACGATGTCGTCCTGCTGCCCGGCGTCGCGGCGGTGCGGATCGCCAAGTACGCCAGCACCGCGGCCCTGCTGCCCCAGCGCTGCCAGCTGCTGTCCCGCCTGGAGAAGGCCGGATTGCCGTTCGCCGTGCCAGTACCGCTGACCGACGTGGTCGACGTCAACGGGCGGGCCGCGGTCGCGCTGTCCTGGGTACCGGGCGCGCCGACCGCCCGCGGGCAGGGCCAGCCGGCCGGACTGCGCGACCTGATGGCCGCCCTGGCCTCGGTGCACCTCGCCGACGTCGACGGGCTGCTCGGCCCGGCCCACGCGTACGCGGGTGGGCCCCGCTGGCCGGAGCTGATGCGTGAGGTGAGCGCGCTGCTGCCGGACGAGTGGCGGGCCGAGGCGGCCGAGCGCGTGGCGCGGGCGCGGGACCTGCCGCCGGTACCGGTCCGGCTGGTACACGGGGATCTGGCCGGCGAGAACGTGCACTGGGATCCGGCCGGCCGGCACTGTGTCGGCGTGCTGGACTGGGATTTCGCGCAGCCGTTCGATCCGGCTGTGGACGCCGCCTGCCTGGCCTGGCACGGCTGGTCGACGCTGCGCGAGGCAGTCGATCCGCAGACATACCAGCGTGCCCGGATCTGGTACCTGACCTTCGGGCTCGACCAGGTGGCGGTCAGTCTGCTGCGCGGGGACCCGGCCCGGGTGCTGGCGGAGCAGGTCGCCCAGGCCGTCGCCTGGCTGGAGCGCACCACCCAGCAGCCCCCACCGCCGCGCTGAGGACCCGCCGCCGCGCTGAGGACCCGCCGCCGCGTTCAGGGCCTGCGGCCGGCGGCTGGCCGCCAGGGCAGGCATAGGCTGGCCGGCATGGATCCGCTCGTCGCCCGGATGCAGCCGTTCGGCACCACCATCTTCGCCGAGATGTCCGCACTCGCCGTGCGCACCGGCGCGGTCAACCTCGGTCAGGGCTTCCCAGACACCGACGGGCCGCCCGGCATGCTCGACGCCGCAGCCAAGGCCCTGCAGACCGGCGCGAACCAGTACCCGCCGGGGCCCGGCATCCCCGCCCTGCGCTCGGCGATCGCCGACCACCAGAGCACCTTCTGGGGGCTGGAGTACGACCCCGACGGTGAGGTGCTGGTGACGGCCGGCGCGACCGAGGCCATCACCGCCGCGATCCTGGCGCTGTGCGAGCCCGGCGACGAGGTGATCTGCTTCGAGCCGTACTACGACTCCTACGCGGCGGCCATCGCGCTGGCCGGTGCGGTGCGCCGGCCGGTGACCCTGCGACCGGGTTCCGACGGGCGCTACGAGTTCGACGCCGCCGCGCTGCGCGCGGCCTTCGGCCCGCGTACCCGGCTGGTGCTGCTCAACTCCCCGCACAACCCGACCGGCAAGGTGTTCACCCGCGACGAACTGGCGCTCATCGCGCGGCTTTGCGTATCGCACGACGTGTACGCGGTCACCGACGAGGTGTACGAGCACCTGATCTTCGACGGCGGCTCACACGTCCCGCTGGCCACCCTGCCCGGGATGCGCGACCGTACGCTGCAGATCTCGTCGGCTGGGAAGACCTTTTCGTGCACCGGTTGGAAGGTCGGCTGGGCGTGCGGGCCGGTCGAACTGGTCTCCGCCGTACTGCGGGTCAAGCAGTTCCTGACCTTCGTCAACGCCGCTCCCCTGCAGCCGGCCGTCGCGTACGCGCTGTCGCTGCCCCGCTCGTACTACGAGGAGTTCCGCGCCGACCTGCAGGCCAAGCGGGATCGACTGATCGGTGGCCTGACCGAGGCCGGGTTCTCGGTGCTGGTACCCGAGGGCACCTACTTCGTCACCGCGGACATCACCGGGTTGGGTGGCACGGACGGCGTCGAGTTCTGCCGCGAGTTGCCGGCACGGTGCGGCGTGGTCGCGGTACCGAGCCAGGTCTTCTACGACAACGTCGCCGCCGGCCGGCACCTGGTCAGGTTCGCGTTCTGCAAGAAACCCGAGGTGCTCGACGAGGCCGTGTCCCGGCTGCGCCGGCTCGCCAGCGCCTGAGGCCCGGTCCGCGTCCGGTACCTTCGCACCCCCGGCGCCTTCGCACCCCGCATCCCCGCGCGTTCGCGGCCGCGCGTCCGGCGGGTCGGCGCGTAGGCCGGCGGCATAGCAGATCATCGTCTTGATCGTTCGACCGTCCACAAGCACCGTCGCTGTCCACATGTCGATCTCCCGGCTCTGGTGAGCGCCGGGCGGGTCCGACAGCCTCACCGGCATGAGGCGAGCCAAGGATGCGGTGGGCGCCTACGGCGAGCGAGTCGCCGTGCGTCACCTGCTGGATCAGGGCATGGTGCTGTTGGCCCGCAACTGGCGGTGCCCGTCCGGTGAGATCGACGCTATCCTGCGCGACCGCGACACCGTGGTTTTCGTCGAGGTCAAGACCAGGCGCGGTGAGGGCTTCGGCAGCCCGGCCTCCGCCGTCGGCCCGGCGAAAGTGGCCCGGCTGCGCCGGCTGGCGGCGCAGTGGCTGGCTGAGACGGGCATCCATTCCGGGGAGGTCCGGTTCGACGTGGTCGAGGTCCGGACGCGGCGGGCCGGTGCCGCAGCCGTCGAGCACTTGCGCGGTGCGTTCTAAATGTCCTATGCGAAAGTCCTCGCCGTGGCCCTGGTCGGGCTCGCCGGCCACGTCGTCGAGATCGAGGCCGACCTCGCCGCCGGGCTGCCCGGCCTGACCCTGACCGGGCTGCCCGACGCCGCCCTCTCCGAGGCCCGCGACCGGGTCCGCGCGGCCCTGGTCAACTCCGGCGAGAGCTGGCCCAACCGCAGGATCACCGTCAACCTGCTGCCGGCCGCGATGCCCAAGCACGGCTCCACCTTCGACCTGGCGGTCGCAGTGAGCATCCTGGCCGCCGCGGGCGTGCTTCCGCTGGCGCCGCTGCAGGGCGTGGTGCTGCTGGGCGAGTTGGGGCTCGACGGCGCCGTGCGGCCGGTGCGCGGGGTGCTGCCCAGCGTCCTGGCCGCGGCGCGCGAGGGCGTCCGCCGCGTGGTGGTGCCGGCGGGAAACGTCCGGGAGGCCGCCCTGGTGCCGGGGGTCACGGTCCGCGCCACCGATTGCCTACGTCGCCTGGTGTCCTTCGTCCGCGACGGCACCGCGCTGCTCGATCCGCCGCCCGCCCCGGCGGTCGAGGGCGACTCCGACCTGGATCTCGCCGACGTCGTCGGGCAGGAGTTGGGCAGGCGTGGGCTGGAGCTGGCCGCCGCGGGCGGACATCACCTCTCGATGATCGGGCCGCCCGGCGCGGGTAAAACGATGCTGGCCCAGCGGCTACCGTCGATCCTGCCTCCGCTGTCCGACGCCGCCGCGCTGGAGGTGACGGCGGTGCACTCGATCGCCGGGGTGCTGCCCGCCGACTCGCCGATGATCCGCCGGCCGCCGTTCCAGGCGCCGCATCACACGGCGAGCGTGGCGGCCCTGGTGGGCGGCGGCTCCGGCCTGGCCCGTCCGGGCGCCATCTCCCTGTCCCACATGGGGATTCTCTTCCTCGACGAAGCCCCCGAATTCGGCGCGCAGGCGTTGGAGACGCTGCGCCAGCCGCTGGAGGACGGCTACGTGGTGCTGTCCCGGTCCAACGGTTCGGCCCGGTACCCGGCCCGCATCCAACTGATCATGGCCGCCAATCCGTGCCCCTGCGCCCGTCCCGCCGGCGATGAGCACTGCGAGTGCAGCCCCACGATGCGCCGCCGATACCTGGGCCGGCTGTCCGGGCCGCTGATGGACCGGGTCGACCTGCAGGTGCCGCTGATGCCGGTGACCGCGGCCCAGCTCATCGAGGAGACGGTTCAGGCCGAGCCGTCGTCGGTGGTGGCCGCCCGGGTGGCCCAGGCTCGCGCCGCGGCGGCCGTCCGCTGGTCCGACCACGGCTGGTCGACCAATGCCGAGGTGCCCGGGCCGGTGCTGCGCCGCCCGCCCTGGCGGTTGCCGGCGGCGGCCACCGCCGGCCTGCACCGGGCAGTGGACGCGGGCTCGATCTCCGCGCGCGGGTTCGATCGCGTGCTGCGGGTCGCTTGGACCATCGCGGATCTCGACGGCCGGTCGGGTCCGGATCACGGAGACGTACAGGAGGCGTTGGCGATGCGCATCGGACGGATCGGATGAACACCGACATCCAGGACCCGCGGACGGCCCGGGCCGCGCTGGCCTGTCTGGCCGAGCCGGGCGGCCTGGCAATCTACGACCTGGTCCGCGAGCACGGGCCGGCGCAGGCACTGAGCCGCGTCCTGGCCGGCGCGGCCTGGCGTGATCTGGTCGACTCGGTGCGCGCCCGGCTCGCCGGTACGACGGTGGAAGAGATCGCCGCCACCGTCCTGGCCCGGACCAGACGGATCGGCGCCCGGGTGGTGATCCCGGAGGACGAGGAGTGGCCGGCGCAGCTGGCCGACCTGCGCATGATCAGTCGGTCCGACGGTGACCGGATCGGGCGCGACACCTACCCGCCGGTCTGCCTGTGGGTCCGCGGCGAGCGACCACTGGCCGAGGCGCTCGGCCGCTCGGTGGCCGTGGTCGGTGCGCGGGCCGCCACGTCCTATGGCAATCACGTGGCGACCGAACTGGCGTACGGGCTCGCGAGTCGCGGCTGGGCGGTGGTCTCCGGCGGCGCCTTCGGCATCGACGCCGCGGCGCACCGTGGCGCCCTGGCCGGGGGCGGGATGACCGCCGCCGTCCTCGCCTGCGGCGTGGACCGCCCGTACCCGTCGGCAAACGCGAGCCTGTTCGAGCGGATCGCCGACGACGGCCTGCTGATTAGCGAGTGGCCGCCGGGCGCCGACCCTCACCGGCACCGGTTCCTGATCCGTAACCGGGTCATCGCGGCCCTGGCACGAGGCACGGTGATGGTCGAGGCGAACGCCCGCAGCGGGGCCCGGCAGACGCTGGGCCGGGCGGTGCTGCTGGGTCGGGGAGTCATGGCGGTCCCGGGGCCGGTCACGTCGGCGATGTCGGTCGGCTGCCACGAAGTGATCCGCGAGGGGGCCCGGCTGGTCACCTCATACCAGGAGGTGCTCGAGGAGGTGGGTCTGATCGGTGACGACCTTGCTCCACGGGTACGGGCTCCGGAGCGGGAACACGACCGGTTGGGTCCACAGCTGTCCCGGGTGCTCGACGCGGTGCCCCGGCGGGGCGGGGCGGACGCGGGGCAGATCGCCGCGACCGCGGGCCTGCCGCTGCGGGAGGTGCTCCGGGCAATGCCGGCTTTGGAGGAGTTGGGCCAGGTCGAGGCGAGAGAGGACGGCCGCTACGTGTCGGCGCGCAGGGTACGGACGCAGCGGCCCGCCGCCTCCCCTGAGGGCTCAGGGGAGGCATCGGCCGAAGCTCCGACGGGGGAACCGCCGGAGGCGGCGGCGAACGGCCGGGCGGACAGCGCGACCGAAGCCGCCTCGAACGGCCGGGCGGCGGGCGGGGCCGAAGCGGCCTCGGACGGCCCGGCAGGCGAAAGCGAGGCGGCCTCGGACGGCCGGGAGGCGGCCGGCGAGGCGATCGGCGAGACGGCGCGCCAGCGTGACGTGCCGTCCTGACGCGGCGCGCCGGCTTGACGAGGCGGCCGCCGGCCCGGGACCGTCGCGGTTGTGAGCAGCACTCGCGGTGTACACGAGGCCCTGCCGCCGCCGATGCGCGAGGCAGTGGACGGTTTCGCCCGCCACCTGGCCAGCGAGCGGGGGCGCTCGGAGCACACCGTCCGGGCGTACGTCACCGACATCGTGTCGCTGCTGGATCATGCCGGTCGGATGGGGTGTTCGCTGCCCGCCGAGCTCGACCTCGGGGTGCTGCGCAGCTGGCTGGCCAGGCTGCGAGGTACGGGGGCCGCCCGTACCTCGCTAGCCCGCCGGGCCGCCGCCGCGCGTACCTTCACCGCCTGGGCGCACCGGGAGGGACTCCTGGCCGGGGATGTCGGCGCCGCGCTGGCCAGCCCAAAGGCCCAACGGACGCTGCCCGGAGTGCTGCGAGCCGACCAGGCGACCGAACTGGTCACCAGCCCCGGCCCCGCCGGGCCTGACACGGAACCGGTGTCTCTGCGCGACCGCGCCATCCTCGAACTGCTGTACGCGACCGGAATCCGGGTCGGCGAGCTGTGCGGACTGGACGTTGACGACGTCGACCGCTCCCGCCGGGTGATCCGGGTGTTCGGTAAGGGCGCCAAGGAGCGCAGCGTCCCGTACGGCCTGCCCGCCGAGGCCGCGATCGATGTCTGGCTGCTCCGGGGGCGCCCCGCCCTGGCTGGCCCTCGCAGCGGGGCGGCGCTGCTGCTCGGCGCGAGAGGCGGTCGGCTGCAGCCGACCATGGCGCGCCAGGTGGTCTCGGCCTACGCGCGGGCCGCCGGGCTGCCGCACACCTCGCCGCACGGCCTGCGCCATTCGGCGGCCACCCACCTGCTGGAGGGCGGCGCCGACCTGCGGTCGGTGCAGGAGCTTCTGGGCCATGCCTCGCTGTCCAGCACCCAGATCTACACCCACGTGTCCATCGAACGTCTGCGCAATGCGTACCGGCAGGCCCACCCACGAGCATAGGATCTCCGCACGTGAACGCCCCTGAGTCACCCGAGCCCCTACCCGGCGCCCGCCTGTTGTTCTCCCTCGACCCGGCGCAGCGCCACCTCAACCACGGCGGGTTCGGCACAACCCCCATCTCCGTGCAGCGCGCGCAGCAACGCCTGCGGGACGAGATGGAGGCCGACCCGCACCGGTTCTTCACCCGCGGCCTGCACGACCGGATCAGGCACACCCGAAGGCACCTGGCCAGCTTCCTGGGTGCCGACCCGGACTCCTCGGCGTTGGTGACCAACACCACCGCCGGGGTCGCCCTGGTCCTCGGCTCGTTGGCCCTCGGCGCTGGCGACGAGGTCATCACGACGGATCACGGGTACGTCTCGGTCGCGCTGGCGATCGCCGCGACCGGAGCCCGAAACCGGGTGGTTCCCGTGGAACTCACGGCAGGCGACGACGAGATCGTTTCGGCCATCGCGTCGGCGGTCGACCCGGCCCGTACCCGGCTGGTGGTCGTCGATCTCACCAGCTCGCCGACCGCGCGCCGCATGCCGATCGAGCGAATCGCCGCGGCTCTGCGACCCACCGGCGTTCCCCTGCTGGTCGACGGCGCGCACGGCCCCGGCGCGCTGCCGCTTGCGGTTGACGCCATCGGCGCCGACTTCTTCGTCGGCAACCTGCACAAGTGGGCGTTCGCGCCGCGCGGAACGGCGATCCTGTCCGTGGCCCCGAAGTGGCGACGCGTCATGGCACCGAGGGTCGTGTCCCGAGCGCAGTCGGAGGGGTTTCCGCACAGCGTCGAGTTCATGGGAATCAGTGACTACACAGGCTGGCTGGCAGCGCCGGCCGGCGTCTTCATGCTGCGCACCCTGGGCCCTGAACGGGTCTGGGCGCACAACGCCGCCCTCGCCCGGTACGGGCAGCACGTCGTGGGTTCGGCCCTCGGTCTGGACATCGACCGCCTCCCGGATCCGGGCGCCGACTCGCCGATGCGGGTGCTGCCGCTGCCGCTACCCGCCGGCCGGAGGTACACGGAGGCGGACGCGGTTGCGCTGCGCGACCAGATCGCCGATCGGCTGAGCGTCAGCGTCGCGATCAACCACTGGCGCGGGGGCCTGCTGCTGCGGCTGTGCGCACAGGTCTACAACCGGGCCGACGACTACGACCAGCTCGCGGAGGCACTCCCCGGCGCGCTCCGCGACGTGCTGTCCGACTAGCGCCGCCGAGTCGTGCCCGGCTCCGGCCGCCCTTCCGGCGGCGATCGGGTACAGCCGGACCGGGGCGGAGTGCAGCAGCAGCAACGGGTCGAGGTACTCGGTATCCCGGCGCAGCCCCCAGTGCAGGCAGGCGGCGATGGGGCAGCCGGGATGGCCGCCGAGCAGGATCCCGATGGGCTGCCCGGCGGACACCGCCTCGCCCGCGTGAACGAGCGGCGACACGGGCTCGTAGGTGGTGCGCAGGCCGCCGGAATGGTCGACGCTGACCACCCCGGTGCCCGCCACGGAGCCGGCGAACGCGATTACGCCCGGCCCTGCGGAGCGGATCACCTCGTCGGGCGTTCCCGCGAGGTCCACGCCCCGGTGCCCGGCCAGCCAGGGCCTGGGCGGCGGAGAGAATCCCCGGGTCACCACGGGCCGGCCGGTCACCGGCCAGCGGTAGGTGGCCGAGGCGCCGGCCGGGTCCACCGGCCCAACGGGATCCACCGGCCCGACGGGATCCACCGGCCCGACGGGATCCACCGGCCCCACCGGGCGCGCCGGCTCGACGCGATCCGCCGGCGCGGCAGGATCGGCGAACCGAACCAGAACGGCACCGCCGCCCAGAACGGCACCGCCGCCCAGAACGGCAGTTCGCGCGGGTACGGTGGCCCGGCCGCGCGCGGGACGGGCCACGGCCGGAGCCGGCGGTAGGAGCAGGAGCACGACGGCGAGCACGAGCGCGCGGTACGTCATGCGGCCAGCCTGGGCACCCGGACCCGGCCGGGCAACCGCGATCATGGCCAGCTGTGGACGGTAGGGGTGGTTGGGGACGGCGAGGGTGCCTCTTGGCGAGAGCGTGGCTGTGGACGGCACCGATCATGGCCGAAGTGCCCTACCTCCGCCGCTCGGCCGCGTGATTCGGCGCCCGATGACCGGTTCGCCGAGCCTTTGCGCGAATCACTCTCGCGATCCGGGAAATCCCCCCTGTCCATGGTCGCCGCGCCGACGCACCATGGAGTCATGGCAAACGGGCACTTCTTGCGGAACGCAGTGCTGGCGGTCGGCGCGCTGGTCGTCATCGGCCTGCTCGCGGGGTGGTTGGTCAGCGCACTGCTGCATGTGATCTTCTACATCGTCGTAGGCGCGCTGGTCGTCGGCGGAGTGATGTACCTCTACGGCAAGGCGAAGCGGTCGGTGCGCGGCGGAGGCCGCCGCTCGATCAAGCGCGGGTGAGACGGGCCGCCCGGCGCGAGACGCGCCGGGCGTGAGCCGTCGCCGCCAAACTCGGGCGCTGCCCACCACGAGATCCGGACCGCCACGAGATCCGGACCGCCACGAGATCCGGACCGCCACGAGATCCGGACCGCCACGAGATCGGACCGCGAGGAGATCTCGGCAGCACCGGGATCAGCAGCAACAAGATCGGGCCCGCACCAAGATCGGGCCAGGACATCAGGCCCGCGATGAGATCGGGTCCGCGATCCGCACCAAGATCGGCCGCACCGCGATGTGGGCTGCCCAGGAGCGGGTCCCGCCGACATTCAAGGCCAACCGACACCCAGGGCCTACCGACGGCCAAGGCCAAACCGACGGCCAAGGCCAAACCGACGGGCCAAGGAGCAGCCGATCAACGCGCCGAGGGTCAATGAGGCACGCCGCGAACGGAAAATTGGGTCGGGATCGGGATGCCGGGACGCAATCGAGGCGTACTGCGCCAAATCAAGGCGGGACAAGTCCAATCGGGACACAACAGGCACAGCCCGGGCCAAGTTCAGGCCCGGAGCGGACCCATCAGGCGCCGAAGGTGGAGTCCGGCAGTGAGATGTCCGGCTTCTCCAACTCCTCGACGTTGACATCCTTGAACGTCATGACCCTGACATTCTTGACGAACCGGGCGGGACGGTACATGTCCCACACCCAGGCGTCGTGCATCTCAACCTCGAAGTAGACCTCGCCGTCCGAATTGCGTACGTGCAGGTCAACCTGGTTGGCGAGGTAGAAGCGGCGCTCCGTCTCGACCACGTAGGAGAACTGGCGCACGATGTCGCGGTACTCCCGGTAGAGCTGAAGCTCCATCTCGGTTTCGTACTTCTCGAGATCTTCGGCGCTCATGCCGCCCCGCCCTCCATGCCGCCATTGTTGCCCAAGGGCGCCTGTCGCGGCACGCGCTCCGGGGACGCCACGCCGACCGTACCGCGCCCGGACACCCGGCCGGCAACCGCCGCCACATTCACGTACGAGAAGCGGTGCTCGGAGCACGGCCCGTGCTCACGCAGCGCTGCCGAGTGCTCCGGCGTCACGTACCCCTTGTGCTCCGCGAAGCCGTATTCGGGGTGAACCTCGTCGAGTTCCCTCATGATCCGATCCCGGGTGACCTTGGCGATCACGCTCGCCGCGGCCACGCACGCGGCCACCTGGTCGCCCTTCCAGACCGCCAGGCCGGGGCCGCCCAGCCCGTCGACCGCGAAGCCGTCGGTCAGCACGTACGCCGGCCGCACCGACAGCCCGGCCAGCGCCCGGCGCATCGCGGCGAGGTTGCACACGTGCAGGCCGCGCCGGTCCACCTCGTCCGGCGGAATGATCACCACCGACCAGGCCACCGCCACCCTGACCACCTCGGCGTAGATCCGCTCGCGGGCCAGCGGGGTGAGCAGCTTGGAGTCGGTCAGTCCGTCGATCTCGCCACGCCGGCCCTCCGGCAGGATGACCGCGCCCGCCACCAGCGGCCCGGCGCAGGCGCCCCGACCCGCCTCGTCAGCGCCGGCCACGTGGGCGAAGCCACGCCGCTGCAGCGCCCGCTCCAGGGCGTAGATGCCACCGGAGCGGTGAACGACGGTACGGCCGGGTGGCAGCATCACACCTCCAGGTAGCCGCGCAGCAACTCGGGCAGGTTTTCCGGGTAGTACCGCTGATCCGTGGCAGCCAGCTCACCGAGCGTCCACCAGCGGTGCCCATCGACCGAGTTGCGCTCGACCTCGTCGAAGCCGCTCGTGTCGACCTGCCACGAATCGACCCGCACCACGAAGAATTCCTGATCCTGACGGTACCGGAGGCCTCCGAACGGAAACTCGGTGACTTGGCGCCAGACCGGTGCCCCGATCCGCGCCGCGTCGACCCGCAGCCCGGTCTCCTCGTACAGCTCCCGGGCCGCGGCCTCCAGCATGGTCTCGCCCTCGTCCAGCCCGCCGCCTGGGGTGAACCAGTAGGTGTGGTCGGGCCGGCCGGGATCGAACGCATGGAAGAGGAGCAGCCGTTGTTGGGCGTCAAGCAGCAGCACCCGGGCGGCGCGCCGGGGAATCGGCTCCGTCACCCCGCCAAGCCTAGGGGCTGGGCACCGTGTTGTAGGTACCCGGCACTGTCAGCCAGTCGGCCCGGTTGAACGGCCAGAACACCACGAAGGCTCGGCCGATCACCGAGTCAGTGGTGATGGTGGCCTTGTCGATGTCGTGGAAGCGCAGGTACTGCTCTCGGGAGTCGCCGGAGTGGAACCGGTTGTCGCCCATCACCCACAGCCGTCCCTTGGGCACGACGATGTCGAACGGGTCCGGGCTGGCCGCGAGGTTGTCGCCATCGTCGGAGTCCAGGTACGTCTCGTTCAGCGGCTTGCCGTTGACGGTGATCCGGTGCTGGGCGTCGCAGCAGACCACATGGTCACCGCCCACGCCGATCACGCGCTTGATGAAGTCGGTCTCGCTCGGGTCGCTGCGCCACTCCGGGGGCGAGTTGAAAACGATCACCTCGCCGCGGTGCGGGTCCCGGAAGTCGTAGACCAGCTTGTTGACGAGCACCCGGTCGTTGATGTTGAGGGTGTGCTCCATCGACTCCGACGGGATGTAGAACGTCTGCAGCACGAAGGCGCGCACCAGGATGGCCACCACGATGGCCACCCCGAGAAGGATCGGGAGCTCGCGCCAGAAGGTGTTCTTCCGCTGCGGCGGCTGGGTTTGCTGCTCGTCAATCACGGGCGAAGCCTACGTCGTCTGCTTGGTCTGAAGAGTCTGGAACGCGCAGGAAAGAGCAAAGACGCGAGTAGTGGGGTAACCAACGGTGCATCCGGCGCCTCCGGCTTCCCCCCTGACGTACCAACGGAGCGCAGGTCGGGAGTGACCGCGCGGTACGGTCCGGCAGAGGACGGTTTGGGGATGTTGCTGAACGTCGAGGGGGTGCCCAGAGTGCGCCATTGGCTCTGCGGCCACACCACGACGAACGCCTTGCCGATCAGGTTGGCGATCGGGACCGGACCCTGACATCGGGAATCCTGGGAGACCAACCGGTGGTCTCCCATCACCCACATCTGCCCGGGGGCCAGCACCACCGGCGCGAACTTGCGCGGGCCGCACCGGCCCGGCGTGGGGTCGATGTCCAGCGGAGAGTTGTCGGTGACGTACGGCTCGTTGAGCGGCTGGCCGTTGACGGTCACCCTGCCCTTGGCGTCACAGCAGGCCACCGTGTCCCCGGGCAGGCCGATCACTCGCTTGATGAAGTCCTGCTCGCTCGGCTGGCTGACACCGACGAGGTCACCCATCGCGCGACCGACCCTGCCCAGCAGTCCGCCGCCGGGCGGCGGCGCCTCGGGCGCCCAGGCCTGGGTACCCCGGAACACGACGATGTCGCCCCGGCGCGGCTGGCGGACGTCGTAGACGACCTTGTTGACCAGCACCCGGTCGCCGATCAGGAGGGTGTTCTCCATCGACCCGGAGGGGATGTAGAACGCCTGGAACAGGAAGGTCCGGATCAGTACAGCCAGGCAGAACGCGACGATCAGCAGCAGCGGCACTTCCTGCCACAGCGGCATGTTCTTGCGTGCGCGATAGACCCGACGGCGCCACGACAAATCCTCGTCGTCGACCACGGCCTCCGCGCGACCCTGCACCCGCTACTCCCCGCAATGCGCGACAACCGCCCAGGGCGGCGTGCTCCGAGCGGTAGCGACAATATAGCCGGCCGACCTCAAAGTTTCGTGGTCGTCTTTTCTACCGTTCCCGGAGCCCGCTGTGGAGGGGTGGGGTCCGGACGAGCCTCAGCTCGCCGGACGCTCGCGGAGCTCCTTGATCTTGGCGGCCTTACCGCGCAGCCCACGCAGGTAGTAGAGCTTCGCCCGGCGCACGTCGCCACGCGTGACGACCTCGATCCGGTCCAGCGAGGGGCTGTTGATCGGGTAGGTGCGCTCGACACCAACGCCGAAGCTGACCTTCCGGATGGTGAAGGTCTCGCGCAGTCCAGCTCCCTGGCGGCGGATAACCACGCCCTGGAAGATCTGAATTCGGGACCGGTTGCCCTCGACCACCCGGGCGTGCACCTTGAGCGTGTCGCCGGCACGGAAGTCCGGGATATCGGTCCGCTGCGACTGGGCGTCCAGAGCGTCCAGCGTGTTCATCGCTGCTGCTTCCTTGGGCTCAAGGCGCGCCGGATCACGGATGTGATCGCGGACGCGCGGGTGGGTTCTGACATCGTGAGGCCGCAAACTGACGCGGCAACCCCACTACTCTGCCACATCGGGGCTGGAGAACTGAAATCCGGCCCCCTCCAGGGCGGCCCGATCATGCCTATCCAGGGCCTGCGGCGGCAGGGCCGGCAACAGATCGGGGCGCCGCCGCGCGGTACGCAGCAGGGACTGGTCGCGCCTCCAGCGGGCGATCCGGCCGTGATCGCCCGAGCGCAGCACCTCCGGCACGGGCAGGTCCCGCCACTGCGCCGGCTTGGTGTACACCGGCGCCTCCAGCAACCCGTCGGCGTGCGACTCCTCGATCAGGGAGTCCGCGTTGCCCAGCACCCCGGGCAGGAGCCTGACCACCGCCTCGAGGACCACCAGCACGGCGACCTCACCGCCGAACAGCACGTAGTCGCCGAGTGAGACCTCGGTCACCGGCATCCGCTCGGCCGCGTGATCGAGTACCCGCTGGTCGATGCCCTCGTACCGGCCGCAGGCGAAGATCAACCGCGGCTCTCCGGCCAGCGCGTGCGCCAGCGGCTGGGTGAACCGGACGCCGGCCGGGGAGGGCACGATGAGGTGCCCGGGGCCGAGTTCGTCCAGCGCTTCGCCCCAGGGCTCGGGGCGCATGACCATGCCGGGGCCGCCCCCGTACGGGGTGTCGTCGACCGTGCGGTGCACGTCGCTGGTCCACGTCCGCAGGTCGTGTACGGCGACATCGAGGATGCCCGTGGCGCGCGCCTTTCCGATCAGGGAAAGCTCCAGCGGCGCCAGGTACTCCGGAAAGATCGTGACGACGTCGACCCTCATCCGGCCGCGTCTCTCATATGTCGAACAGCCCCTCGGGCGGGGTCAACACCACCTGGCCGCCCTTCACGTCAACGGTGGGGACAATCGCCCGGACGAACGGGACCAGCACGTCGCGCCCCTCCGTCAGCCGCACGACGAGCAGGTCGGCGGCCGGGCCGTGCTCGATGCGGACCACCTCGCCCAGCCGCTGCCCGGCGGTGTCGACCGCGTACAGCCCGATCAGCTGGAAGTCGTTGAACTCATCCGGGTCGTCCGGTTCGGCGATGTCCGCGGAGTCCACCCAGAGCCGTACTCCGCGCAGCGCCTCGGCGGTGTTGCGGTCCAGGACGCCCTCGAACGCCACGATCAGCCGGCCCTGGTGTGGGCGCAGCGCCTCGATGAGCAGGCCGCCGGACAGGGCCCGGCCGTTGCCGTTACCGGTGACCGGGGCGGTCGGGACCGGCCCCGTCGGGTCGGCGGCAAGCACCGACCCGACGACGAACCTGTCCCCCGGCGCGTCGGTGGTCACCTCGACCACGACCTCGCCACGGATGCCGTGCGGCCGGACGATCTGCCCGACGACAAGCCGCATGGCGTCAGTACGCGTCGACGATGTCGACCCGTACCCCACGACCGCCGATCGAGGTGATCACCTGGCGCAGCGCCTTGGCGGTGCGCCCGCCCCGGCCGATGACCGTACCGAGGTCCTCCGGATGCACGCGCACCTCCAGCCGCTGTCCGCGACGGGAGTCGACCATCCGGACACGCACATCCTCCGGATGGTCCACGATGCCCTTGACCAGGTGCTCCAGCGCCGGCCGGAGCGACCCGTCAGGCTTGCGTACCGCTGTCGGCACCGGCCGACTCCTCGGTCTGCGCGGGTGCCGCGGCGGCCTCCGCCGGGGCGGTCGTCCCCTCAGCCGTGGCGGCCTTCTTCGCCGCCTTCTTGGTGGCCTTGGCCGGCTCGGCGGGCGTGAGCCCGGCCGCCGCCTGCGACTCCGCCTCGTAGCGGGCCTTGCGGTCCGCCTGCACCGCCGGGACCTTCAGCGGCTCCGGCGCGGGCAGACCCTTGAACTTCTGCCAGTCACCGGTCTTTTCCAGGATCCGCAGCACAGGCTCGCTCGGCTGGGCGCCGACGGACAGCCAGTACTGCGCTCGCTCGGAGTTGACCTCGATCAACGAGGGGTCCTCCTTGGGGTGGTAGACCCCGATGTACTCAATCGCCCGACCGTCCCGCTTGGTGCGGGAGTCGGCGACGACGATGCGGTACTGCGGGTTGCGGATCTTGCCCATCCGAAGAAGCCGGATCTTTACGGCCACTGACGCTCGCTCCTGTTGTGATCCTGATCGCCCAGCCCGCATCGTGGGGTTGATGTTGGCAGGGCTCTCGTGGACTGGCGGCGCGCCCGAGGTAGAGGGCATCGGACGCGTGCCGGATACCAGCCGACCATTGTGCCAGATAACGGCGGCTCAGCCGTAATCAGGTAGCCATGATCAGGTATAGGCCGCCGCGCCACGCACTCGGAGGGGCGGCCGGGGCAGCACCGGCGGCCGGTCCCAGCCGGGCGGCAGTTCGGTCGGCGTGATCCAACTGGGGTCCGGGACGAAGTCGCACCAGGTGCCGTCGAACGGGAACCGGGCCGCCTCGATGTCCCGGATCACCCGCTCCCCCTCGGCCCGGACCGCGGCGGCGTCGGGCACCCAGTAGTGGTCGGGGAAGCCCAGCCGCTCGGTGAACTCCCCCTCGTCCTTCCACCGCCAGTTCAGGTTGGGCTCCACCCAGACGTCCAGGTCCTGGTCGACGATGTCCACGCCGGCCAGGTCGCCGTCCTCCCACCGGATGGCGGGCTCCTCAAGGTTCACGTACCAGCCGGAGAAGCGGCCGGCCTCGTCGCGGAACCACCACACCGAATGGGCCGCGTCCGGGCGCACCAGCTTGAGTACGCCCGGACCGTTCCAGGACAGCTGCGCCAACTGGTAGCTCTGCCGGATCCAATCCCCGAACGGCATGTCCCGCAGGGTCAGTCCGTCCTGATCGACCTCGTGCGCTACCCGGCTACCCGGCGCGACCCACAGCAACAGCCCGCGCTCATCGTCACTGATCACTCGCGCTGGTCGGACCCAACCGATCCGATCGTGGCGGGTGTTGCGGTGCAAGATTATCTTGCCCGACCGAAAAGACATGAATTTTAGTATGCCCTGGCGAGGTACGCGACGAGGTCCGTTTCCTCCTCAGAGTCCGGCACGCCGCCATCCGCGCGGGTCAGGCAGCGCACGGTAACGCCCGAGGCATTGGCCTGCGCCTCCCCGTGCGCACCGACGGCCGACCACGGCACCTTGGCCCAGCCGGTGGCGGACGCCTCGATCGCTTCCTCCACAGTGGACACCTCGACCGTGCGCTCCAGGCGGCTGGCCAGCGCGGAGTCGTACAGCGCCTGCTGGTCTTCCTCCATCGCGGCGGTCACCGCGCGGGTGAGGTCGGCGATCGGGATCGGGGTCTTGGTGCCCGGAATCCGCCGCACCAGCACCACGTTGCCGGCCGCGAGGTCGCGGGGGCCGATCTCCACGCGTACCGGATAGCCCTTGAGCTCGGCGTCCACGGCCCGGCGGCCGAAGGCGGTGTCCACCCGGTCGTCGAGGGCCACCCGGACCCCGGCCTGCGCCAGCTCGTCACGCAGCTTCGCGGCGGTGGCGGCCACGCCGTCGCCGTCCTTGACCACCATCAGGTCGACCTGCACCGGCGCCAGGGCGGGCGGCACGCGCAGCCCGTTGTCGTCGCCGTGGCACATGATCAGCCCGCCGAGCATCCGGGTCGAGGTGCCCCAGGAGGTGGTCCAGGCCAGCTCCCGCGCACCGGAGACGCCCGTGAAGGCGATGTCGAAGGCCCGGGCGAAGTTCTGGCCCAGCTCGTGGCTGGTGCCCATCTGCAGCGCCTTGCCGTCGCGCATCATGCCCTCGAGGGTGTACGTGCTGGTGGCGCCGGCGAACCGCTCACGAGCGGTCTTGCGCCCGACCAGCACCGGCATGGCCAGCAATTTGACCATGAGGTCCTCGTAGACCTCGTGCAGGATGCGCCGCGCGTAGTCGTGGGCGTCGGCCTCGTCGACGTGCGCGGTGTGTCCCTCCTGCCAGAGGAACTCGGTGGTCCGCAGGAGGATCCGCGGGCGCAGCTCCCAACGCACCACGTTGGCCCACTGGTTGAGCAGCAGCGGCAGGTCCCGGTACGAGTCGACCCACTTGGCCATGAACTCGCCGATCACCGTCTCGCTGGTCGGCCGGACCACCACGGGCTCGGCCAGCTCCTTACCGCCGCCGTGGGTGACCACCGCGAGTTCGGGAGCGAAGCCCTCGACATGCTGCGCCTCGCGCCGCAGGTAGGACTCGGGGATGAACAGCGGGAAATAGGCGTTCTGGGCGCCGGCGGCCTTGATCCGCGCGTCCATGCCGGCCTGCATACGCTCCCAGATGGCATAGCCAGCCGGCCTGATCACCATGGTGCCGCGCACCGGCCCGTTGTCGGCCAGTTCGGCCTTGGCTACCAGATCCTGGTACCACCGCGGGAAGTCGTCCGCCTGAGAAGTCAGCACTCGTGCCATAACCCGCACATCCTAGTCAGCCCCCGGCCGCGCCGGGTGCACCACCCGGCTCCGCGGCTCGGCGGGTGCCGCCGGCGGGCGGGTCCGGGCCGGCGATCCCGGCGACGACCCGGGCCGCGACGGTCTCGCCAGACGCCTCCGGCCCGGCCCGGCCGAGCCCGTCCCCGCCGGCCAACGGCCCAGTCGTGCCCTCGGCCGATCCCGCGCCGACCGCCCCCGCGAGCCCGTCCCCGGCCGCCGTCGTCGTCGTCGCGCGGCTGGCCTCCTCGTCCGGCGGCACCGGGGATGCCACGACCGCCGTGGTCATCGCTGGCATCCTGATCCTCGCCGGCGGCGTGGGCGGCGGGCTGCTGGTGCGCCGCCGTCGAGGGTCCCGGTCCGGCCCGGCGTGAGCCGCCGCCCGGGCCGGGGCGGGCTCAGTCGCCGGGCCGTCCGGGGCTGACAACCCGGCCGCGAAGGATGATCCGGCGCGGGTGCAGCAGCGCCCGAAGGTCGGCGCGCGGGTCCTCGTCGTACACGACCAGGTCGGCCAGGCCGCCCTCGACCAGGCCCGGGAAGCCCAACCACTGCCGGGCTCCCCAGGAGCCGGCCCGTAGCACGTCCAGCGGCGGCATCCCGGCCTGCTCGTGCAGCAGCAGCATCTCCCGGGCGGCCAGGCCGTGGTCGATGCCGCCGCCCGCGTCCGAGCCCACGTAAATCGGCACGCCGGCCTCCGCCGCCGCCCGCACCACGGCCGGGAACCCGGCGCCGAGGGCGCGCATGTGCCCGGCGTACCCGGGGAACTTGGCGTCCGCCCGGGCCGCGATGTCGCCGAAGGTCTGGATGTTGATCATCGTGGGTACCAGCGCGGTGCCCTGCGCCGCCATGAGATCAATCAGGTCCGGCGACAGCCCGGTGCCGTGCTCGACCGAGTCGATCCCGGCGCGGACCAGCGTGGCCACCGCCTCCTCGCCGAACACGTGCGCGGCGATCCGGGCCCCGGCGTCGTGCGCGGCGGCGACCGCCGAACGCAGGGTCCGCTCGTCCCAGGCCGGCGCGAGGTCGCCGACGTTCCGGTCGATCCAGTCGCCGACCAGCTTCACCCAGCCGTTGCCGGCCTTGGCCTGCGCGGCGACCGTGGTCGCGACCTCGTCCGCGCCCACCTCGACGCCGATGTCCCGTAGGTATCGGCGGGGCGGGGCGACGTGACGGCCGGCGCGGGCCAGCCGTGGCACGTCGGGGTCGTCGTCCAATTCCGGGTACGGGTATGGCGAGCCGGCGTCCCGGATCGCCAGCACGCCGGCGTCCCGGTCGATGGCGGCCAGCCGCCTGGCCTCGGCCGGGCCGCCCACCGGCAGGCTGCCGGAGGCGATGCCGATGTGACAGTGGGCGTCGACGAGCCCGGGCAGGATGAAGCCCCCGGACGAGACGGTCTCGGCACCCGGTACCGGTTCGGTGGTGACCCGATCGCCGACCAGCCACAGGTCGCGTACCTCGTCGTCGGGCAGGAGCACTCCGCGCACGTGTAACGCCATCGGCCCAGTCAACCCGATCACGTACCGGCGTCACCGTGCGGGTGCCGCCGCGCCGGCGCCATCGCGCCGGGGCGGTCAGCCGTCCTTGCGCTTGGTCAGCTTGTTGAAGTCCAGCTTCGGCGCCTTGAAGCCCGCGCTCGGGTCCAGCGCGCTCGGGTCCAGTCCCGGAGGCAGGGCCGGCATCCCGCCCGGGAAGCCCCCCGGCAGGCCGCCGGACATCCTGGGCCGGCCGCCGCCCTTGGTGCCCTTGCGCTTGTTCTTCGGCGACTTGGTCGCCTTGCGGCGCCCGGGCAGGCCCATCATCCCGCCCATCTGCTTCATCATCTTCTGCGCCTCGGCGAACCGGTTGAGTAGCTGGTTCACGTCCATCACGGTCACCCCGGAGCCGCGAGCGATGCGGGCTCGGCGGGAGCCATTAATGATCTTGGGGTTGACCCGCTCGCCGGGGGTCATCGACCGGATGATCGCCGTGATCCGGTCGAAGTGGCTGTCGTCGAGCTCGGCCAGCTGGTCCTTGACCTGGCCCATGCCGGGCATCATGCCGAGGATGTTGGCGATCGGGCCCATCCGGCGCAGCGCGGTCATCTGCTCCAGGAAGTCCTCGAGCGTGAACGCCTCGCCGCCGGTGACCTTGGCGGCCATCCGCTGCTTCTGGTCCTCGTCGAAGGCCTGCTCGGCATGCTCGATGAGGGTCATCACGTCGCCCATGCCGAGGATGCGCGAGGCCATCCGGTCGGGGTGGAAGACGTCGAAATCCTCGAGCTTCTCGCCGGTGGACGCGAAGAGGATCGCCTGGCCGGTCACGTACCGCACGGACAGGGCGGCACCACCCCGGGCGTCACCGTCCAGCTTGGACAGCACGACACCGGTGATGCCCACCCCGTCGCGGAACGCCTCCGCGGTCGCCACCGCGTCCTGGCCGACCATCGCGTCGATCACGAAGATCGTCTCGTCCGGGCTGACCGCGTCACGGATGGCGGCGGCCTGCGCCATCATCTCGGCGTCGATGCCCAGCCGGCCGGCGGTGTCCACGATGACGATGTCGCGCATGGACCGCCGGGCGTGGTCGATCGAGTCGTTGGCCACCCGCACCGGGTCGCCGACGCCGTTGCCCGGCTCGGGCGCGTACACCTCGACCCCGGCCCGCTGCCCGAGCACCTGCAGCTGGTTGACCGCGTTGGGCCGCTGAAGGTCGGCGGCGACCAGCAGCGGCTGGTGCCCCTGAGCCTTGAGCCAGCGCGCGAGCTTGCCGGCCAGCGTGGTCTTGCCGGAGCCCTGGAGGCCGGCCAGCATGATCACGGTGGGTGGCTGCTTGGCGAACTGCAGCCGGCGGGTCTCGCCGCCCAGGACCGCCACCAGTTCCTCGTGCACGATCTTGATGACCTGCTGGGCCGGGTTGAGCGCCCCGTGCACCTCGGCCCCGCGTGCCCGCTCCTTGATCGAGGCGATGAATGCCTTCACCACCGGCAGCGCCACGTCGGCCTCGAGCAGGGCAAGCCGGATCTCCCGCGCGGTGGCGTCAATGTCGGCGTCGGTCAGCCGGCCTTTGCCACGCAGCTTGGTGAAGATCCCGTTGAGCCGGTCGCTCAGCGTGTCAAACACGGTGCTTCATCCTTGATGTCGGATCCGGTGGGCGGGACCTGCGGCCCCCGACAAGGGTAACCGGCCCGGGCTGGTGGCTTCTGCCGTGGACGTGGCCGGCCCGCGTGCGACGACGCCTCGGCGGGCTCCCGTGGCCACCAATAATGACAAATAGTACCAAAATTCCCAATGCCCGTTAGGTCGCTTCCCCCGAAAGGCGGGACAGGAGGTCGCGGGGCCGGACGAGCCCGCGCGGCACGGTCATTCGGCGGCGGCCAGGACCGCCCTCTCCACCTCGGACCGCGCCGCCGGATCGGACCACTGGCCGAGCAGGTAGAAGGCGTCCACGACGTCCCCGCCGAGCGTGGAGATGCGGGCCGCGCGCACCTCCGCGCCCGCCCCCTCCAGGGCGCGGGCGATCCGGTACAGCAGCCCGGACGCGTCCGCCGCGCGCAGTTCCAGCACCGCGGCGTCGGTCGCCGCGTCCCGGTGCCAGACCACCCTCGCCGCCGCCCCGTCGGCCCGGACCGGTTTCCGCCGGTTCAGCCGCTCGGGCAGCTGCCCCAGCGCCGCCCGGCGCAGATCCGCCTGCAGCGCCTCGGCATCGGGCAGGGCGCCGAACCGGGCCTGCACCGCGCACTGCACCAGCGTCCGGCCCTCGACCGAGGACACGTCGGCGGTGACCACGTCGAGCCGGTGCAGATCGAGGCACCCGGCCACCGCCGCGAGCAGTCCTCGCCGGTCGGTGGCGGCCACCGCGACCCGCTCCCCGTCGATGTGTACCGCCGGCAGCGGCCCGGCGACCAGCCCGCGGTCCGGGCTCGGCGCGGGCGGCACCTCGCCGGTGTCCAGAGTGGACCTGACCCGGTCCACGAGGGACGCGACCAGCCGGCCCTTCCACCGTGACCACGCACCCGGCCCGGTCGCGGCGGCGTCGGCCCGGGTCAACCCGTACAACAGGTCCAGGGTGGTGACGTCGCCGACCGCCTCGGCGACCCGCCGGATGGTGACCGGGTCGGCCAGATCCCGGCGGGTGGCCACATCGGGCAGCAGCAGGTGCAGCCGGACCAGCTTCTCCACCATGGCGGCGTCCCCGGGCGGCAGCCCGAGTTCGGCGGTGATCCGGGCCGCCACGGGCGCGCCCAGCACGCTGTGGTCGGGCGGCGTTCCGGGCCGTGGGGAGGGCAGACCCTTGCCGATGTCGTGCAGGAACGCGGCCAGTACCAGAAGATCCGGCCGGGCCACCTCGCGGGCGAACGCCGTCGCCTCGGCCGCGGCCTGCACCAGGTGGCGATCCACCGTGTACAGGTGCACCGGGTTGTGCTGCGGCAGGCCGCGCAGCCGGCTCCACTCCGGTAGCCAGCCCACCACCAGCCCGTACCGGTCGCACGCCTCCCAGGTGGGCACCAGGCCGGCGCCCGAGCCGAGCAGCGTCAGCAGCGCCTCCCGGGCGGTCGCCGGCCACGGGGTGGGTGGCGGCGGGCAGAACGCGGCCAGCCACTCCAGCGTGGCGCGTGCGATCGGCAGCCGTGCGTTCGCCGCCGCGGCGGCCACCCGCAGCGCCAGGCCGGGCTCCGGGCGGGGCCCGACCGCGGTCCGGGCGAGCACCGCCTCGCCGTCCTGCTCCACAACGTCCCGGCCGATCGGCCGGCGGCTCGGCGACCGGGAGGGCCGGTTCCACCGGTCCATCGCGCGCCACGCGTCGTCGACCGCGTACGCGACGGCCCGCGCGTCCTGCGCGACGCGGCGCAGCAGCGCGTCCCCGTCGGCCAGGTCGAGCAGGTGCGCGACCGCCTCGCGGTCCTGGGCGAGCAGCCGGTCGACCCGGCGCCCGGCGGTCACGTGCAGGGCGTCGCGGACGTCGAGCAGCCGGGTGTGCGCCGCCCGGACCGCGGGCCGGGCCGCGTCCGCCACCCCGGCCATGCCCACGCCGCGCAGGATCGACACGTCACGCAGGCCGCCCCGGGCCTCCTTGACGTCGCCCTCCAGCAGGAAGGCCAGCTCGCCGTGGGTCTGCCAGCGGCCGGTGGTCACCTCGCGCAGCGCCGGCAGTACCTGCGCCGCGGTGCGCCGCCACTGCTGGGCCGCCTGGCCGCGCAGGGCGAGCGCCAGCTCCCGGTCGCCGGCGAGGTAGCGCAGGTCGAGCAGGCCGAGCGCGACCTTGACGTCCTGCCGGGCCACGGCCAGGGCCTCGGGCACGGTACGCACCGAATGGTCGAGGCCGACCCGGGCGTCCCAGATCGGGTACCACAGCGCGTCGGCCAGCTCCCGGATCTCCGGCCCGCCCCGGTGCAGCAGCATCAGGTCGACGTCCCCGTGCGGTGCGCACTCCCGCCGGCCCAGGCCACCGACCGCCACCAGCGCCACCTGGGGGCTGGTCTCCGGCAGCAGGGCGGCCAGCCAAGAGTCGAGCGCCGCCGCACGCGCCTCGCGTGCGGCGGCGCCCACCGTCGTGCGATCGATCACCCGCGCCGGCTCAGAGCGCGTCGAGACCACGCTCACCGGTCCGCACCCGGATCACCTCTTCGACCGGGGTGACCCAGACCTTGCCGTCGCCGATCTTGCCGGTACGGGCGGCGGCGACGATAGCGTCGACCACCTTGTCCAGGTCGATCTCGTCGGTCACCACCTCGACCCGGATCTTGGGCAGGAACTCCACGGTGTACTCGGCGCCCCGGTACACCTCGGTGTGCCCCTTCTGCCGGCCATAGCCCTGCACCTCGCTGACGGTCAAGCCGGCCACGCCCAGGGCGTGCAGCGCCTCCTTGACCGCGTCGAGCTGGTACGGCTTGATGACCGCGGTCACCAGCTTCATGCTCAGTCCCTCCATCACCAAGACGTTAACCGGCTACCTTTTCGGACTCCGGATCCGGCTCCGCCGCCGGGCCGGGCACCGCGGGCTTCGGCGCGCCGGACTTCGGCGCCTCGGACTTCGGCGCGCCGACCCCGGCCAGGGCGAACGCGCCGGCGCCGCCGCCGCCGGCCGCCGGCGAGAACTCGTACGCGCTCTCCGCGTGCTCGGCCACGTCGATGCCCTCCACCTCGACCTCACGGCTGGTACGCAGCCCGATGGTCTTATTGATCAAGGTGCCGAGCAGGTACGCGACGCCGAACGAGAACACCGAGACGATGGCGCTCGCCAGGGCCTGGCGCCACAGGGCACCCACGCCGCCACCGTAGAACAGGCCGTTGTGCTTAACGTAGCTGCTGATCGCGCCGCTGCCGAACAGGCCGATCCAGAGGGAACCGATCCACCCGCCGGTGAAGTGCACGCCGACGACGTCGAGCGAGTCGTCGAAGCCCAGCTTGTACTTGACGCTCACGGCCATCGCGCAGACCCCGCCGGCGACCAGCCCGAGCAGGACCGCGGCGTACGGGGCGATGTAGGCACAGGCCGGGGTGATCGCGACCAGGCCGGCCACCGCGCCCGAGGAGCCACCGACCATGGTGGGCCGGCCGTTCTTGCGTACCCACTCCACGATGATCCAGCCGAGGAACCCGGCGGCGGTCGCCACCTGGGTGTTCACGAACGCCAGCGCGGTCAGGTTGTCGGCGGTCAGCTCGGAGCCCGCGTTGAATCCGAACCAGCCGAACCACAGCAACCCCGCGCCCAGCGCCACGAACGGGACGTTGTGCGGCTTGAAGCTCTCCTTCGGCCAGCCGACCCGCCTGCCGAGCACCAGCGCGAGGCCGAGCGCCGCCGAGCCGGCGTTGATGTGCACCGCGGTTCCACCGGCGAAGTCCAGTGCGCCGATCTTGGTGGCGATGAAGCCGCCGCCCCAGACCCAGTGCGCCACGGGGACGTAGACGATGGTGAACCAGCCGAACGCGAACACCAGCCAACCGCTGAACTTCGTCCGGTCGGAGATCGAGCCGCTGATCAGGGCGACCGTGATGACCGCGAACATCATCTGGAACGCCAGCACGACGTAGGTGGGAATGCCCGTGGACAGCCACATCTCGCCAACGAACGTCTTGTTGCCGAGGTACTGGGTGAAGCTACCGATGATTTCGTTGGCACCGGAGCTGGAGTTGGTGCCGAATGCGAACGAGAAGCCGTAAATAAGCCACAGGACGGAGACGAGCCCGATGCACGAGAAGCTCATCATCATCATGTTGAGCACGCTCTTGGAGCGGTTCAGGCCGCCGTAGAAGAACGCCAGACCCGGAGTCATAAGCAGTACGAGCGCGGACGAGACCAGCAACCACGTGGTGTTGCCGGTATCGAGCGCCGATGGATCAGCGAGCAGCACGCCGCCCTCCTCGGTGTGAGTTCCTCCCTCCGGCGGTGGCAGCGTCGCCCGATCGCCGGTTGCGCGGAACTCTCGCGCCCCGCTGTTTCGCGCGAGGTCGCTGCCCGGTTACCGACGCGTGACGTGATGTTTCGTACGTGTGAAGAAACGCTCACGAGGCGCCGAACCCGCGCTCGACCGGCCGAACGGACTAACGGAGGGCGTACTCCAGGGCATTGCGCTCGTAGTCGATCAGCCGAAGATCCCGCATCGGGCGGCGGAGGTGCCCCTTGTGCACGATCCGCACGAAGGCCGGGTCGCCGGCGGCGGCCATCCGCCGGATGCCCTCGACGTGATCCACGATCCGCTTACGGATCGTGCGCACCAGGCGGTGACGGTCCCGGTCGCTCAGCCCGTACGCGTCGGCGAACAGCCTCAACCGGCGCGGCCGGTCCGGGCGCCGCCAGCCCAGCGTGTAGGAGTCCCGGTCGGAGAACAGCGGTACCCACGTCCACGCCGCGTACGCCACATCGTAGATGCGCGCGCCGGGCGAGCAGAGGTCGAAGTCGATCATCGCGAGGGTGCCGTCCGGGCGCCAGACCACGTTGTGCGGCGCCACGTCGTGGTGACAGATCACCTCGGTGTCCGGCGGGGGCGGCCCAAACGAGCGCCACACCGCACCCGGCTGCGGACGGAATCCGTACTGCGCGTCGTGGAACATGCGCAGCATCCGGGCCACGGCCACCAGCGCCTCGTCGGTCACCCAGTCGGGGCCCAGCGGGTACGACCCGCACTCCCCCTCCAGGTACGACAGCACCTCACGGCCGCGCTCGTCGATGCCGAGGACACGCGGGGAACCGGTGAACCCGACGTACTCCAGATGCCGCAGCAGCGCGTGTACCGCCGGGGTCCACGGACCGCAGCCTCTCCGTACCGTGTCTCCCACCCGCACCACCGTGCTGGTATTGCCACCCAGCAGCGGGATCTCCTGTTGCGTCACTCCCCACCCATCGCCGACGGCACTGATTACTCCGGCACCGTGACCGTTCCCCGAGGCTACGCGTTAACGCCGAGCAACGCGTCGACGAACGCCTCCGGTTCGAACGGCGCCAGATCGTCCGGTCCCTCGCCCAGTCCGACCAACTTCACGGGAATGCCCAGGTTGCGCTGTACCGCGATGACGATCCCGCCCTTCGCGGTCCCGTCGAGCTTGGTCAGCACCACCCCGGTGACGTCCACCACTTCGGTGAAGACGCGGGCCTGGGTCAGCCCGTTTTGCCCGGTGGTGGCGTCGAGTACCAGCAGCGTCTCGTCGACCGGCCCGTGCCGCTCCACCACGCGCTTGACCTTGCCCAGTTCGTCCATCAAACCGACCTTGTTCTGCAGCCGCCCCGCGGTGTCGATCAGCACCGTATCGGTGCCCGCCTCGATCCCCCGGCGTACCGCGTCGAACGCGACCGCCGCCGGGTCCCCGGCCTCCCGACCCCGGACCACCTCGGCCCCGACCCGCCCGGCCCAGGTGGCCAGTTGGTCGGCGGCGGCGGCGCGGAAGGTGTCCGCGGCGCCGAGCACCACGGTGTGACCGTCCGCGACCAGTACTCGCGCGATCTTTCCGCAGGTGGTCGTCTTGCCGGAGCCGTTGACCCCGACCACCAGCAGGACGGCGGGCCGGCCGTCGTGCGGGGTGGCCGCGAGGCTGCGGTCCGCCTTCGGGTCCAGCGCGCCGACGAGCTCCTCGCGCAGCAGCGACCGCAACTCGTCCGGGGTACGGGTGCCCAGCACCCGGGTGCGCTCGCGCAGCCGCTCCACGATCTCCCGGGTCGGCTCCACGCCGACGTCGGCGGTGATCAGGCTGTCCTCCAGGTCCTCCCACGCCTCGTCGTCCAGCCGGTCCCTGGACAGCACCGCGAGCAGGCCACGGCCCAGCGCGTTCTGCGAGCGGGACAGCCGGGAGCGCAGCCGCACCAGCCGGCCGGCGGTCGGCGCGGGCGCCTCGACGGTGGGCGGCGCCTCCACCTCGATCTCCGGCTGCACGGCCACCGGCGGCACGACCTCGACCGTCGGCGGCACGACCTCGACCGTCGGCGGCGCGGCCTCGACCGTCGGCGGCGCGGCGGCGCTCGGCGGCGGGGCGGTCTGTACCGGAGGCGCCTGCGGCGCGCCCGCGGTCGGCTCCTCCGGCGGAGCCGGGGGCCGCCGTGACGACTGCCGAACCACGAGGCCAAGGCCGACGACGAGGAACACGCCGAGCACGATGAGGACGTAGACGTACCACTGCATGACAGAATCCTGGCAGACATCGCGCCCGGAGGCGCGGCGGCCCGCCCACCCGGCCGTGGATGCCGTCTATCGCGAGCTCAGGAGTGGAGTCGCCCCGGACGAGCCAGCCGGGCGCGCAGCCCCTGGACGATCGTCTCCAGCCCGGACTCGAAGGCCGCGTCGCCCTGTCGCTCGATCGAGGTGAACTAGTTCCCGTTCTCGCGACTCGCCGGGCTTTCCGCTACTCGGGCGAGGACGTTGCCGTGGCCAGGCCCAGCGCCGCCCGCACGTACGGCAGGTCGACGGGGCCGGACCAGCGCAGCGCCGAGAGGCCGGCAGCCCGGGCACCGTTGACGTACCGCTCCGAGTCGTCCACGAACAGGCACTGGCGCGGCGGTATCCCGAGCTGGGCGCAGGCCGCCTGAAAGTAGCCGGGCGCGGGCTTGGCCACCCGGATCACCGAGGAATTGATCACCACGTCCAGCTCGTCGACCAGGTCGAGCAGGGCCAGGTCGGCGTCGAGCCGGTCGGTGGCGTTGGTGGCCAGGCCGGTGCGGATACCGGCCGCCCGGGCCTCCCGGACGAGCCCGAGCACGTCCGGGTCCACCTCACCCCGGTACAGCTCCCACTCGACGACCGCCTCCGGCTCACCGAGCGCCTCGGCGACGCTGCTCATCCAGTCGGCGTGGCTGGCCTCACCGGTGATCGCCGGTATCACCCGGGACGGCGTGAACGCGGTGCGCGCCAAGGTACCGGGCGGCAGCTCGTACCGCTGCTCGACGGTGAGGGACACCTGGGGGTCCCAGCGGCGCAGCACGCCGTCCATGTCGACCAGCAGGCCGGTGGCGATGGGCCTCGAGGTCACCCGAGCACCGCCCCGTCGATCGCGTCCTCGTCGCGGCCGAGGCGCTGGCTGATCACCTGGGTGACGCCGTTGCGCATGGTCACGCCGTACAGCGCGTCGGCGATCTCCATGGTGCGCTTCTGGTGCGTGATGATGATCAATTGGCTGCGGTCCCGTAGCTGCTGAAGCAGCGTGAGCAGCCGGCCGAGGTTGACGTCGTCGAGCGCGGCCTCGACCTCGTCCATGATGTAGAACGGGCTGGGCCGCGCGCGGAAGATCGCGCACAGCAACGCGACGGCGGTCAGCGAGCGCTCGCCTCCGGACAGCAGCGACAGGCGCTTGATCTTCTTGCCCGGCGGCCTGGCCTCGACCTCGATGCCGGTGGTGAGCATGTCGTCCGGCTCGGTGAGCACCAGCCGGCCCTCGCCGCCGGGGAACAGCACCCGGAACACCTCTTCGAACTCGCGTGCGGTGTCGTGGTAGGCGGAGGTGAAGACCTCCAGGATCCGGTCGTCCACGTCCTTGACCACGGTGAGCAGGTCGCGACGGGTGTTCTTGAGGTCCTCCAGCTGGTCGGAGAGGAACTTGTAGCGCTCCTCCAGCGCCGCGAACTCCTCCAGGGCCAGCGGGTTCACCTTGCCCAGCAGGGTCAGCTCGCGCTCGGCCTTGGCCGCACGCTTCTCCTGGGTCGCGCGGTCGAACGGCACCGGCGAGGGCTCGGGCTTGCCGGCCGCCTCGGCGGCCAACAGGTCGGCCGCGGTCGGCGGCACATCGATGGACGGCCCGTACTCGGCGAGCAGCGTCTCCACGTCGATGCCGAAGTCCTCGCCGGCCTTGGCCTCCAGCTGCTCGATGCGCAGCCGCTGCTCGGCGCGGGCCACCTCGTCCCGGTGCACCTCCGAGGTCAGCCGCTCCAGGTCGCCGGCCAGCCGGCCGGCGCTGCCACGCACCTCGGACAGTTCGGCCTCGCGTGCCGAACGGGCCGCGGCGATCTCGTCGCGCTGCTGCGCGGCGGCGGCCAGTGATCCGGCGATGCGCTCCAGCGCGATCCGGGCGCCCGCGGCCACCGCCTCGGAGATCCGGGCGCCCCGGGCCCGGGCGGCCCGGCGGGCCGCGGCACGCTCCCGTGCGGCACGCTCCGCAGCGGCCTGCCGCGCCAGCGCGTCCGCCCGGCCGGACAGGGCACCGACCCGCTCCTCGGCGGTACGCACGGCCAGGCGTACCTCCATCTCGTTCTGCCGGGCCTGCGGCACCAGCGCGCCGAGCTGGTCGCGCTCCGCGCTGGACGGATCGTCCTCGATCGGTGTGGACTCGGCCAGCCGCAGCCGCTCCTCCAGCTCGGCCAGCGCGGACAGGCCCTGCTCCCGGGCCGCCTCGGCCTTGGTCCGCGCGGCGCCGAGCCGGTCGGCCTCGGCCCGGGCGGACCTGGCCGCGGCGCCCAGCTCGGCCAGTCGGCGGGAGAACGCGTTGCGCTGGCCCTCCGCCTCCCGGCGCAAAGCCGCCGCCGCGGTCTCCGCCTCCTTGCGCTCGGCGACCTCGGCCCTGGCCCCGTCGAGCTGCGCGCGTAGCAGCTCCAGCCCGGCATTCGCCTCGGAGCGGCGCTGCCGCGCCTCGTCGACCGCCGCCTGCACCTCGATGTAGCTCTGCGCCTTGGCCGAGCCGCCGGCCGCGACCCAGGCCCCGACCACGTCACCGTCCGGGGTAACCCCGCGCAGATTCGGGTGGGCCGCCACCAGATCACGAGCCGCGTCGAGATTCGGCACCAGCACCACGTCGCCCAGCGCGTGCGTCAGCGCGGGGCGTAGCTCTTCGGCGCAGCGCACGACGTCCAGTGCCCAGACCGAGCCGTCCGGCAGGGCCGGTCGGCCGGCGGTGGGATCGGCGCCCGCAGGTCCGGGCGAGCCGACGAACAGCGTCGCGCGGCCGGCGTCCTGCTCCTTGAGCAGCCCCATGGCGGCGGTCACGTCGTCCACGCCGGAAACCGCCACCGCGTCGGCCAGCGCACCGAGCGCCGCGGCGAGCGCGGCCTCGTGGCCGGGTTCGACCGCGAGTAGCGCCGCCACGCTGCCCAGCACTCCCGGAATCCGATCGGTCGCGGCGAGCAGCGCGCCAGCGCCATCCTTGCGCCGCAGTCCCAGGGCGAGAGCCTCCTCGCGGGCCTTCCACTCGGACGCCTCGCGCTCGGCCTTGCGCTCCGCCTCGCCCAGCTCGCGGGCCCGGGCCCGGGCCGTCTCGTGCGCCTGGGTCACCGCGGCGTGCCTGGCCACCAGGTCGGCGTCCTCGTCCTCCAGGCCGTCGGACTCCTCCTGGGCGGCGCCGAGCTGCCCCTCGGCCAGTTCGGCCCGCTCGCGCGCCTCGGCCCAGGCGGTCGCGTGCCGGGCCATCTCCTCCTCGGCGGCGGTGGTCCGGGTCCGGGCGGCGTCGACCTGGCCGGTCAGCTTGGCCAGCCCCTCGCGCCGGTCGGCGATCGCCTTCACCGCCGCCACCAGCGCCCGCTCGGCCTCGGCCAGCTGCCGCTCCAGCCCCTGCCGGCGCTCCACCGCCTCGGACAGCCGGTCCTCGTCCGCTTCCAGGGCGGCGCGCAGCTCGCTCTCCTGGGCGCGCACCTTCTCCGCCTCGGCCGCCAACTGGTCGGGGTCGCGGCCGGGACGCTCGTCCTCGGGGGTGGCCGACAGGTGGCGCAGCCGCTCGGTGGCCAGCTGCTCGGACGACCTGAACCGCTCCTGAAGCGCGGAGAGCTGATACCAGGTCTCCTGGGCACGGGCGAGAATCGGGGCATCCGCGGCGTGTTCAGTCTCCAATGCCGCCAATCGGGCCTGTACCGAGCTCAGCCCGGCCTCGGTCTCCTCCCGCCGCTGGCGCAGCGCCGACTCGTCGGCGATCTCCTTCTCCAGCGTCTCGCGCAGCGTGGCCAGGTCATCGGCGAGTAGCCGCAGCCGCGCGTCGCGCAGGTCGGTCTGGATTCCCACCGCCCGCCGGGCGATCTCGGCCTGCTTGCCCAACGGCTTGAGCTGGCGGCGCAGTTCGGCGGTCAGGTCGGTCAGCCGGTTCAGGTTGGCCTGCATCGCGTCCAGCTTGCGCAGCGCCTTCTCCTTGCGCTTGCGATGCTTCAGGACGCCGGCCGCCTCCTCGATGAACGCCCGCCGGTCCTCCGGCTTGGCGTGCAGCACCGCGTCGAGCTGCCCCTGCCCGACGATGACGTGCATCTCCCGGCCGATGCCGGAGTCGGACAATAGCTCCTGAATGTCCAGCAACCGGCACGAGTCGCCGTTGATCTCGTACTCGCTCTCGCCCGAGCGGTACATCCGGCGAGTGATCGACACCTCTGTGTAGTCGATTGGTAGCGCGTTGTCGGCGTTGTCGATGGTCAGGGTGACCTCGGCGCGACCCAACGGCGCCCGGCCGGTGGTACCGGCGAAGATCACGTCTTCCATCTTGCCGCCGCGCAGCGCCTTGGCGCCCTGTTCGCCGAGGACCCAGGCGATCGCATCGACCACGTTGGACTTGCCGGAGCCGTTGGGGCCCACCACGCAGGTGATCCCAGGTTCCAACTTCATCGCCGTGGCCGAAGCGAAGGATTTAAATCCCTTGACCGTCAGGCTCTTGAGGTGCACGTGTCTCCGGGTCTCTACAGATCAGAAGCTCGCCATTCCTGGCGAGGGTACCCCGGACAGGGTCCTGGTACGCGGAGCATGCCGCGCCGGTAACAAAGTGATGCGCGCCGAACCCTGCAGGAGGGTATCGGCGCGCCAGATGTGCGGTTGTCCGCGGGCGGATGGGTCGAAAGATGCCGATTCGGGGGGAACCGGCACCCCGGTGTTCAGGTCAGCGCCGGCTCGGACAGGCGCAGCAGTTCGGCGGCTTCGGCTGCCGCCAAACGATCATTCTCGGCACGCAGCCGAGTAACCTCGAACTCCAGGGCCCGAACCTTGGCACGCAGTTGGGTGACCTCGTCGAGCAGACGCCGGTCAGGCGCGCTGCCCACGTGGCCGAAGAGGGCCTTCGCCATATCGTCTCCTTGTAATGCGCCGCCGGATAGGCCGGCCAACGCGCGCCCAGCTGTCACTGCCACAGCACATGCGCACAGGCAGGGCAGGGCGCGACTGGCGACATCCACATATTCCGCCGTCCACTCAAGAACGTCAAGTTCCGCCTTGAGCCCTGGCGACTCAAGTCGAGACCCTGCGCACCGAAGCGCCCGATTTTCCGTTGATCCTGGCCAGGCCGTCTCCGGCCGGGCCGTTCCCTGGCCGGGCTGGCTCTGGCAGGGCTCCTCGCGGCCGGGCGAGGGGCGGATCAGCCGCTTCCGATGGCTCGCGTACCGTCATGCCGGAATGTGAAGGCGTGGCCAGATCCGGCGACCCGCCAAGCCGACCGGCGCCCCCGCGCCGGCCGGGGCATCGCGCGGATGGCCCACCCGGGTGGGGGCGACCCGCCGATGGCCGACCGCGGCCCCGCCCGCCGGGCGCCGTCCAGCGCTTCGGACCCACCCGGAACGAGACGGAGCGACACGGAGGCCCAGCCGGTGACCCAGCCGCGCGAGACCCCACCGACCGCCGGAGGCGGACCGATCGGTACCCGGCGCGCCGGGCATCACCGCACCGGTTGGCGCGACCGCATCGGTTGGCGCAGGCCGGGGCCGCTCGGCCTGGCCGCGATCGCCTCCGGGGCGCTGTGCGTCCTGGGCCTCGCGTTCGCGCTGATCCCGCCTCTGACCAGCCATCCGCACGCCGACGCGCTGCCGATCAGCAGCGACGCGCCGAACCTGCCCGCCGCGCCGCCGGACGCCTTCCCGAGCGCCTCGCCCTCACCGAGCCTGCCGGCGCCGCAGCCCTCGACCGTGGCCGTGCCCACGGTGAATCCCGCGAGCCTGGAGAGCGAGCTGATAAAGCTCACCAACCAGGCCCGTACCAAGGCCGGATGCCACACCGTGAAGACCGACTCCCACCTGCGCAGCGCGGCCCGCGGCCACAGCGCCGACATGGCGGCGAAGGGCTTCCTCAGCCATGCCGGCAGCGACAAGAGCACCTTCGCGGACCGGATCCGCAAGGCCGGGTACCGCCACCCGCTCAGCGAGAACATCGGCAAGGGGTACGTGACGGCCCAGCAGGCGATCACGGCCTGGCTCGCCAACAAGGGCGAGGCTGCCAACATCCGCAACTGCCACGCCAAGGCGGTGGGCGTCGGCGTCGCCGTGGCCACCAACGGCATCGGGTACTGGACCGAGGACTTCGGGGACTGACCGGGACGGCCCGCCACGAGTCGGGCAAAAGTTCCCCGGCTGCTGACCGGTGCGCGTAAGGCCAGCGACTCGTTGCCCCTCCTGGGGGTGAACAGCGTGCGGGTGGCGTTGATCAGTGGGGGCACGTACCCGTACCGGGACGGTGCCGTGGAGACCTGGTGCGAGCTGCTCACCGCCGGCCTCGACGAGTACCGGTTCCACCGGGTCGCCGCGCTCGACGCGGCCCCGGGCCGGCCGGTCGGCGCGCGCCGCGGCCGGTGGGGCCGGCAGACCCGGCCGGAGCCGCCTGGCACCTTCGTGGCCACCGCGCTCCGGCTGGCGAGCGGGCCGGTACGCCCGGGCCGCGGCCGCGGCCCCGCCCTGCGCCAGCACCGGCGCACCGCCACCCACGCCGCCGTGCTGCTCTGCCGCGGAATGCTGGAGGAGGGCCCGCACAGCGCCGAAATGTTCCGCTCCGCCCTGCGCCGGCTGGCCGCGATCTCCACCGACGGCACCCACCCGCTGGTCGGGGTGCCGCTGGTCGAGGTGCTGCTGGACGCGTGGCGGGCCGCCGGCGGCCCATCCACGGCCGTGGCGCGCCTGACCGGCCGGTCCCCCGGCACCGGGCTGCCCTGGCCGGTGCTGCGCGATGCGCAGGTCACCGCGCGGGCACTGGAACACGCGGTACGGGCGCTGTGCGTCCCGGTACCCGAGGTCGAGCTGTGCCACGCCGTGGACGGCGGCCTGGCCACCCTGGTCGCGCTCGGCGCGAAGTGGCGCCGGGGCGTCCCGTACGTGCTCACCGAACACGGCCTTTACCTGCGCTCACCGCTGATCGAGGACGTCGGCGACCGGCCGGCGGCACGCGCCATCCTGCTGCGGTTCCTGCGCTCGCTGACCCGGCTCGGGTACGCGGAGGCCGGCGCCATCGCCCTGCCCACCGAGCGGATGCGGCGCTGGGCGACGCGGCAGGGAGCCGAGCGCGAACTGCTGCGCGTGGTGCCGCCCGGCGTCGAGCCGCGGGACTACCCGCACCTGCGCGAGGAGCCGCCCGAGCCGGTGGTGGTCTGGCTCGGCCCCGACGACGAACTGCCACTGATCCTGCAGGCATTCGCCACCCTGCTGCGGGCGGTACCGGACGCCCGGCTGATCGTGGCCGGCTCGGCGCCGCCGTACCCGACGCCGGAGCGGATCACCTTCGCCGGGCCGGTGGCGGACCGCCGGGAGGCGTACGCGACGGCCCGCCTGGTGGTGGTGTCCGGAGGGCACGCGTCGATGCCGTACCCGCTGATCGAATCGATGCTGTGCGGCCGGGCGACGGTCTGCACGGACAACGGTGGCCTGGCCGCGATGGCCGGCATGGGTGCGCTGGTCACGCCGCCGGGCGACCCGGACCGGCTGGCGGCGGCCTGCGCCAGCCTGCTGACCGACGCCCGGCTGCGTCGCGAGCTGAGCAGCGCCGCCCGCCGCCGGGCCCGCACCCTGTTCACCCGGAACGCCATGCTGGACGGGTTCCGTGAGGAGTACGCGCGGGCCCTGTCCGGCCGGCCCGGGCTCGTGCCGGCAGACGGACTCGCCGTACCGGGCGGGCTCGCGACGGCGGACGGGCTCGCGGTGGCGGACGGGATCCCGGCGTGACGATGCACATGGCGCGCCCACCGCGGCCCGGCGGCCCGGGCGAGGGCGCACTCACCGGGGCTCCCGGACCCGGGTGGCGGCCCGGGCCGCCGACCCCGGACCGGCCGGTACTGCCCGGCCAGCGTGGTGAGGCGGGACCGGCGGGTGAGGCGGGGCCGGCGGGTGAGGCGGGACCGGCGGGTGAGGCGGGGCCGGCGGGTGAGGCGGGCCCGCGGGAGCGGCCGGGCGGGGCCGGCGGGTCGGACCACCGCAACGGCGACAGCGACGGCCGCGACGGCCGCGATCGCAACGGCGACCGCGACGGCCGCGCCGACCGGATCGAGGCCCTGGCCCGGCGGCTGCGCGCGTCCGGCGTGATCGACCGCGCGTCCGGCGTGCTCGACAGGGACGAGGTCGCCGCGTGCCTGGAGGAGTCCGGGATCACCGATCAGGCGGCCCGGGGCGAGTACGGCGAGCCCGACGTGTTCGCCCTGGCCGAACGGGTGCGCGCCAGGCTGTGGGTACGCCGGGTCGCGCACCGGCACGCCGCGACGCGGGCGCGCTGGGACTGGGCCGGCCTGCGCCGGCCACGGCTGCTGGCCGTCCGGCTGGTGGCCGCCGCGGCCCTGGCCGCAGCCGCCTGGTGGCTGGGCACCACCGCGCTGCTGCCGGCGCTGGTCGGCGTTCCGCTGGCCGAGCTGCTGGCGGCCTGGCACCGGGGCCGGGCGGGCTGGGGTCTGGTCACCTACGACACGGTGCCGACCTGGCGCCGGCACCTGCGCGGCCTGGGCGCCGCGACGCTGGCGATCCTGGTGCCGCCCCTGCTGGCGGGTGCCGCGCTGGCCGCGACCGACCTGCTGGCGCCCGCCGCCTGCGTGCTAATGGCCGGCGGGTACGCGGTGCTGCTCGTGCTCGCCGCGAGGCGGCGAGCGGTCGCGGGTGCGGCCGTGTTCGCCGCGTGCAGCGCGGCCGTGGCGCTGGCTCACACCGAGCCGGTACGGGTCGGGCTGGTCGCGGCCGGCTACCTCGCCGGCCTGGTACTGGCCGCGGACGCGGTGTTCGACCCGGACTCGGTGGACCCCGGCGGTGCCGGTGACCGGTCCGGCCTCGGGAGCTGGGCCGGACCACGGGGCTGGCTCGGCTTCTGCGGCTGGGTCGGGCTCGGCTGCTGGGGCTGGCTCGGGCTCGGCGGCCGGCTGGGCGTCGAGGGCCGGCTGGGCGTCGAGGGCCGGCTGGGCGTCGAGGGCCGGCTCGGGGTCGAGGGCCGGTCGGCCGCCCTGGTCAGGCCGCCGGGCGGCGGGGCCTCGGCCGGGGCTGGCAGTGCGGGCAGGAGTACGACGATCGGTTCATGAACGGTTCGCGCCGGATCGGCGTACCGCACCGGAAGCAGGGCTCCCCCTCCCGCCCGTAGACGTTCAGCGACCGGTCGAAGTAGCCGCTCTCCCCGTTGACGTTGACGTACAGCGCGTCGAAGCTGGTGCCGCCGTCCTTGAGCGACTCGGTGAGCACGTCACGCACGTGCCCGAGCAGCCGGGCCACGGCCGGACGGGTCAGCGCGTCGGTAGGCCGGGTCCCGTGCAGTTTGGCCCGCCACAGCGCCTCGTCGGCGTAGATGTTGCCGACGCCGGAGATCAGCGTCTGGTCCAGCAGCGCCCGCTTGACCTCGGTGTGCCTGCGCCGCAACGCCTGAATGAAGTCATCGTCGGAGAACAGCGGGTCCAGCGGATCCCGGGCGATGTGGGCGATCTCGGCCGGCAGCTCGGCGCCGTCCTCGGAGACCGCGAGGCCACCGAACGTGCGCTGGTCCACGAAGCGCAGCTCGGGGTCGCCGTCGGCGAATCGCAGCCGCACCCGCAGGTGCGTCTCGTCGGGCGCGGCGGCCGGCTGGAAGAGCAGCTGGCCGGACATGCCCAGGTGCGCGACGAGGGCGTCACCGGAGTCCAGCGGGATCCACAGGTACTTGCCACGCCGGCGCACGTTCACGATGGTGCGCCCGATCAGGACGGCGGCGAAGTGCTCGGCGCCCGGCAGGTGCCGCCGGATGGCACGCGGGTGGTGCACCTCGACCGCGACGATGCGCCGGCCGTCGGCCCACCGGGCCAGTCCCTGCCGGACCGTCTCCACCTCGGGAAGCTCGGGCATCCGCCGCCGCCTTGCTCAGATCGTGAACTGCCAGACAGTGATCATGTACGCGCCGTACCAGAGCCCGAATGCCGCGTACCCGGTCAGCGCCAGGGTAGCCACCACCGGGCGGGCGCGGGCCGCCGCGTACCCGGCCGGGAGCAGGGTCAACAGCACCGGGATCAGGAGCCGGGGCTTGGAGTGGTAGTAGCCGGCCTGCCCGACCACGGAGGCGAACGAGAGCAGCCCGTACACGGTCAGCGGCAGCCAGGTCCGGCGCACCACCGCCAGTACCACCGCCACCACGGCGGCCACCAGGATGAACGCCACGCTCATCTGCACCCAGCTGTTGCCCTGGTGGAAGGCGGTTTCCAGGAAGGTCCAGGTCGAGGAGCCCCAGTCGAACGTGGTGCCCCAGCCGGCCGTCTGGATGGTGAACCAGGCTCTCAGGTCTCCCACCCGCAGTCCGACCCAGACCAGGTACGCGGGCACTCCGACCACCGCGAGCACCGCCCCGGTCACGGCCCGCCAGCCGCCGCGCCCGGCGCGCAGCGCCACCACGGCCGCCACCACGACGGCGAGCCCCACCGCCAGTCCGGTGGGCCGGCACAGCCCCGCCGCCAGGCCGAGCACGCCGGCGACCAGGAACCGTTCCCGGTAGGCGGCGTAGAGCGCCCCAAGCACCAGGGCGCTGAACAGCGCCTCGCTGTACGCCATGGACAGCACCACCGACATGGGCTGCGCGCAGAACAGCACCACCAGCGCGTACCCGAGCCGGGGACTGTGCAGCACCGCGCCGAACCGGTACAGCAGGACGCTCGCCACCCCGGCGGCGGCCCAGGAGATGCCGATCGCCGAGTAGTCGTAGCTGGTTCCCAGCCAGTGCACGGCGTGGATCAGCCCGGGGTACAGCGGAAAGAAGGCCAGGCCGTTGCCGACCATGACCCCCTTGTCGTCGTACGTGTAGGTGTGCGGGTACCCCTCCGTGGCCACCCGGATGAACCACCCGCCGTCCCAGGCGAGCAGCCGATCCTTGATGGACGGCCCCCCGCCCGGCGCGAGCCAGGTGATGAAGACCAACTGCACGACCCGGGTGGTCGCGTAGAGCAGCAGCGCGATGGCCGCCCCGTCGAGCAGGGTGGGTCGGCTGGTGGCCGGTGCTGCCGGCGCGCCGGTCTGATCGACTGAGTCGATCATCCCAGCCGGTCTTCCTTTTCGTCCTTCCCGCCGTGCACCCGGCTGTTGCCGGAGCCGCCGCGGTCGGGCTCCTCAGTCAGTTCCCGCCAGGCCATCTCGGCGGCCCGCTGCTCCGCCTCCTTCTTGCTGCGGCCCTCGGAGCCCCCGTACCGGCCTCCCGCGACGACCGCCCAGGCGGTGAACACCTTCGCGTGGTCCGGGCCGGCCTCGTCCACCCGGTACTCCGGGACGCCCAGGCCGCGACTCGCGGTCAGCTCCTGCAGGCTGGTCTTCCAGTCCAGGGCGGCACCCCGGCCGGCGGCGTCGATCATCAGCGAGTCGAACAGCTTGTGCACCACGGTGTCGGCCCGATCCAGCCCGTGCTGCAGGTAGATCGCGCCGAGCAGTGCCTCGAGGGTGTCGGCGAGGATGCTCGCCTTGTCCCGCCCGCCCGTGGTCTCCTCGCCCTTGCCCAGCAGCAGGTACGGGCCCAGCCCATACGGCCCCAGGCCACGGGCCACCTCGGCGAGCGCTCGCATGTTGACCACGCTGGCCCGCAGCTTGGCCAACTGCCCCTCGGGCAGGTCCGGATGGTCGTTGAACAGCGCGGTAGTGATGATCACTCCGAGCACGGAGTCGCCGAGGAACTCGAGCCGCTCGTTGGTCGGCAGGCCGCCGTTCTCGTAGGCGTACGAGCGGTGCGTCAACGCCCGCTCCAGCAGTTGGGGGTCGAGGCTCACCCCGAAGGCGGCCTCCAGGAAGGCAACCGGTGGACGGCCCTTCATCGACTTACCCTCTCTTCCAGGTCAGAGCCGCCCGGCTGCGGGCCGAGCCCGGGGACGGTGCGGTGTCGGTGGACAGCCGGGGAACCCAGGCGAACTCGGCCGGCACACGGGTCCGGTGCAGGCGTGCGGCGAACGCGATGCCGGAGGCGATGTCCTCGCCGGTGGCCGCGCCGTGGCAGACCACCACCAGCCCGCGCACCCCGAGCAGCGCGGCCGCCCGGGGCGCGGCGCTGCCCAATGCCGCCCCTCCGGCCAGCGCGTACGCGCCTTCTATGCCCTTGAGCAGCACATTTCCGGTGAACCCGTCGGTCACCACGACATCGGCGCGACCGCCGAGCGGCACGTCGTTGCCCTCCACGTTGCCGATGTACTCGGGCAGGGCAACGCGCAACGCGTCGTCGGCGATGCGCCGAAGCCGGTCGCCCTTGCCCTGCTCGGCACCGATGGACAGCAGCCCCACCCGGGGCTGGGCCAGGTCGAGCACTGCCGCCGCGTACCGGCAGCCCAGGATCGCGTGCTGCACGAGCACGCCGGCGGAGGCCTCGGGTGAGGCGCCGACATCGAGCAACATCAACGGACCGGTACGGCTCGGCACGATGGCGGCGAGCGCCGGTTTGCGTACCCCCGGCACCCGACCCAACCCCAGCACCGCGGCCGTCACCGTGGCCCCGCTGGCACCCGCCGAGACCACGGCGTCGACGAACCCGCCGGCTACCGCCGCCACCGAGGCGGCCACGGTGGTGTCCGGCCGCGCGGCGCGGGCGGGCGCGTCGGCCTCACCCACTGCCGCGGCGACCTGCGACACCGTCAACCGCCGCCGGACCTCCGGCGTGGACGCGCCGATGACCTCGTCCGCCACCTCCGGTGGTCCGACAAGGTGAAGGCGTAGCTCGGGGTCGGCCTCACAAGCCTGCAGAGCGCCGTCAACCACGACGGCGGGGGCGCGATCCCCGCCGAGGAGGTCGACGGCGATCCGCGCGGTGCCCGACCGCTCGGATCGCGTCACCCCTGATCGCCAGGGTTAGACCTCAAGGACCTGGCGACCGTTGTACGTGCCGCAGACGCTGCACGCCGCGTGCGGCAGCTTCGGCGACCGGCACTGCGGGCATGCGACGGTGGCGACCGCGGTGGTCTTCCACTGCGCCCGGCGGGACCGGGTGTTGCTGCGCGACATCCTGCGCTTCGGAACGGCCACGGCTAGTTCTCCTCGTGATCCGGGCCGCGAGCGGCCCGAGCTTGCTCGGTCGGTGCTTGGTCAATCGGGTCGTTCAGGTTGCTGAGCGCCGCCCACCGGGGGTCGACCTGCCGGTGGCTGTGATCCGCCGGCAACTCATCCCAGTGCACCCCGCACTCGGGGCACAGCCCCGGGCAGTCCTCGCGGCACAGCGGGTTCGCGGGCAATGCGAGCACCACTCCGTCGCGCAGGGCCGGCTCCAGGTCGAACAGGTCGCCCTGCAATCGGCCGACCTCGTCCTCCTCGGTCGTCTCATCCGTGGTGCTGTGCTCGTAGGCATACAGCTCCTGGATGGGAACGGTCAAGGTGTCGCCGATCGGACGCAGGCAGCGACCGCACTCACCCTTCACCGGTGCGGTGATGGTCCCGGAGACAAGCACGCCCTCCGAGACCGACTCTAGCCTCAGGTCGAGGTCGAGGTCGGCGCCCTGCGGCACCCCGATCAGCTCCAGGCCGAGATCCTCCGGTGCCGGGACCGAACGCCGGACGGCACGCAGAGCCCCCGGACGGCGAGGCAGGTCTCTCGTGTCGAGGACCAGCGGTGCCCGGGGGTCGAGGTGATGGTTCGGCGAATAATCATGCATCGTTTGTCTCCGGCCGGGAGAGGCCGTCGAAGAAGGTTACCCGAGCGGCCGGCGGACCGTCGAATCGCCCCTGCCGAGCCCGGAGCGCCCCTGCCTGCCCCGGAGAACCCGCCCGCCTCACAGCGGTATTGGCCCGGTCTCCTGATCCGGGATGAACGAGCCGATCTCGCGCAGAGCGTGCATTTTGTCCCGCCCCCGCTCGATCGAGGCCAGCGAACGGGTCAGCAGCTGCTCGAAGTTGGCCAGCGCGGTGTCCACGTAGTCGTCGACCTCCTCGCGCAGCCGCTGCGCCTCGGCCCGGGCCTCGCTGATCAGCCGGGCCGCCTCGTGCTCGGCCGAGACCGAGACCTCGTTCACCGATACCAGCCGGGAGTGCTCGGCCTCGCCCTCCCCGATGATCCGCTCCGCCTCGTTGCGGCCCGCCTCAAGGATCTTGTCGCGCTCCTCCAGCAAGGCGGTGGCGCGGCGCAGCTCGGCGGGCAGCTCCTCGCGCAGCTGGTCCAAGATGTTGATCATTTCGGTCCGGTCGAGCATGCAGTTGCGCGACATCGGCACCGAACGAGCCGTCTCCACGAGCGCCATGATCTCGTCGATGCGGTCCAGCGGCTCCACGGCGGTCTCCTGTCAGCTATGCGGGCACCGCACCGGCCGTACGGTGGCGGACCGGCGCTGGTGCCGGACCGGCAACGCGGCATCGATTGCGGTCAGACCCCATCATGACGGTCGCGGCAATTGCGCGCCGGCCAATCCGGGCCTGCTCTATGATGCGTGTCCGCCGTGCCGGACGGGTACCGGGTGGGGATCAGCCGCCCGGGGCACCGTGTGCGAGCCGCTCCGCCAGCCGCCGCGCGACGACCTCGGGTACGTGCGGGGAGACGTCACCGCCCCACTTCGCCACGTCCTTGATCAGGCTCGACGACAGGAACGAGTACAGCGGGTTGGTCGGCATGAACAGCGTCTCCACCCCGGCCAGCCCGACGTTCATCTGGGCCATCTGCAGCTCGTAGTCGAAGTCGCTGACCGCGCGAAGGCCCTTGACCACGACCGCGGCGCCCTGCGCCCGGCAGAAGTCCACCAGGAGCCCGTGGAAGGACTCCACCCGGACATTCGGGTACGGGCGGGTCACCTCACGCAGCATGTCCAGCCGTTCCTCCAAGGTGAACAGGCCACTCTTGGAGGTATTGATCAGCACGGCCACGATCACCTCGTCGTACAGACGCGACGATCGGTCGATGATGTCCAGGTGCCCATTGGTGACCGGGTCGAACGAGCCGGGGCTCACCGCACGCTTCACGATCCGCGACCGTACCAAAGAGTCGTGTCACCATAGCGCCGAGATCGGTCTCCAGTGATGCACGGCACCCAGGCCGGCTCGGGCGAGCGGCGCGATCGTTCGATCACCACCGTCGCCTCCGGCGTCAGCCAGGAGTGCTCCACCAGCGAGGTGAGCAGCTCGGCGATCTCCTCCTCGGCCACCGCGTACGGCGGGTCGGCGAACACCACGTCGTACGGCGCCCCGGGCGGCCCGCCCGCGAGCGTCGGGGCCACCCGGGCGACCGCCATGGTGACCTGACGGACCGCGCCCAGCAGCGCCACGTTCTCCCGGGCCACCCGGGCGGCCTTCGGATCGCTCTCCACGAGCAGCACGTGCGCCGCCCCCCGGGAGGCCGCTTCCAGCCCGATCGCGCCGGAGCCGGCGTAGAGGTCGAGGAAGCGGACCCCGTCCAGCGGTCCCAGCGACCCGAACAGTGCCTCGCGCACCCGGTCGGAGGTGGGGCGGGTGTCCCGGCCCGGCGGCGCGGCGATGCGCCGGCCGCCGTAGCGCCCCGCGACGATGCGGGTCACCCCTTCTCCAGGAATTCCGCGCGTTCCTCGTCCACCAGGGACGCGATCCAGTCGCGCAGCGCGGGCTGCTGGTCCAGCTCGGGGTCCGCTTCCAGCAGCGCGAGCGCCTCGCCGCGCGCCTCGCCGATCAGGTCGCGGTCCCGCAGCAGGGACAGCAGCCGCAGATGCGAGCGGCGGCCGGACTGCGCGGCACCCAGCACGTCGCCCTCCCGCCGCTGCTCCAGGTCGAGCTCGGCGAGGGAGAACCCGTCGAGCGTGGACGCCACCGCGGTCAGCCGTTCGCGGGCCGGGCTGTCCTCGGACGCCTCGGTCACCAGCAGGCACAGGCCGGGCGCCGCGCCCCGGCCGACCCGGCCGCGCAGCTGGTGCAGTTGGGATACGCCGAACCGATCGGCGTCCAGCACGATCATCACCGTCGCGTTGGGCACGTCGACGCCTACCTCCACGACCGTCGTAGCGACCAGGACATCCAGCTCCCCGGCCGCGAAGGAGCGCATCACGGCGTCCTTCTCGTCGGCGGGCAGCCGGCCGTGCAGCACCCCGATGCGCAGCCCGTGCAGCGGCCCGTCGGCCAGCAGCGGTGCCACCTCCAGGACCGCCAGCGGCGCGCGCCGCGCTTCGCCATCCTCGTCGCCGCTGGCACCCGGGTCGCCGCCCTCGCCAGGGTCGCCGCCTGGGTCCGACCAGTCCGGCTCGGCGCGTCCGGCGCCGCGCGACGCCCCGGAGCGGTCGTCGCTCCCCTCGTCCTCGCCGATGCGCGGGCACACCACGTACGCCTGGTGACCGGCCTCGACCTCCTCGCGCAGCCGCTGCCAGGCACGGTCCAGAAACGCCGGCTTGTCGGCGGCGGGAACCAGGTGGGAGGCGATCGGCGAGCGCCCCCGCGGCAGCTGGGTCAGGGTGGAGACCTCCAGGTCGCCGTAGACCGTCATGGCGACCGTGCGCGGGATCGGTGTGGCGGTCATGACCAGCACGTGCGGGGGCTGGTCGGCCTTGGCGCGCAGGGCGTCGCGCTGCTCGACGCCGAACCGGTGCTGCTCGTCGACCACGACCAGCCCGAGGTCGGCGAAGTCCACCCCCTCGTAGAGCAGGGCGTGGGTGCCGATGACGATGCCCGCCTCGCCGGAAGCGATCTCGGCGAGCGCCCGCCGCCGGGCAGCCGCTCCCAACGAGCCGGTGACCAGCGAGATCCGGGTGGCTTCGTCACCCCGAGCGGGCACTTGGGCCGGATCGTCGGAGCGGTCTTCGTCAAAGTCCAGCTCCCCGGCGCGGCCCATCGGGCCGAGCAGGCCGGCGATGCCCCGGTAGTGCTGGGCCGCCAGTACCTCGGTCGGGGCCAACATCGCGGCCTGCCCACCGGCGTCCACCACCTGCAGCATCGCCCGCAGCGCGCAGACCGTCTTGCCGGAGCCGACCTCGCCCTGCAGCAGCCGGTGCATCGGGTGCGGCCGTTCGAGGTCGGCCGCGATGTCGGCGCCCACCGCCCGCTGGCCCTCGGTCAGCTCGTACGGCAGCTGCCGGTCGAACTCGGCGAGCAGGCCGTCCTCGCTCCGCGGCCGCGGCCGGGCCGGCCAGTCCAGGGCACGCAGCTTGCGCTGGACGAGCGTCACCTGCACGGCGAACGCCTCGTCCCACTTGAGCCGCTTGCGCGCCGCTTCCAGGGCGCCCCGGCTTTCCGGACGGTGGATCTGGCGCAGCGCGGTGCCCAAATCCATCAGTCCGCGCTCGGCGCGCAGGGTGGCGGGCAGCGGATCGGGGGGCGGCTCGAAGGTGTCCAGCGCGACCCGCACGCAGCGGGCGATCACCCAGGTCGGTACCGCCGCCGCGGCCGGGTACACCGGGATCAGCGCGCCGGCGAACTCCTCGATCTCCTCGCCGCCGTCCTGATCGTCGAGCAGCAGGTAGTCGGGGCTGTTGAGCTGTCGCCTGCCACGGAACTCGGTCACCTTGCCGGCGAACATGCCCCACCGGCCGGGCTTGAGGTCGCGCTCCCGCCACGCCTGGTTGAAGAAGGTCAAGGTCAGCAGCCCGCCGCTGTCGTCGCCGACGGTGGCCTCCAGCAGCTGGCCGCGCCGGGCCCGCATCGGGCGGATGCTGGCACGCTTCACCTGGGCCAGCACGGTGACCTGCTCGCCGGGGCGCAGCGAGCCGATGTCGGTGTGCTCGCCGCGCTCGTCGTACCGGCGAGGGAAGTGGTAGAGCAGGTCGCCGACGGTCGAGAGCTCCAGGTGGGAGGCCAGTGCCTTGGCGGTCTTGTCCCCGACGATCTTGCGCAGGGGCGCGTCGAATCCGGTCACTCCACTCCCACCATCAGCGGGTACAGCGGCTGGCCGCCATCGAAGACCTGCGCCTCGACGAAGGGCCAGCGCCGGCCCAGGTGCTCCCGCAGCGCCGCGCCCAACCCGGGCGGCGCGTCGGCGCCGGTCAGCAGCGTGACCAGCTCGCCGCCGCCGGCGAGCAGGCGGTCCAGCAGGTCGCGACACGTCCGACGCAGGTCGTGCCCGATCAGATTGACCTCGCCCTCCACCAGGCCCAGTATGTCCCCCGGCCGGCACACTCCGGCCACAGTCACCGCTTCCTTGCCTGCGGTGCACACCTCCGCGTACCGGCAGGTGCCGGCCGCCTCGGCCATCGCGATCAGGTCGTCCTCGAACCGCCGCCCCTCGTCCCGCACGGCGAGCGCCGCCAGCGTCTGGACCGGCGATCGGGTCGGCACCACGCCGACCCTGGCCCCCTGTGCCCGGGCCTGCTCGGCGGCCAGCGCGGCGACGGCCTGGGTGGCCCGGCTGCCCGGCAGCACGACGACCTGCCGCGCGCCGGCGGCCCGGATGGCGGCCAGGATCTCGCCGGTGGACGGCGTGGGCCCGGCGACGATCAGCGCCCCCTCGCCCCGGAACAGCTCGATCAGGCCGTCGCCGGTCGCCACCACCACCGCGCACCGGTCCTGCGGCTCGGGCGGCGCGATCCGGTCCGCGAACCGGGTGACCGAGATCCGGTGCGGCCGGCCGGCCCGGACCCCGGCCTCGATCGCGGCCCCGACGTCGTCGACGTGCACGTGGACGTTCCAGGTGCCCTCGCCGTCACCGACCACCACCAGCGAATCGCCCAGCGGGGCCAGCTGCTTCCTCAGCGCCTCGACCGCCGGCTCCGGCGCGTCGACCAGGTACTGCACCTCGTATCCGAACTCGACCGGACCGGCCTCGCAGGCCGAGACCGCGGGCGGCCGGCGGGAGCGCGAGCGCGGACCGGGCCCGGCCGAGCCGGACGATCCGGCGGCGCCCGGGCCATCCCACGGGTCGCCCGGGCCATCCCCGGCGGCGGGCGGGCTTACCGGGGCCGGCGACGGGTCGTCGGCGGCGGGCGGTGAGGCCTCGGCGGCGGGCGGTGGGTCGGGTGCGGCGTCCGGCGGGTCCGACCGGCCGGCGATCGGCTGGGCGACCACGTCGACCAGCGCGTTCAGCAGAATCACCAGGCCCCGCCCGCCGGCGTCCACCACGCCCGCCCGGGCGAGCGTCGGCAGCTGCTTCGGGGTGCGGTCCAGCGCCTCGGCCGCGCCCCGGGCCGCCGCGCGGGCGACCCCCTCCAGCTCGTCCGACCCGGCCTCGGCGGCGGCCCTGGCCGCGCCGCCGGCCACCGACAGCAGGGTGCCCTCCACCGGCGTGGCGACCGCCGCCCGGGCCGCGGTGGCCGCCCGGTCGAGGGCGGTGGCCAGGGCCCGGCCCCGGGCAGCGGGCGTGGTGGCCAGCGCGTCGGCGATCGCCCGGAGCATCTGCGACATGATCACGCCCGAGTTGCCCCGCGCCCCGAGCACGGCGCCGCGCGCCATGCGCCGCAGGGTCCACCCCAGCCTGGTGATCTCCCCGACCTCTTCCGGGCCGCCGTCGTCCGGCTCCTGGTCGAGCGCCTGGTGCGCGGAGGTGACCGTGAGCACCAGGTTGGTGCCCGTGTCGCCGTCCGGGATCGGGAACACGTTGAGCTTGTCGATCTCGTCCTGGTGCCGGCGCAGCGCGGCCAGGCCCTCGGTGCACCATCGGCGCACGGCGGCGGCGTCCAGGCTGTCCAGCACGTCCCAAAGGTTAATTGGGGCCGGCGACATTCCTCCGGGGAGGATCGGCGACATTCCTTCGGGAGGACTGCGGTGCGGCGCCGTCCAGGTCGGCGGCGCGAGCCTGGAGCGGGCGGACGGCGCCGGCCGATTGGCTCGACGCGCCGGCCATCAGTTACCCTGGTCAGGTTGCCCAGCGGTTGCCTGGCAACAGAAGACAACAACCCAGGAGATTCCCGTGGCTAGCGTGTGCGACGTGTGTGGCAAGAAGCCGGGCTTTGGCCACAACGTTTCCCACTCCCAACGGCGGACCAACCGGCGCTGGAACCCCAACATCCAGACCGTGCGTACCCCGGCCGGTGGCGGCAACACCAAGCGCCTGCAGGTGTGCACCTCGTGCCTGAAGGCCGGCAAGGTCGTTCGCGGCTGACGCCTCCCTGAGGCTTGATCGCCGCCGGTCCGTGGACCGGCGGCGATTCGTGTCGGGCGGCTTCCGAACGAGGAGCCGAGCTCAGAGGTCCCTGCCGTACGAGCGGACGTCCGGTTCGTCCTTGTAGTGGCCGAAATTCGGGATCAGCTGGTACCCGACTCGCTCGTACAGGGCTATCGCTTCCGGCTGACGGCTGCCGGTCTCCAGAATCGCTCGACCGCGCCCGGCCGCCCTGGCCGACTCCTCGATCGCCCGCAGCACCGCCAGCCCGACTCCCCTGCGGCGCGCCGAATCCAGCGTGAACACGCGCTTGATCTCCGCGACCCCGGGGTCCTGATGGTGAGTGCGCCAGCCGCCGCAGGCGACCGGCTCGCCGTCCAGCCACGCGACCAGGAACGAGCCCGTCGGGGGATCGAACTCCGCCGGATCCACCGGGGTGTCGTCGCCGTTGCCGCCGTACCGACCGGAGAGGTCGGCCATCGCGGCGGCGACGATCTCACGCGCGACGGGATCGAGGTAGTCGGTCCGGACGATCTCCAGGTCACTCATTGGATCAAGGGTACGGCGGCCGCTCCCGCTCACCGGAAATGGTCCCAGCCCACCTGCCCGTCCCCGTACGACTTGCCGTTGACGGTGACCCCGGCGCCGCCGGTCACGGTACCGATGATCCGGAACGGTTCGGGCAGCTGCGCGCCCTCCGGGAAGGTGGCCAGCAACGCGTGATCGTCGCCGCCGGCCAGGATCCAGGTGTACGGGTCGACCCCGAGCGCGCTGGCCGTGTCGCGCATCTGGTCGGGCAGCGGGAAGGCGTCCCGGTCGATGTCGATGCCCACCCGGCTGGCGGTCGCCACGTGGCCGGCGTCGGCCAGCAGCCCGTCCGACACATCGATCATGCTGGTCGCGCCGAGCTTGGCCGCGGCCGGACCCGCCGGGTACGGCACCACCGGCCGGCGGTGCGCCTCGACCAGCATCTTCGGGGTCCGGAAGCCCCGGGACAGCACGGTGTAGCCGGCCGCCGCGTACCCGATCCGGCCGGCCAGCGCCACCACGTCGCCGGCTCGCGCGCCCGAGCGCAGCACGGCCTCCCGCCCCTGCAGGTCACCGAGGGCGGTGACCGCGACGGTGAGCACCGAACTGGCCGACACGTCGCCGCCCACGATCGCGGCGCCGGCCCGGTCGGCCTCGGCCACCAGTCCGTCGGTCAGCTCCTCGGCCCAGCGCACGTCCAGGTCGGGCGGCCCGCAGAAGGCCACCAGCAGCGCGGTGGGTACGGCACCCATGGCCGCGATGTCGGCCAGGTTCGCCGCCGCGGCGCGATGTCCGATGTCCACGGCGGACGACCAGTCTCGACGGAAATGCCGCCCTTCGACCAGTACGTCGGTGGAGGCGACCACCCGGCCGTCCGGCGCGGACACGATGGCCGCGTCGTCACCGGGCCCCAACAACGTGCTGGGCTGCACCCCCAGCCGGGCGGTGATCCGGGCGATCAGCCCGAATTCGCCGGTTTCAGTGACGCTCATCGACGCCGCCACCCAGGTCCGTTCATGGGATAAACCACCCCAACCCTCGGCCGACCTGCGGCCGCTCGACGCTCTCCACCAAAAATCTCCTCTGCACGCGCTTCGACTCTTGCGGTAGTTTCACGGCAACCCGCGAGTCTGCCGTGAAGAGGGGGCATGACGTGGTCCAGGCGTACATCCTCATCCAGACGGAGGTAGGAAGGGCACGCGACGTGGCCGCGACCATCGCGGATATTGCCGGGGTCGTCCGGGTGGACGCTGTGACCGGGCCGTACGATGTCGTGGTGCTGACCGAGGCACACACCGTCGATGAGCTGGGCAACATGATCGTGAGCAAGGTACAACTGGTGTCTGGGATCACCCGCACTCTCACCTGTTCCGTGGTGCGACTGTAGATGGCTGATTCGGCAACTCGCGGCGCCGCGCGCACAGCCGCCTTCATAGCGGTGCCGATCGCGCTGGTGGCTGGGCTGGTGGCGTTTCGGGTGATCGACGGCCGGATCGCCTCCGCCAACACCGCCACGCGGCCGTCCGCCTCGGCCACCCCCGGACCGCAGTCCACGAGTCCCGTGCAGATGGCCGCGCCCCAACTGGCCGACGGGCCGGCGACGGTGTGCCGGGCCCTGCTGTCCAAGCTGCCCGATCAGATCCAGGGCAAGCAGCGCCGCGCGGTCACGGCCGGCCCCGAGCAGAACGCGGCCTACGGCGATCCGGCCCTCACGCTGGGCTGCGGCGCCGCCCAGGCGAAGGTTCCGCTGACGGCCGAGGTGTGGGCGCTGTCGAACGTCTGCTGGTACGAGCAGGACGGCAAGAGTTCGTCGACCTGGACCACGGTGGACCGCACGGTCCCGATCCAGGTCACCGTGCCCAATTCTTACGGCTCACCGGGCCAGCTGGTCATCGAGTTCTCCGCCCCGGTGGCATCGTCCGTGCAGGCGCTGACGACGGGCGTGCCCTCCGGCTGCAGCCAGCAGACGACCGGCTGACCCGACCGAGCGACCCGGCCGACCCGACCCGGCCGGACCAACGCGGCACGGCCGGGGCGGCGCGGACTCCGTCAGTGCAGGCCGGTGCCCCGGCGCAGGGCGGTGCGGATCAGGCGGGAGACCAGCTTCGGGTACTCCAGGCCGGAAGCGGCCCACATCCTCGGGAACATGGACGTGCTGGTGAAGCCGGGCATCGTGTTGATTTCGTTGAGGTAGATGTCCATTTCCGGCGTGACGAAGAAGTCCACCCGGGCCAGGCCGGCGCAGTCCAGCGCGGAGAAGGTGCGGCAGGCGTACTCCTGGACCTTCCGGCTCACCTCGGGCGGCAGGTTGGCCGGGATGTCGTACTCGCTCGAGCCGTCCAGGTACTTCGCCTCGAAGTCGTAGAAGTCGTGGCCGTCCACGATCCGGATCTCGGCGAGCACGGACGCCTCCGGGGTGCCGTCGTACTCCCCCTCCAGCACTCCGCACTCCACCTCGCTGCCGACGATGCCCTGCTCGATCAGCACCTTGGGGTCGATGGCGCGGGCGACGGCGACCGCGTCGTCCAGGTCGGCCCAGTCCTCAATCTTGGTGATGCCGCACGACGAGCCGGCCCGCGCCGGCTTCACGAACACCGGAAGCTTCAGGCGATCGCGGTCCTCGGCCGAAAGGGACTGACCGGCCCGCAGGACCGCGTACGGCCCGATCGGGATGCCTTCGGACACCGCGAGCTTCTTGGTGAACTCCTTGTCCATCGCCGCGGCCGAGGCGAAGACGTTCGAGCCGACGTACGGCACGGCGGCCATCTCCAGCAGCCCCTGGATGGTGCCGTCCTCGCCGTACGCGCCGTGCAGCGCGGGAAACACGACGTCGACATCGCCGAGCGCCCCGACACCCTCGGCGGTGTCGAGCACCATCAGCCCGTGCGTCGTCGGATCGCCGGGAAGCACGACGGCGGAGCCCGATCCCGAGGTGATCTCCGGCAGCTCGGCGCCGGAGATCATCAAGTCGTCCTGGTTACCGTCCGTAAGGACCCACTGACCCTCGCGAGTGATCCCGACCGGGACTGTCTCGAACTCGTCCTCATCCAGGGCGGCGAGGATGCTTCCCGCGCTAACACAGGAGATGGCGTGCTCGGGGCTGCGGCCACCGAAGACAACGGCGACGCGGATCTTTCGTGGGCTCGTCACCCCGGTGACCCTACTCTCCGTGGCGAACCGGCGCGGGACGCATCAGTCTAACCGCGCACCGCGTGAGTTTCCGCCCTGGTCAGCGCGGGTGCGACGCGACCCGGGCCGAGTGCGTCGCCCGGTTCACGCGCCGCACGCACGCGCCCGGCTCGCGGCGTATCCGCCCACTCCACACCCGGATCATCCGGTTCATGCCCGCCCGCGAAGACCGTCGCGACCGGGGGTCGCGCGTGCGAGAGGGGCGTGCGCCCGCTCAGCCGGCCGTGGCGGCCCGCGCCGCGTTCAGCGCGGCGTCCAGATCCAGCAGCAGATCATCGGTGTCCTCGATGCCGCAGGACAGCCGCACCATCCCCTCGGGCACCGGGTCGCCCCACTGCGCCCGGCGGTCCGCCGTGGTGTGCGTGCCGCCGAACGACGTCGCGGCGTACACCAGCTTCGAGGCGGAGAGGAACCGGCCCACGTGCGCCGCGTCGGGCAACGTGAAGGCGACCACGCCGGGGATCCGGCGCATCTGCCGGCTGGCGACCTCGTGCGCCGGATCGCCGGGCAGGCCGGGCCAGCGCACCGAGGAGACCTCCGGCCGACCGGCCAGCATCCGCGCCAGCGCGGCCGCGTTGGCCGACTGGCGGGCCAACCGCAGGTCCAGTGTGGACAGTGACCGGTGCGCGAGCCACGCCTCGAACGGGCCCGGTACCGCCCCGGTGTCGTCCCGCCAGGTGCGCAGCCGGGCGGTCAGCTCCGGCCCGGCGACGGTGTACCCGAGAAGGACGTCGGAGTGCCCGGTCAGCGCCTTGGTACCGCTGGCCACCACCAGGTCGGCACCCAGTCTCAGCGGCTGCTGCCCGAGTGGCGTGGCGGTGGTCGAGTCGACCGCCACCAGCGCCCCGGCCGCGTGCGCCGCGGCGGACAGCTCGGCGATGTCGCACACGTCCAGCCCGGGGTTGGCGGGCGTTTCCAGCAGCACCAGCCGCACCCCGTCGAAGGACGGGTACGGGCCGGCGGTGGGCACCTCGCGAACCGTCACGCCGGGCAGGCTCGCGGCGAAGGCGCGCGTCTTGTAGTAGCCATCCGAGGGCAGCACGACCGTGTCACCGGGGCCCACCAGGGTCAGCAGGGCGGCGGAGATCGCGGCCATTCCGGAGGAGAAGACGACGCACTCGCCACCCTCCAGGCCACCGATCGCGGCCTCCAGGCCGCGCCAGGTCGGGTTGTCCACCCGCCCGTAGCCGTTGGCCGCCGCGGCGGGCCCGTTCTCGGGATCGAGGTGGTAGGGCGCGGCGAGCACGGGGCCGGGCAGGAACGGGGTACCGGGCACCGGTTCGGGCAGGCCGGCGTGCACGCAGGCGGTCCCGTCGCCGTACCCGGCGGGGTCGGTCGAGGTCATCCGCCCATCATTCCCTGCCGGATCACGGCCGGGCACGGACCCCGACCCCGCCGCCCGTAACCGGACGACCGGTGGGTCGGCGGCACGAACTACTCGGACTTGGTCTCCCGGCTCATCAGGGCGGTCACCGCCACGCGCGGGTCGGCGCCCTCGTGGCAGACCAGCTCGACCTGCTCGGTGATCGGCATTTCAACGTCGTGGCGGCGGGCCAGATCCCGGATCGCCAGGCAGCTCTTGACCCCCTCGGCGGTCTGCCTGGTGGCCGCCTGCGCCTGCTCCAGCGACTCGCCGCGGCCCAGATGCTCGCCGAAGGTGCGGTTGCGCGACAGCGTCGACGCGCAGGTGGCGACCAGGTCGCCCAGGCCGGCCAGGCCGGCGAAGGTGAGCGGGTCGGCGCCCAGCCGTACCCCGAGCCGCGCCGTCTCCGCCAGGCCCCGCGTGATCAGCGTCGCCTTGGTGTTGTCGCCGAAGCCGAGCGCGGTCGCCATCCCGTACGCGAGCGCGATCACGTTCTTCACCGCGCCGCCGAGTTCGCAGCCGACCACGTCGTCGTTGGTGTACGGCCGGAAATACGGTGTCGCCACCGCCTTCTGCACCGCCGCCGCGCGTGCCGGGTCCACGCACGCGATCACCGAAGCGGTCGGCTGTTCGGCGGCGATCTCGGGGGCCAGGTTGGGTCCGGACAGCACGGCCACCCGCCGCGGATCGACGCCCGTCACCTCCACGACGACCTCGCTCATCCGCTTCGAGGTGCCCAGCTCGATGCCCTTCATGAGGCTCACCAGGGTGGCGTCCGGCTCGATGAGGTCGGCCCACCCGGCCAGGTTGCCGCGCAGCGTCTGGGACGGCACGGCGAGCACCACCAGGTCGGCTCCGGCCAGCGCCGCCGCCACGTCGCTGGTGGCGGTGACCAGCCCCGGCAGCCGCAGGTCCGGGAAGTAGTCGGGGTTGGTCCCGGTCGAGGTGATGGCCTCGGCCACCTCGGGTCGCCTGGACCACAGCGTCACCTCGGTACCGGCGTCCGCGAGCACCTTGGCGAAGGGGGTGCCCCACGATCCGGCACCAAGGACCGCGGCTCGCTTCACGCCCTGCTCCCGCCCTCGCCGCCACCGTCGATGCCACCGCGGCCATCGCCGCCGGCGCCGCCGCCGAGCGCACCCGAAGGGGCGTTGCCGGGTCGGACGGGAACCGACTCGCCGCGAATCTGCGAGAGCATATCGCGCAGCACGGTCATGATCTCATCGGTGATCGCGTACAGGTTGGCCGCCGTCGGCTCGGCGCCCTCCCATTTGGACAGGTCGATCGGCGGGCCGGCGATCACGGTCACCGGGGTGCGCGGACGCAGCGTGAACTTGCGGGTACGCGGGTCTAGCAGCCGTTGGGGCCCCCAGGAGACCACGGGCACCACGGGCGCGCCGGTGCGCAGGAACAGCCGGGCCACCCCGGTCTTGCCGCGCTCCGGCCACAGGTCCCCGGACTTCGGCGTCGTACCCTCGGGGTAGATGATCACGCCCTCGCCCGCCAGGATCGCGGCGGCCGCCGCGTCGAGCGACTTCGCCGCGTCGGCGGTGCCCCGATGCACCGGGATCTGCTTGCACCAGCGCAGGAAGGACCCGAGCCCGGGAACGCTGAACAGGCTCGACTTGGCCAGGAACTGCGGCCACCGGCCGGCGTCGTTGACGAAGTGCGAGATGATCAACGGGTCGAATTCGGACAGGTGGTTGGCGGCGATGATCAGGCCGCCCTCGGCCGGTATGTGCTCCATGCCTGACCAACTGCGCTTCGTCAGCAGGAACAGGGGCGGTTTGACCACGGCAATCGCGAACCGCGGCCAAAATCCGAGCCTGCGCCCCACGGCTCCTCCTCGTTGTGCCTGCTGCGGGCCCCGGTCGGCGCCGCCATCAGCGCATCATGCCTGGCGGAGGTAGCGGCTGGCCAGCGCGGGGTCCACCTGGGCCAAGAGGCACAATGCCACGGTGAGTACGGTGTGGACCGCGGTGGTACCGGTGAAGCGGCTGGATGCGGCGAAGACCCGACTGCGGGGTGCGCTGCCGGGCATCGCCCACGAGCGGTTGGTGCTCGCCCTGGTGCAGGACACCGTCGCCGCGGTGCTGGCCTGCCCGGACATCGCGGAGCTCATGGTGGTCACCAGCGAGCCGGCCGTGGCCGGGGCGGTGGCCGCGCTCGGGGCCCGCGCGGTGCCCGACTCCCCTGAGGCCGGGCTGAACCCGGCATTCGCCCATGGCGGCCGGCTGGCCGGCGACCTGCCGGTCGTGGCGCTCGCCGGAGACCTGCCCGCGCTGCGGCCGGAGGAGCTGAGCGCCGCGCTGTCGGCCACCGGCCGGCGGCGCTCCTTCGTACCCGACGCCGCCGGTACCGGCACCACACTGCTGGCCTCTCCGGCCGGTACCGCCCTCGATCCACGGTTCGGGCCGGGTTCGGCGGCGGCGCACGCCGGCTCGGGCGCCACCGCGCTGGACGGGCCCTGGCCCAGCCTCCGCCACGATGTGGACACCGGGGCGGACCTGGCCGCGGCCGCGGCCCTCGGCCTCGGTACCCGCACGGACGCACTGTTCCGCGCCCACGCGTCGACAAGCACCGAAAGGCGGTACCGTTCTGGCATGCAGGGCACGGTTGCCAGCTACGACCCGGACGGGCGCTCCGGCACGGTGCTGCTCGACGACGGCACCGAGGTGGCCTTCCCCGCGAACGCGTTCGACGCGTCGGGCCTTCGGCTGCTGCGCCCTGGTCAGCGGGTGCGCCTGGAGCACCGGGACGGGGAGATCAGCGGACTCGCCCTCATCACGATGCCGCGGGAGGGCGCGGACCGGTGAGACCTCGGCGCCGCCCCCGCGGCGCCACCGGGCATTTCCACGAAGACCGTTTCACGTTCACGCGGATCGGGTCATGATTGCCACGTGAAGGCCTCTCCCGTTCCGCCGACCCCACCACGCCAGCGCCGGACCACCTCCCCCGTGCCACCCGACAGTCCGGCCGGAGAGATCGAGGCCGGGAATGTCGAAGCCGGAGGCACCGATCCCGGTCGCGGCGCCGAACCCACCGCGGAACCCACCGACGTCGCATCGCGACGGCCGCGCGCATCCACGCGCGGCACCGCCTCGCGCGCGGTCGGCGGGAGCGGCTCCGGCGCCACCCGCCGGGCCGGATCGCGCGGCACGGCCGCGTCCGGCAACCCGGCCACGGGGGGCGATGTGGGGTCCGGGCCGGCGGACCCGGCGCGAGCGGCCGCGGCGAAATCCGCGAGGCCGGTGAGGAAGGCGACCGCCGCGAGAAAGGCCACCACCGCGCGCAACACGGCAGCCCCGAGCAAGACGGCGGCCCCGAGCAAGACGGCGGCCCCAAGCAAGACGGCGGCCCCGAGGAAGGCCGGCGCCCCGAGGGCGGCCGCGGCTCGCGAGAGCGCGACGGCGGATCGCACCGCCACCGAGCCGGCGGTTACCGGGTCGGCGGTGAGCAGGTCGGCGGTGGCCAAGACAATCGCGGCCGGCAACGCCGCCGCCAGAGCCACGGCGACCGCGAGGGCCGCGGCCACGAGTACCGCGACGAAGACCACACCCGCACAAAGAAGGGCGCCCGGGCGCCCGGCGGAGGAGCGCGGGGCGGAGGAGCGCGAGGCGATCAACTCCGGCGCCGCCACCAACCCGCACGGCCCGCCCGACGCACGGCGCGCACCGATCGCCCAGGCCGCCCACAGCCACGAGACCGCTCAGGATCGCGAGCGCGAGACCGCTCAGAATCGCGAGACAGCCCACAATCCCGGGGCCCGTCTGAACGGCGGGGTCGACCCGAACCCTGGGAACGGCGCGGTCTCCGGGGTGGACACCAGCCTCGCGGCACCGCGACCCACGACCCCGACCGGGTCCGGCGCCACTGAGCCCTCGAGCACCGTCCCCGCGAGCACTGTCCCCGCAACAACCGGCCCCGCGACAACCGGCCCCGCGACAACCGGGCCCGCGACAACCGGGCCCGCGACAACCGGGCCCGCGACAACCGGGCCTTCGGCGACCGGGCCCTCGACCGACCCCCCTTCGACCGCCCACCCCGAGGCGACCGTGGCCTCGGGCAGCGACACCGTTACGCCTGGCCACGAAGCCGTCAACCCGGCCGCGACCGAAGCCCTCGGGACCCCGGAAGGCGAGACGCCCGAAGCCGGGACGGCCGGAGCCGAGGCACTGGAGGGTGTGACGCTCGGCACCGGGGTGGACGCTCCCGTCGTCGGCGGCGTCGAGGAGCCGCAGGCCGTGGAGATCCAGCGGGAGCTGGCCGTGGGAGGGCCTGAACTGGAGATACCCGAGCACCGCGCGCCCGAGCCCTTGATCGACGCCGAGCCGTCCTGGGAGGACGCCGGTCCGCCCGGAGCGCCCCGCCGCATCGACGTGAGCCCGCCACGGCTGGACGACGTCCCGTCACCGTTGTCCGAACCGCTGCCCGATGACCGTTTCCTCAACCGGGAGCTGTCCTGGCTCGACTTCAACGCCCGGGTCCTGTCGCTGGCCGAGAATCCCACCACCCCGTTGCTGGAGCGGGCCAAGTATCTGGCCATCTTCGCCGGCAACCTCGACGAGTTCTACATGGTCCGCGTCGCCGGTCTCAAGCGCCGGCTGCAGACCGGCCTGCCCATCCACAGCGCGGACGGACTGTCCACCCGGGAACAGCTCGAGGTGATCGCCGAGCGCAGCGCCGACCTCGTCGCCCGGCACTCGCGCTGCTTCACCAGAGAGGTCCAGCCGGCCCTGGCGGCCGAGCAGATCCACCTGGTCCGGTGGTCCGACCTCGCCCCCGGCGAGCGGGATCGGATGCGCGACTACTTCCGCGACCAGGTCTTCCCGGTGCTCACCCCGCTGGGCGTCGATCCGGCGCACCCGTTCCCGTACATCTCCGGGCTGTCGCTGAACCTGGCGGTGGTGGTGCGCGACCCGGGCGGCGGCCCGGAGCTGTTCGCCAGGGTCAAGGTGCCCAACAACGTGCCCCGGCTGGTTGCCGTCGAGTCCGGGCGGCAGTACCGCTTCCTGCCCGTCGAGGACCTGATCGCCGCGCACCTGGGGCAGCTGTTCCCGGGGATGCAGATCCTCGAACACCACCTGTTCCGGGTCACCCGCAACGCGGAGCTGGAGGTGGAGGACGACCGCGACGAGGACCTGCTGCAGGCGCTGGAGCGCGAGCTGGCCCGGCGCCGGTTCGGGCCGCCCGTTCGCCTGGAGGTCGCCTCGACGGTCTCGGACCACGTCCTGGAGCTGCTCGTACGGGAGCTGGACATGGACGGCCACGACGTGCTGCGGGTACCGGGGCTGCTCGACCTGTCCGCGCTGTGGCAGGTGTACGAGGGGGTGGACCGCCCGGACCTGAAGGACCGCCCCTTCGTGCCGGCGACCCACCCGCGCTTCGTGGAGGGCGAGACGCCGCGCAGCGTGTTCGCGACCCTGCGGGACGGCGACATCCTCGTCCACCACCCGTATCACTCGTTCTCCACGAGCGTGCAGCGTTTCATCGAGCAGGCGGCGGCCGACCCCAACGTGCTGGCCATCAAGCAGACGCTGTACCGGACCAGCGGCGACTCCCCGGTGGTCGACGCGTTGATCGACGCCGCCGAGGCCGGCAAGCAGGTGGTGGTGCTCGTCGAGATCCAGGCGCGCTTCGACGAGGTGGCCAACATCGGCTGGGCGCGCAAGCTGGAGCGGGCCGGCTGCCACGTGGCGTACGGCCTGGTGGGGCTCAAGACGCACTGCAAGACGGCGCTGGTGGTGCGGCAGGAGGGCAACCACATCCGGCGGTACGCCCACATCGGGACGGGCAACTACCACCCGAAGACGGCTCGGCTCTACGAGGACTTCGGGCTGCTGACCGCCGATCCGGAGGTCGGCGCCGACCTGACCGACCTGTTCAACGTGCTGACCGGGTACAGCCGGCAGACCGCGTACCGGCGCCTGCTGGTGGCGCCGCACGGAGTCCGCGGCGGGATCATCGAGCGGATCGAGCGGGAGACCAAGCTGGCCGCCGAGGGGCGCCCGGCGCTGGTGCAGATCAAGGTGAACTCGCTCGTCGACGAGGAGGTCGTCGACGCGCTGTACCGGGCCAGCCAGGCCGGGGTGCGCATCGACCTCGTGGTACGCGGAATCTGCACGCTGCGGCCGGGGGTGCCCGGGCTGTCGGAGACCATCCGGGTGCGCTCGATCCTGGGCCGGTTCCTGGAGCACTCGCGGGTGTTCCGGTTCGGCAACGACGGCGAGCCCGAGGTGTGGCTCGGCTCATCGGACCTGATGCACCGCAACCTCGAACGGCGGGTGGAGGCGCTGGTCCGGGTCACCGACCCGGCGATCCAGGCCGAGCTGATCGGGGTACTGGACCTGTCGATGAGCGGCGAGATATCGGCGTTCGAACTGGGGCCTGACGGCACCTGGTGGCTGCGCGACGGCGAGCCCCGGGAGGGCGCGCCGCCGCTGCACCTGCAGAGCGCCCTGCTGCGCCGCATCGTCGGCCGCTCACCCGACTGAGCGCAGCCGGAGCCGATCTGTGGCGAAGGCTGAGCGCAGCCTGGCGTGCTCGGCTGACCCGCGTCGGTCGGGGTCGGTGGGGACCGCCGGTCAAACGTTTCAGGACCGGCGGCCTCCTTTCGATCCCGCCCGTCGCCGTGATCGGACGCTAGGCTTCGGGGATGTTGGAGGAGGAGCGCAAGTACGACGTGGATCCCGGCTTCACCCTCCCGGACCTGGCCGGGGCGCTCCCGGCGCGGGCCCGGGTGGTACCGCTCCCGGCGGTCTCGCTGCGCGCGACCTACTACGACACGGCGGACCTGCGGCTCGCCCGGGCCGGTGCGTCGCTGCGCTTCCGGCGCGGCGACGAGCAACCGTGGACGGTGAAGCTGCCGACCCAGGTGCCCGGGGTGCGGCACGAGATCTCCGATGCCGGGCGGCCGGGCCGCATCCCGGCCGAACTGTCCCGCCTGGTGACCGTGTACACCAGGGGCGCCCCGCTGGCGCCGGCGGTCGTGCTACGCACCACGAGACGGGTCTACGAGCTGCGCGACCACGCCGGAGCGTTGCTGGCCGAGCTGGATGACGACCTGGTGGCGGTGCTGGAGGAGAAAGTCATCCGCAGCCGGTTCCGGGAGATCGAGGTGGAACGCCACGAGGGCGGCCGCAAGCTGCTGGACCGGATCGGCGGCGCCCTGAGCGAGGCCGGCGCGGTGGCCGGGGAGTTCCGGCCCAAGCATGTTCGGGCGCTGGGCGCCGACGGGCCCGGCGACCTGACGCCGCCGGCCGGGAGCCTGCCGCGCAAGGCCGAGGCGGGCGACGTGGTGAGCGAGGCGATCCGGTCCGACATCGGCCGGATGCTCGCCCACGATCCGCTGGTGCGGCTGCGCGCGGAGCTTCCCGGCGGGGACACGGCGGTGCACCAGATGCGGGTGGGCTGCCGGCGGCTGCGCACCGATCTGCGCACCTTCCGGCCGCTGCTGGAGCCGGCCTGGGCCGACGAGCTGCGCGCCGAGCTGTCCTGGATCGCCGACGCGCTGGGCGCCGCCCGCGACGCCGAGGTGCTGCGCGCCCGGCTGCGCCGCACCGCCGAGCTGGATCCGTTGGCGCCGCTTCCCGGCGGCGCGATCGCCCGGCTGGATGCCGAGCTCTCGGCCAGGCACGCGGCGGCGCTGGACGCGCTCGACGAGGCGATGGACGGACCGCGCTATCTGGGGCTGCTCGACCGGCTGGTGGCCGCGGCGGCCTCGCCACGGCTGGCCGCCGCGCGGGCGGCCCGGCCGGCCCGGGATCTGCTGCCCCGGCTGGCCGACAAGTCGTGGCTGCGGCTGGCGCAGGGCTCGCCCGACCTCACCGCCGCCGGATCGCTCGACCCGCTCGGGCCGGATCACGAGTGGCACGAGGTGCGGATCCGGGCCAAGCGGGCCCGCTACGCGACCGAGGCGGTGGCCGGGGTGCTGGGCGGGGACGCGGCCGGCCTGGCCCGGCGGATCGGCGGGGTCCAGGAGCTGCTGGGTGAGCACCAGGACGCGGTCGTCGCGGCCGACACCTGGCTGGCCATCGCCCGGTCGGATCCCGGCGACTTCGACCTCGCGGTGACGGCGGGGCGGCTGGTGGAGCGGGAGCGCGGCGCGGTCCGCGAGGTGCGGGCCCGGTTCCCCGAGGCGTGGGCGGCGGCCAGCCGCCGGGAGCCCCGCCGGTGAGCGGCGTGGCGCGCGGGCGAGTCACACCCGCCGGCGAGCGAAGCGAGGCGGGCGCGTGACGACGGTACGGGCGGCCGGCGGTGTGGTGTGGCGCCAGGCCGAATCGGGCGAGGTCGAGATCGTCATCGTGCACCGGCCCCGGTACGACGACTGGACGCTGCCCAAGGGCAAGCTGGAGCCGGACGAGCACGCGATCGTCGCCGCCGTGCGCGAGGTCTTCGAGGAGACCGGGGTCGAGGGCGTGCCGCAGGTGCGACTGCCCACGATCGAGTACCTGACCGGGGAGCCGGGCGTCGACAAGCGCGTGGACTTCTGGTCCATGCGGGTACGCGTTGACCACGGCCGGGGACCGGATCACGAGGTCTCCGAGGTCCGCTGGGTGCCGCTGGCCCGGGCGCAGTCGGTGCTGACCTACGCGCACGACCGGGGCGTGGTGGCCGCCTTCACCGAGCTGCCCGGGGTCACCGCCGAGCTGGTACTCGTGCGGCACGCCCACGCCGGTTCCCGGCACGCGTGGCACGGCCCGGACGAGCTGCGGCCGCTGGACTCGCTCGGCGTGCGGCAGGCAGCAGCCCTCACGCGGCTGCTGGCGGCCTTTGGGCCCGCCCGAGTGGTCTCGGCCACCCCCCGCCGCTGCCGGGACACTGTGGACCGGCTGGGCCGGCCGATCCGGGTGTACCCGACCCTGGACGAGGTGTCGCCGGACGGCGTACCGGGGGCGGTGGCGGCGCTGCGCGCCCTGGCGCTCGAGGCGACGCCGACCGTGGCGTGCAGCCAGGGAAAGGTGATCCCGCCCGCCCTGTCGGCGCTGCGGCCCGCGAACACCACCGCCGTCGAGGCGTACCGGACGCCAAAGGGCACCGGATGGCTGCTGGCATTCGCGGGTACCGCCGTGGTGGCCGCGGACCCGCTCATTCCCTGAGCCGGATTCGCCGGGCGGGAATTCGGCGAACGGCCGGAGGCGCGACAAGGCCGGCTGTGACAGAGAAAACAGAACGCGGAAGGCGCCCGTCACGTGACGGGCGCCTTCAACTGGGGCTCAATTGCGCGGTTTCAGCGAGCCTTGCGAGCGGGGGCCTTGCGGGCCGTGGTCGTCTTGGTCGCCGCGGTCGCCGTCTTGCGAGCGGTGGTCGACGCGGCCCGAGTGGTCTTCGCTGCCGTCTTCTTGGCGGCCGCCGTCTTCGCCGGCGCCTTGGTAGCGGTCTTGGTAGCGGTCGCCCGACTCGTGGTCGCCTTGGTGGCGGCGGCCTTCTTCGCCGGACCAGCGGTCTTCTTCGCCGCGGTGGCCCTCGGCACCTTGCCGCTCGCCACCTGGTCCTTGAAGCTCGCACCGGCGCGGAAGGCCGGTACGGAGGTCTTCTTCACCTTGACGCTTTCGCCGGTCCGCGGATTGCGGGCGGTTCGCGCAGCGCGCACCCGCTTTTCGAAGACGCCGAAGCCGGTGATCGCCACCTTGTCGCCCTTGGTGACCGCCGACTGGATCTCGGCGAGCACCGCGTCGAGCGCCGAGGCCGCCGACTTCTTGTCCCCCAAGCGGACCGCGAGCGCATCGATGAGCTCGGCCTTGTTCACGACATTCCCTCCCGTACACATTGTTGGCCTCAATGCGGCCATTCTGCGCGCACGGTATGCCCTTCGCGCCAAAAGCACAAACATCTGGCAGAAAAAAGCCGTTGTGTCGTAACGGAAACTCCCCCGGTCGGCTGAGCATCCGGGGGAGTTCCAGGGGTTCGCGAGCTACGCGACAGCAGGCTTGAAGCGCAGCCTTGTCGTCTCGTACTCCGCGATCGTGGTCTCGTGTCGCAGCGTCAATCCGATGTCGTCCAGCCCCTCCATCAAGCGCCAGCGACTGAAGTCGTCGACCGGGAACGACCAGCTCAGACCCGCTGCGCGGACCTCGCGAGCGGCGAGGTCCACGGTCACCTCAAGGCTTGGATCCGCCTCCACGGCGTCCCACAACGATTCGATGACTGTCAATTCAAGCTCGACCGGCAGGAGCCCTTCCTTGAGGGCGTTGCCGCGGAAGATGTCGCCGAAGCGCGGGGCGAGCACCGCGTGGAAGCCCCAGTCGCGCAACGCCCACACGGCGTGTTCACGCGATGACCCCGTGCCGAACTCAGGCCCGGCAACGAGGATCGACGCTCCCGAATACTTTTGATCGTTGAGGACGAATGCCGGATCGGCGTCCCGCCACGAGCGGAAGAGACCGTCCTCGAACCCGGAGCGGGTGACCCGCTTGAGGTACACCGCCGGGATGATCTGGTCGGTGTCCACGTTGGACCGGCGCAGCGGCACGGCCGTCCCCGTGTGGACAGTGAACTTATCCATGATTCCTCCAATAGGGCCGCTGGCGGGCCACGGGCTCAGGCCCGTACCCGGCCGGCCGGGGGCTGAGCTGGCGATCCGAGGCTCAGTTCAGATCCGTGGGCGCGGCCAGGTGGCCGAGGACCGCCGTGGCGGCGGCGACCGACGGGGATACCAGGTGGGTGCGCCCGCCCTTGCCCTGCCGGCCCTCGAAGTTGCGGTTGGACGTGGACGCGGAGCGCTGGCCCGGCGCGAGGATGTCCGGGTTCATGCCCAGGCACATCGAGCAGCCGGCGAAGCGCCACTCCGCACCCGCCTCGGTGAAGACCTCGTTCAGGCCCTCCTCTTCGGCCGCCGCCCGTACCGCGGCGGAGCCCGGCACGACCAGCATCCGTACGCCGCCGGCCACCTTGCGGCCGCGCAGCACGTCGGCCGCCGCCCGCAGGTCCTCCAGCCGCCCGTTCGTGCACGAGCCGACGAAGACCACGTCGATCGGCACCTCCCGCAGCGGCGTGCCGGGCGTCAGCGCCATGTAGTCCAGGGCCCGCGCGGCCGCGCTGCGCTCGGCCTCGCTGGCGAAGCCGGCCGGGTCGGGCACCTGGGCGGACAGCGGCGCGCCCTGCCCCGGGTTGGTCCCCCAGGTGACGAACGGCGTGACGGCGCTGGCGTCGAGCGTGACCTCGGTGTCGAACGTGGCACCCTCGTCGGTGGCCAGGGTCCGCCAGTAGGCCACGGCCTCGTCCCACGCGGCGCCCTTGGGCGCGTAGTCCCGCCCGGCGAGGTAAGCGAACGTTGTCTCGTCCGGCGCGACCATGCCGGCCCGGGCGCCCCACTCGATCGACATGTTGGAGACGGTCATCCGGCCCTCCATGGAGAGCTTGCGGATCGCCTCGCCCCGGTACTCCACGATGTGCCCGCGCCCGCCGCCGGTGCCGACCTGGGCGATCAGGGCCAGGATCAGGTCCTTGGCGGTCACCCCGTCGGCCAGCTCGCCGACCACGTTGACCGCCATGGTCTTCGGCCGCGACTGGGGCAGCGTCTGGGTCGCGAGCACGTGCTCGACCTCGCTGGTGCCGATGCCGAAGGCGATAGAGCCGAAGGCGCCGTGGGTCGAGGTGTGCGAGTCGCCACACACGATGGTCATGCCCGGCTGGCTGAGCCCGACCTGCGGACCGAGCACGTGCACGACCCCCTGCTGGGCGTCGCCGAGCGAGTGCAGCTTGATTCCGAACTCCGCGCAGTTCTTGCGCAGCGTCTCGATCTGGGTCCGCGACACGGGATCGGCGATGGTCAGCAGGTTGTCGGTCGGCGTGTTGTGGTCCTCGGTCGCGATCGTCAGATCCGGCCGGCGAACCGGGCGCCCGGCCATCCGCAGGCCATCAAATGCCTGCGGGCTGGTCACCTCGTGCACCAGGTGCAGATCGATGTAGAGCAGGTCCGGCTCGCCCGCGGCCGAGCGCACCACGTGCGCGTCCCAGACCTTCTCCGCCAAGGTTCGCGGTGTTGCTTCGGGTACTCCCACCATCTGGACATCCTAAAATCTGGGAGGTATGTTTCGCCTTGTGGGACACAGTATGAGCGGTGTCGGCGTTCTCGACAAGGCAGTGGTCATCCTCGCCGCCTGCGTAGACGGCGCCAGCCTCGCCGAACTCGTCGAGCGGACCAAGCTACCCCGGGCCACCGCCCACCGCCTGGCACAGGCGCTGGAGATCCACCGTTTACTCGTTCGTGACCAACAGGGCCGCTGGCGTCCCGGCCCGCGGCTGGGCGAACTGGCCAACGCCGCGCCCGACGTTCTGCTGACCGCGGCCGAGCCGATGCTCACCGCGTTGCGTGACGCCACCGGCGAAAGCGCCCAGCTCTACCTTCGCCGGGCCGACGAACGCATCTGCGTCGCCGCGGCCGAGCGCGCCAGCGGGCTGCGCGACACGGTGCCGATCGGCGCGGTGCTGCCGATGACCGCCGGCTCGGCCGCCCAGGTGCTGCTGGCCTGGGAGCCCCCGGAGGCGGTCATGCCGCTGCTGCCCCGATGCAAGTTCACCGGCCGCACCCTGGCCGAGATCCGTCGACGCGGCTGGGCCCAGAGCGTGGGCGAGCGCGAGCTGGGGGTGGCCAGCGTCTCGGCGCCGATCCGCGACCGCACCGGCCGGGTGATCGCCGCTATCAGCGTGTCCGGGCCGATCGAGCGGCTGGGGCGGCGCCCCGGTGACCGGCACGCGATGGCCGTGGTCCGGGCCGGGCAGCGCCTGTCCGGGCTGTAGCCCGGTCGAGGCCCGGGCCGTCACGGCTGGGGCCCTGGGGCCCGGGTCGTCACGGGCCTCGGCCCACCGCGGCCAGCCCCACCACGGCCGGCCCCACCACGGCCGGCCCCACCACGGCCGGCCCCACCACGGCCGGCCCCGCCACAATCAGGGCCCACCACAGTCCGAGCCCACCACAGCCGGCCGCTGCCGGGGCCCGAGCGGTTGCCGGCTCTTATCCGGAGAACCCGGAGCGCTTCTTCAGGGAAAGCACTCAGCCCACCGATCCGGAATTCCAACGAAACGCGGAGCGCCTCCCCGAGGGGAGGCGCTCCGCGTATTACCTGTAGCCCCGACCGGATTCGAACCGGCGCTACCGCCTTGAGAGGGCGGCGTCCTGGGCCACTAGACGACGGGGCCAAGACTGTCTTACGGGCTGGGGTACCAGGACTCGAACCTAGACTAACTGAACCAGAATCAGTTGGGCTGCCAATTACCCCATACCCCATCGGTGCCGTTGTCCGGCGCCGGAACAAGACTCTACCTGACTGTCATAGGCGAGCCAAATCGGCTCCGGTCAGTCGAGCGCGGCGACCCGGTTGGCAAGCACACCCACCCCGCCGACCGAGACGGTGACCGTGTCCCCGGCGACGATCGGACTGACCCCGGCGGGCGTACCCGTCAAAATCACATCCCCTGGCAGCAGGGTCATGACGTGCGACACATAGGACACCAGGGTGGGTACGTCGAAGATCATGTCCTTGGTCCGGCCGAGCTGGCGGACCTCCTCGTTGACCTCGCACCGGACCTCGACGTCGTCCACCGCGACGTCCGTGGTGATCCACGGGCCGAGCGGGCAGAACGAGTCGAAGCCCTTCGCCCGGGTCCACTGGCCGTCCTGTCGCTGCAGGTCACGGGCGGTGACATCGTTCGCGCAGGTGTACCCGAAGACCGCCGCGGCGGCTGCGGACCGGTCGACCCGGCGAGCCCCGGACGCCCCGATGACCACCGCCAACTCGGCCTCGTGCTCGACGCGCTTGGACTGGGTGGGCAGCCGGATCACGTCGTTGGGGCCGATGACGGAGGTGGTCGGCTTCAGGAACAGCAGCGGCTCCTTCGGCACATCCGCATTGTGCTCGGCCGCGTGCTCGGCGTAGTTACGCCCGACGCACACCACCTTGCTCGGCAGGATGGGCGAGAGCAGGCGCACGTCGGCGACCGCCCAGCGCTCGCCGGTGAAGCGCAGCTCACCGAAGGGGTGCCCCTCGATGGCCGCGACGGTCAGCGCCTCGGGGCCGGCGTCGGCCTCACCCTCGACGGCTCCGAATGACAATCCGTTGGCATGTACAAAACGAGCGATTCGCACGCCCTCAATCTAGCCGGAACGGCGCGAGCCACAATGGCGGGTGTGAGCAATGTGGTAGCCGAGTCCGTCTGGCGCGACCGCCGGGCCGCGCACGAGCGGCGGGTGGACGGCTGGACCGCCGGGCACCGGGCCCGCCGGGCGACCGCCACGAAACACCCGGTCGAGGACTTCATGTTCGTCTACTACTCCCTGCGCCCTTCCCAGCTGCGCCGCTGGCACCCGGGCGCCGGGGTGGTGCTGGCCGGCGCCGACCCGGCGGAACTCGGCGCCCACTACGTCGCGGTCCCGGGCGGCGCCACGCTGGACACCCGGCCGGTGCTGGCCAAGCGCGCCGAGTTCCTGGCCTGGATCGGCCCCCTGCTCGAGCGGATGGCCGGCCGGGCGCCATACGTGGGCTGCTTCGGCATGCACGAGTGGGCCATGGTGTACGGGCTGGCCCCGAACGAGGTGCGGCACGAGCAGTGGCCGCTGCGGCTGACCCCGGAACGCACCGCCGAGGTCGTGGAGCAGACCGGGGTGCGGTGCGCGCACTTCGACGCGCACCGGTTCTTCACGCCGGCCGCGGTCCCACTCAACCAGTTCCAGCCGACCCGGGAACGGGAGATCGAACTGGAGCAGCCGGGCTGCCTGCACGGCAACATGGACCTCTACAAGTGGGCGTACAAGCTGTCCCCGCTGGTCGATTCGGAGCTGGTGGCCGACTCTTTCGGCCTGGCCCGGGAGATCCGCGAGCTGGACATGCGGGCCAGCCCGTACGACCTGGCCCCGCTCGGGTACGAGCCGGTACGGGTGGAGACGCCCGAGGGACGCGCCTACTACGCCCGGGCACAGCGCGACTTCGCCGTCCGGGCCGCTCCGCTGCGGGCCCGGCTCATCGACGCCATCGACCGTCTCAACCGCCTCGACCCGACCGGGCCCCGCGAATCCCGCTGAGAGGCGGCCCGGGCCGGCAGGCCCCGGTTTGAGGGTCGGGCCCGGCGACCCCATTTAAGGCGCGGGCCCGCCTCGGGCAGGCCCAGGGGCCCGCCCGAGGCCTCTCACTGCAGGATGTTCACCGCCCGCGCGACCACCAGGGCCACGGTCACCAGCGAGATCGCCGACTGGAACATCATCGCCAGCTTGGCCCACCGGGACAGCGGCAGCGTGTCCGTCGGGCTGAACGCCGTCGCGTTGGTGAACGACAGGTACAGGTAGTCCACGAAGCCCGGCTCCCAGTCCCGGCTCGTCAGCTCCGGCACGGTCATCTGGGAGAACAGGAAGTCGGGGTGCGGTCGCCGGGCGCTGGCCCGCGCCGCCGGCCCGCCCCGGTCGAGCTCCCAGTACCACAGCGCGAACACGATCACGTTGTTCAACCAGATGGCGGCGCCGTTGAGCAGCAGCGTGATCGGTTCGTCCGCCTCCGCGGCCGTGTGGTGCAGGATCCCCCACACCAGCGTGACGACCGACCAGGCGACCGCGAAGCTGGCCGCCGCGACCAGCATCAGGCCGGCGGCGCGCAGCAGCTTGCTCTCGCGGGTGAGCCGGACCGGGTTGCCGATCGACAGCAAGATGAACAGCACCAGTTCCAGCAGGGGCACCAGGTACCTCGGCCGGATCGACAGGTCCGGGGAGATGCTCAGCTGCAGCACGACGGCCACCAGAACGCTGGCGCCCACCGCCAGCCGGGTCTCCCCCTGGGTCTTGCGCAGCCACGCCGGCAGGCGGTGCGACACGCTGCCCGCGCCGGTGCGGCCGAATCCGGCCAGCAACTCCAGCCGGGCCAGCCGGACCCGCAGAGCGTCGTGCTGCGCCAGTTCCAGGCCATGTTCGCGGGTGTGCTCCCGCTCGTGTTCGAGCTCGAACGCCTCAAGGTCCGGCTCTGTGGCACCGCCCGGAACACCGGGGCTCGATTCCTCGGACGGCTCTGGGTTCCCGGAAGGCTCCGGATCCTCGGGGAGTTCTGTCACGCCGCTCATTGTGTACCCGAGGTCCCCCCCGGTCGGCGCTCGATACGGTTAGCGCATGACGATCGTGGCGTGGGTGCTTGCCGTGCCCTTCGCGGTGTGGGCGCTCATCCGGCTGTTCGGGCTCGAACGCGGCTGGCTGATGGTCTCCGGGATCGCCTTCACCCCGTACGTCGCGGTGGTCTCGGTGGTCCCGCTCGCCGTGGCGCTGCTGACCTGCCGCTGGTGGGCCGCCGCGCTGGCCGGCGCCGCGACGCTCGCGCTGGGCGCCTGCGTGCTGCCCCGGATGCTCGGCGGACCCGAGCGCCGCGAGGGGGTCGAACTGCGGGTACTGACCGCCAACGTGTTCCTGGGCGAGGCCGACCCGGACGCCCTGATCGCCCTGGTCGAGCAGTACCTGCCGGACGTGCTGACGCTGCAGGAGTACACCCCGGCGCTGGCCCGCAAGCTGACGGCCGGCGGCCTGGACGATCTCCTGCCGTACCGGGTGGTGGACGCGCAGCCGGGCGGGCACGGCTCGGCGCTGTACAGCCGGCACTCGTTGACCGGCACCGACCGCCGGATCGGGGCCGGCGGGTACCGGTCGGTCACCGCGGCCGTGGAGGTGCCGGGAGGCGGATCGGTGCTGGTCGAGTCCGCGCACCCGCCCGCGCCGTACGCGGCCGATCAGATGGGCCACTGGTTGACCGGGCAGGCGTCCATGGACCGGGCCACCCCGGACGGACCGCTGCGCGTGCTGGCCGGCGACTTCAACTCGACGCTGGACCACGCGGCGCTGCGCGCGTTGATCTTCTCCGGGTACCGGGACGCGGCGAGCGTGGTGGGCCGTGGCCTCACGCCGACCTGGCGGCTGCACCGGTGGCCGCTGCGCCGCACCCGGCTGCCCGGCGTCGCGCTGGACCACATCCTGGCGGACCGGCGGATCGCCGTGCGGGCGGCGGTCGTCTGCTCGTTGCCGGGCACCGACCACCGCCCGCTGTTCGCCGAGCTGATCCTGCCCGGCTGATCCGCCCGCGGCTACGCCGCGGGTACCGGGGCGAGCCCGTAGGTCAGCGCGTCGACCAGCGCGTGCCAGCTGGCCTCGACCACGTTCTCGTGCACCCCGACCGTGGTCCAGTCCCGGCCGGCCCGCGCCGTCTCCACCAGGACCCGGGTCACCGCCTGGGTGCCGTGCGAGCCCTCCAGGATCCGTACCTTGTAATCGGCCAGCTCGAAGTCGGCCAGCACCGGGTAGTGCCGCCGCAGCGCCACCCGCAGCGCCTCGTCCAGCGCGTTGACCGGGCCGTTGCCCTCGGCCGTGGCGATCACTCGCTCGCCGCGCACCCGCACCTTCACCGTCGCCTCGGAGATCACCGAGCCGTCCTCGCGGTGCTCCACCGTGGTCCGGTACGACTCCAGCGCGAACGGTCGGGTCACGCCCTCCAGTTCGGAGCGCACCAGCAGTTCGAAGGAGGCGTCCGCGGCCTCGAAGGACCAGCCTCGCGCCTCCAGGTCCTTGACCCGTTCGGTGACCCGGGCCAGCGTCTCCGGATGGCCGGCCAGATCGAGCCCCAACTCGCGGGATTTGAGTTCGATGCTGGCCCGGCCGGCCATCTCGGTGACCAGGATCCGCATGTCGTTTCCGACCACCGAGGGCTCCACGTGGTTGTAGAGCAACGGATCCACTTTGATCGCACTCGCGTGCAGCCCCGCCTTGTGAGCGAACGCGGCGGCCCCGACGTATGCCTGGTGGGTGTCGGGCGCGATGTTGGCGATCTCGGCGATGGCGTGCGAAACGCGAACCATCTTCTCCAGGCAGCCCTCCGGTAGGACCGGCAGCCCGAGCTTGAGTTGCAGGTTGCCCAGCACCGCGAACAGGTCGGCGTTGCCGGGGCGCTCGCCGTACCCGTTGGCGGTGCACTGGAAGTGCGTGATGCCGGACTCGACCGCGGCGACGGTGTTGGCCACCGCGCACGCGGTGTCGTTCTGGCAGTGGATGCCCAGCGCGTCGCCGTTCACGCCCAGCCGACCCATGAGGCCGGTGACCACGGCGGTGATCTGCGAGGGGAGCATGCCGCCGTTGGTGTCGCACAGGACCACCCGCTCGGCACCGGCGGACAGCGCGGTCGACACGACGCTGGCCGTGTAGTCGGGGTCGAAGCGGTATCCGTCGAAGAAGTGCTCACAGTCCAGGAAGACCCGCCGGCCCTGGGAGATCAGGTATTCGACGCTGTCGCGCACCATGGCCAGGTTCTCCTCGGCGGTGGTCCGCAGCGCGCGGGTGACGTGCCGGATGTCGGACTTCGCGACCAGGCACACCACCGGGGTCTGCGCGTCGAGCAGCGCCTGGATCTGCTTGTCCTCACGCACGTCGACGCCGGCCTTGCGGGTCGAACCGAAGGCCACCAGCACCGCGTGTTTGAGGTCGAGTTCGCTGCGCGCCCGTTCGAAGAACTCGGTGTCCTTGGGCATGGCCCCGGGCCAGCCCCCTTCGATGAATCCGACGCCGAGTTCGTCGAGCAGCCGCGCCACCGCTAGCTTGTCCACCACCGAGTAGCTGATGCCCTCGCGCTGTGCCCCGTCGCGCAGCGACGTGTCGAACACCTGATAGGCCATGGATTTCTCCTGTTCCTGAAGGGTCGTTTGGGGGTGGCGGTACCAACAAAAAGACCCCCCGCGGAGTGCGGGAGGTCTGCGCGCGCAGGGGATGTGCTGCGCGCGCTAATCGATAATCAGCCGGGAGTACCACAACGTCACGTTGAGTAGATTGCCACCGGTGTCCGCGTGCTGGAAGCAATCTCCCACATGGTGGGCAAACCCGTGATCGTCCTCACATCCTGCCGGCGCCGATCGGTGACCCGCGAAAATGGTCGCATCATTGGGTCAGACCATTCCGCTCGCCAGGCCCGATCGGCTCGCAGCGAGCGTTCGCATGGCCGGCGCTGCCACCGCTGCGTCGGCCATGTTCTTTTTCGGGTGTATCCGGGGCGTTGCAGGGGTACCTCCCCCAGAGGGCACACCAACTCCAAGCGGAGGTAGAGCCGTGAACAGGCCGAACCCCAACCTATTCCGAACTCCTGCGACGGGCGTACCGGTACCGGACCCGGTGGAGCCGGTGCCCGACACCGAACCGTACGGGGCGGCCGCCCCCGGTGTCGGTGCGGACCCGGCCGACTCGGGCGCCGCGCCGATGGGCGGGGACGTCCCGCCGATGACAACGCCGAGCGTCACTCGCCGCTTCGACGCCTGGAACTACCGGGAGGACTCCGGGGTCGGCGACGGATCCGACCTCGTCGGGTTCAGGATCGAGGCGACCGACGGGCACATCGGCAAGATCGACGAGGCCAGCGCTCTGGTCGGCGAGCAGTACCTGGTCGTCGACACCGGCCCATGGATCTTCGGTAAGAAGGTCCTCCTGCCGGCCGGCACGGTGAACCGCGTCGACCAGCTCGAACAGCGCATCTACGTCGACCGGACGAAGAGCCAGATCAAGGACGCGCCCCAGTTCGAGCCGGACACGTACGCCAGCCCGGAGTACCGCGAGAAGGTCGGCGGCTACTACGGGTCCACGTACGAGCGGCACCGGTAGCGCGGCGCCAGCGGTGCGGGGCGGGCGGGGCCGGATCGGGGCACCGCCCGCCCCGCCTATGCGCGGGCACTCCCGTCCCGGGGCACCGCCGCCCGCCGGTGGCGGAGGCTTCCTCGGCGGCACCGCCCGGGGTCAGGGTCGATCGGCCGGCGTAGGGTTCGGGTCGTGGACCAGAGCTTCGCCACCTTCTCCGCCCCCACCGTTTTCAACTTCCGCGATCTCGGCGGCCACCGCACGATCGACGGCCGCACCGTCCACTATGGACGGGTCTACCGATCCGATTCGCTGCACCGGCTGACCGGCGACGAGTGCGGGCAGCTGTGCGCCTTCGGGGTCCGAACGGTCCTCGACCTGCGCCGGCCGCACGAGATCGAGAGGGACGGCCGGATCCGGGAGACTCCCGGCCTCAGCTACCACAACATCCACCCCCTGCACCAGGAGTGGGACTCCGCCCTGTATGAGCCGGACGGCGGGCCGGCACGATACCTGGCCGACCGGTACATGGACATGATCCTGGAGGGCTCCGAGGGCATCGGCGAGGCGCTGCGGCTGGTCGCCGAACCCACCAGCGCCCCGCTGGTCATGCACTGCTTCGCCGGCAAGGACCGCACCGGCGTGCTGGCCGCGCTGACCCTGTCCCTGCTCGGGGTGGACGACGAGACCATCGCCGCCGACTACGGGCGCAGCGAGGCGGCGCGGGCGGCGCTCATCGCCCAGATGATCAGCGACTCGCCCGAGTTCGCCCGCGCCGGCGGCCCACCGGCCCAGATCGTGGCCTGCCCGCCGGAGGCGATGCTGCTGTTCCTGGCGCGGCTACGGGAGCGGTTCGGCTCGGTACCGGGCTTCGCCGCCTATGCCGGAGTGACCGATGGGCACGTCGCGTCGCTCCGTGCCCATCTGCTGGCCTGACTTCCCGGCGCCCGCTGGCGGGCGGTCGCTCAGATCACCCGGTGCACCCAGCCGTACGGGTCGGCCGCGCGGCCCCGCTGGATGTCCACCAGCTCGCGGCGCAGCCGCTCGGTCACCTCGGTGCCGGTCATGGTGAACTCCCCGTCGGGGAAGGCGACCCGGCCGATCGGCGTGATCACCGCGGCGGTGCCGCAGGCGAACGCCTCGCGCAGCTTGCCGCTCTCCGCATCGGTCCGCCACTCGTCGAACGAGTACGGCCGCTCGACCACCGTCATCCCCCGGTCCCGGGCGAGCGTGAGGATCGAGTCCCGGGTGATGCCCGGCAGGATGGTGCCGGTCAGCGCCGGGGTGACCATGGTGCCGTCGTCGTAGACGAAGAAGACGTTCATCCCGCCCAGCTCCTCGACGTAGCGGCGCTCCACCGCGTCGAGGAACACCACCTGGTCGCAGCCGCGCTCGGCGGCCTCGGCCTGGGCGCTGAGGCTGGCCGCGTAGTTGCCGCCGCACTTGGCGGCCCCGGTGCCGCCGGGAGCCGAACGGGTGTAGTCCTGCGACACCCACAGCGCGACCGGCTTGACGCCACCCTTGAAGTACGAGCCGACCGCCGAGGCGATCACCACGTACAGGTAGTCCGATGAGGGCTTCACGCCGAGGAACACCTCGGAGGCGAACATGAACGGGCGCAGGTAGAGGCTGCCGCCCTCGTCGGTCGGGATCCACTGGCGGTCGATGCGCACCAGCTCGTCGAGGGAGGCGAGGAACAGGTCCTCGGGCAGCGGCGCCATGGCCATCCGCTCCGCCGACCGGCGGAACCGGGCGGCGTTGGCGTCCGGCCGGAACATGGTGACCGAGCCGTCGTGGGCGTGGTAAGCCTTGAGCCCTTCGAAGATCTCCTGCGCGTAGTGCAGCACGGCGCTGGCCGGGTCGATGGCGATGGGCGCGCGCGGCTCGACCCGCGGGTCGTACCACCCCTTACCCTCCGCGTAGCGGACGGTGACCATGTGGTCCGAGAACACCCGGCCGAATCCCGGATCGGTCAGCAGCGCGGCCCGCTCCAGGTCCGAAACCGGCTGCGGATTCGGGCGGATCTCGAATTCGATGCTCATCTGTTCAATCCTCCGTAAGCGCTACGGGCCTGGTGAGAAAATACCCCGAACGTTCGTTCAGCGCGCACACGCACCCGGCCCGCGACGGCCCCTCGACCCGTAGTTGAAAGAAAGGGGCGCGCGACCCGTTCGTCGCGCGCCCCCCGTGAAGTCTGGGATCAGCGGGACAGCCCTGCGAGACGGTCGCCGACCTCGGCGGTGCGCACCGGCTGCCCTGGCTTACGCCCCGCCAGCTCGGTCGCGACCGCCTCGGATACTCGGCGGGCCTGCTCGGGGTGCCCGAGATGGTCGAGCAGAAGGGAGGCGGAAAGCACCGCCGCCACCGGGTCGGCGATGCCCTTGCCGGCGATGTCCGGCGCGGAGCCGTGCACCGGCTCGAACGTGGACGGGAACCGGCGATCCGGGTTGATGGATCCGCTGGCCGCCAGCCCGATCCCGCCGGTCACCGCGGCGGCGATATCGGTCAGGATGTCGCCGAACAGGTTGTCGGTGACGATCACGTCGTACCGCTGCGGCTGCGTCACCAGGAACATCGAGGCGGCGTCGACGTGCTGGTACTCGGTGGAGACGTCCGGGTGCTCGGCGGCGATCTCGGCGAACGTGCGCGCCCAGAGGCCCCCGGCGTGAGTCAACACGTTGGTCTTGTGGACCAGGGTCACCTTGCGCCGCTCGCGGCGCTCGGCCCGATCGAACGCGTCCCGGATGACCCGCTCCACGCCGTGTCGCGTGTTGAGGCTCTCCTCGGTCGCGATCTCCGCGGCCGTGCCCCGGTGCAGCACGCCGCCGGCGCCCACGTACAGGCCCTCGGTGCCCTCCCGGACCACGGTGAGGTCCACCTCGCCGGGCTTGACGTTGGCCAGTGGGCTCGTGGTGCCGGGCCACAGGCGGGACGGACGAAGGTTGACATACTGGTCAAAATCAAACCGAAGGCGCAGGAGCAGCCCGCGTTCCAGCACGCCCGGCGGCACGCTGGGGTCCCCGATCGCCCCGAGCAGGATGGCGTCGTGCTGGGCGAGCTCGTCGCGCACGCTGTCCGGCAGCACCTCGCCCGTGCGGTTGTACCGCGTGGCGCCGAGGTCGTACTCGGTGGATTCGATCCCGGGAAGGACCGCGTCGAGCACCTTGCGTGCCTCCGCGACCACTTCGGTCCCGATGCCGTCACCGGCCACCACCGCGATGCGCGCCACCGCCACGTCAAGCCTCCTCGCTCCGGATTATCTAGGGAACGTTAAGGCATCATCCTAAAGCTCGGTACGCCGGTCCCAGTATCTGGATTGATGCGGAGAATTGGCGGCTAGCGGCACGTCGGCACCGCCGGCCGGCATTCCCAGCGAACTGCCAGGCAATCGTCAGGGGATGGCCATCTGCCGCGCCTACAGTCAGCAACGACGGCTTCAGCACTAATGAGGGGAGCCACACAGTGCATGCGCTGTCCGAGCGGGTCATCGCCCGTCATAGTGTCCAGATAACGGGCGCGACCTACGCGTTTTGCATCGCGGCACCACCAACCATGGCCCGCCGCACGATCGGTGAGGCGCTCGCCGCGGCAGTGGCCGAGCTGCGCGCCGTAGACACCGCGCTCAGCCCCTTCCACCCGCGCTCGCTCGTGTCCGCGGTGCGCCGTGGGGAACTGGCGGCCGGCTCGTACCCGCCACCGCTGCTCGACATCATCGAACGCTGCGACGCGATGCGCGCGGCCACCGACGGCTGGTTCGACGCCTGGGCGGTACCGGGTGGTTTCGACCCCAGCGGCCTGGTCAAGGGCTGGGCGATCGACCGGGCCGCGGTACTGCTGCGGGCGGCCGGCATCGACGACTACGCGATCACCTCGGGCGGCGACTGGCTGGTGCGGGGCAACGGCCCGCGGGGCGGCGCCTGGCGCGTCGGGGTCGCCGACCCGGACAACCCGCTGCGGGTACTCGCGACGGTCGAGCTGACCGACGGCGCCGTGGCCACCTCCGGGTACGGGGCGCCGGTGATCGATCCGCACAGCGGCGGGCCGGCCCGATCCAGGGGCCCGGCAACCGTGACCGGCCCCACCCTGGCCACCGCCGACGCATACTCCACCGCGCTCTACGCGGCCGGCGAGGCCGGGCTGCCCTGGTTCCCCACCGCCGACGGGTACCGGGCGATCGTGGTGGCCGGCCGCCGCACACGGGATCTGCTCACGTTACGCTGAACGCTTAAGAACTTCGTGCCACGCATAATTGCGTGGCACGAACGTTCTGGCACCAGTACTTTGTCCGCGTGACCCTCCTCGATACCAATCAGGGGCGTCGCGCGGTCGATATCCCCGACGGGCCGATCTCCGACGGCCCGCCGGCTGGCCTGCGCGAGCGCAAGAAGCTCGCGACCCGCGACGCCCTGAGTGCCGCGGCGCTGCGCCTCGCCCTCGAGCGCGGGCCGGAGAACGTCCGCGTCGACGACATCGCGGCGGCGGCCGGCGTCTCGCCGCGCACCTACAACAACTACTTCTCCAGCCGGGAAGAGGCCATCTGCGTCGCGCTGACGGCCAACCTCGCGCTGCGGGTCCGCGGGGCGCTGTGCGCCCGGCCGGCCGGTACATCCCTGGCCGAGGCGATCGTCGACGCTCTGATCGCCCAGTACTGCGCCGGAGAGCCGGACCAGGCCACCATCTGCCTGCTGTTTTCAAGCCCCGCGCTGCGCAGCGAGTTCTTCGCGACCGCCACCGCGATGGAGCGGCCGCTGGCCGAGGCCATCGCCGAATGCACCGGCCAGGACGCCGCTCGCGATCTGTTCCCCCGGGTGCTCGCCGGCGCGGTCTCCGGGGCCGCCCGGGTGGCGGCGGAGCACTGGCTCGCGGCCGGCAGCGGCCCATCCCTGGCCACCGTGCTGCGCGAGGCGCTGAGTTGGGTCGCTCCGGCGCTACGGGCGGCCGCCACACCATCGAATCCCGGGGAGCCCGAGTGCTGATCCGACTATTGCGCACATACCTGCGTCCGTACCGGCCGACGATCACGCTGATCGTGCTGCTGCAACTGGTACAGACGCTGGCAACGCTCTACCTGCCGACCCTCAACGCCGACATCATCGACACCGGCGTGGTCCAGGGCGACACCGGTTACATCCTGCGCACGGGCGCCATCATGATCGCGGTGACCCTGGTGCAGGTGATCTGCTCGGGCGGCGCGGTGTACTTCGGCGCGCGGACGGCCATGGGGCTGGGCCGCGACGTCCGCAAGGAGGTGTTCCACCGGGTGATGTCGTTCTCTGCCCGGGAGATGGGCAAGTTCGGCACCCCCTCGCTGATCACCAGGACCACCAACGACGTCCAGCAGGTCCAGATGCTGGTGCTGATGACCTTCACGCTGATGGTGTCCGCACCGATCATGTGTGTCGGCGGCATCATCCTGGCGCTCAACCAGGACGTTCCGCTCTCCTCCCTGCTGCTGGTCATCGTGCCGGTCCTCGGCGTGCTGATGGGGTTGATCATCTCCCGGATGCGGCCGCTGTTCCGCCTGATGCAGGTGCGCATCGACCAGATCAACCGGGTGCTGCGGGAGCAGATCACCGGCGTCCGGGTGATCCGCGCGTTCGTCCGGGACACGCACGAGCGGGAGCGCTTCGGCTCCGCCAACAACCAGCTGTTCGATGTCTCACGGGGCGTCGGCCGGCTGATGGCGCTGATGTTCCCGGCCGTGATGCTGGTGGTCAACGTGTCCAGCGTCGCCGTCCTGTGGTTCGGCGGCCACCGGATCGACAGCGGCCACATGGAGATCGGCGCGCTGACCGCCTTCCTGAGCTACCTCATGCAGATCCTGATGTCGGTCATGATGGCCACCTTCATGTTCATGATGGTGCCCCGCGCCGAGGTCTGCGCCGAGCGGATCGAGGAGGTGCTCGACACCGACTCCAGCGTGGTTCCCCCGGCGAACCCGGTTCCGAGCGCCCGACGGCACGGCGAGCTGGAACTGCGCGACGTCGAGTTCCGCTACCCGGGCGCGGAGCAGCCGGTGCTGCGCGGGATCAACCTCTCGGCCCAGCCGGGCGAGGTCACCGCTGTGATCGGCAGTACGGGCAGCGGCAAGACCACGCTGATCAACCTGGTGCCGCGGCTCTTCGACGCCACCGCCGGCAGCGTGCTGGTGGACGGCGTGGACGTGCGCGAACTCGAGCCCAAGGTGCTGGCGAGCGCGGTCGGCTTCGTGCCACAGCGGCCGTACCTGTTCTCCGGCACGGTCGCCTCGAACCTGCGGTACGGCAATCCCGACGCCACGGACGACGAGCTGTGGCACGCGCTGGAGATCGCGCAGGCGCGGGGGTTCGTCGAGCAGATGCCCGACGGGCTGGACGCGCCCATCGCCCAGGGCGGCACCAACGTCTCCGGCGGGCAGCGACAGCGCCTGGCCATCGCCCGCGCGCTGGTCAGCCGCCCGGACATCTACCTGTTCGACGACTCCTTCTCGGCGCTGGACTACGCGACCGACGCGGCGCTGCGCGCGGCGCTGGCCCGCGAGACCGCCCGGGCGACGGTGGTCATCGTCGCCCAACGGGTCAGCACGATCCGGAACGCGAACCGGATCATCGTGCTCGACGAGGGCCGGGTGGTCGGCACCGGCACGCACGACGAGCTGATGAGCACCGATGAGACCTACCGGGAGATCGTGCTCTCCCAACTGACGGAGCAGGAGGCCGCGGCGTGAGCCGGTCAAGCGCCGCAGGCGCCAGGCTCACCGCCGCGAAGGACAACAACAGCGGCGTGAGCCGGTCAAGCGCCGCAGGCGCCAGGCTCAGCCGCGACGGGAAGGCGGAGGCGTGACCAGGCCAGGCAGGCAGACGGGTCCGGGCGACCGCCCGGGGGCCGGCGGCATGGGGCCGAACGGCTCGGGGGCCAGCGGGCCGACGCCGAGCGGTCCGAATTCGAGCGGCCCGAATTCGAGCGGTCCGAGCCCCAGCGGCCCGGGCCCCAGCGGCCCCGGCGCCAGCGCGCCGGGCGCGAGCGGCCCCGGCCGGGCCGGGCACGGTGCCGGCGAGCGGGCCACCCCACAGCGCGGGCTCGGTCCCTCGCCCGCGATGCGGCGCGGCCCGGGCGCGTTCATGGCCGGCGCGTCGACCGAGAAGTCGCTTGACTTCCGGCGATCCAGCCTGCGGCTGCTGCGTACCCTGCGGCCCGAGCGGGGCCTGGTCATCGTGGTGCTGCTGCTGGCCGCGGCGAGCGTCGGGCTGAGCGTCACCGGGCCGAAGATCCTCGGTCGGGCCACCGACCTGATCTTCTCGGGCGTCATCGGGCGGCAGCTGCCGGAGGGCGTGAGCAAGGCTCAGGCCATCGCCGGCCTGCGCCAGTCGGGTCACGGCTCGATCGCCGACATGGTCCAGTCCATGCACGTCGTACCCGGGCACGGCGTCGACTTCGACCAGGTCGGGCGCGTCCTGCTGCTGGTCGTGCTGATCTATTTCGGCGCGGGCGTGTTCGGTCTGCTGCAGGGCCGGCTGACCACCGCCGTCGTGCAGCGCGCGGTGTTCCGGCTGCGCGAGGAGGCCCAGACGAAGCTGGCCCGCCTGCCCCTGCGGTACTTCGACCAGCAGCCGCGCGGTGAGATCCTCAGCCGGGTCACCAACGACATCGACAACCTCGCCCAGTCGATGCAGCAGACGTTCGCCCAGATCGTCACGTCCCTGCTGACCATCATCGGTGTGCTGGTCATGATGTTCCTGATCTCCCCGCTGCTCGCGCTGATCGCGCTGGTCACGGTGCCGGTCTCGGTCTTCGTGACCACGAAGATCGGCAAGCGGGCCCAGCCGCGGTTCATCGCGCAGTGGGCCACCACCGGCCGGCTCAACGGCCACATCGAGGAGATGTACACCGGGCACTCGCTGGTCAAGACGTTCGGCCGGCAGGAGGAGGCGGCGGAGACCTTCGAGGAGCACAACGGCAAGCTCTTCGAGTCGGGCTTCCGGGCGCAGTTCATCTCCGGTCTGATCCAGCCCGCCATGATGTTCATCAGCAACGTCAACTACGTGTTCGTCGCCGTGGTCGGCGCGCTGCAGGTGGCCTCCGGCGCCATCAGCCTCGGCGACATACAGGCGTTCATCCAGTACTCCCGGCAGTTCAGCCAGCCGCTGACCCAGGTGGCGAGCATGGCCAACCTGCTGCAGTCGGGGGTGGCCTCGGCCGAGCGGGTGTTCGCGCTGCTGGACGCGGACGAGCAGGAGCCCGACCCGGACCCGGCCAGCACGCCCCGCCCGGCGCAGGTACACGGTCGGGTCGAGTTCGAGCACGTCTCGTTCCGGTACACCCCGGACACTCCGCTGATCGAGGATCTGTCGTTGACCGTCGAGCCGGGCCAGACGGTGGCCATCGTGGGCCCCACCGGTGCCGGCAAGACCACCCTGGTCAACCTGCTGATGCGGTTCTACGAGGTGACCGAGGGACGGATCACCCTCGACGGGGTGGACATCGCCACCATGAGCCGGGAGGAGCTGCGTTCCCGGACCGGCATGGTGCTCCAGGACGCCTGGCTGTTCGGCGGCACCATCGCGGAGAACATCGCCTACGGCGCCTCCGCCGGCTCACCTGAGCTGGACGGTACGCCCGCGGCGGTCAGCCACGAGCGCATCGTCGAGGCCGCCCGGGCCACCCACGTGGACAGGTTCGTGCGCACCCTGCCCGACGGGTACGACACGGCGCTGGACGAGGAGGGTACCGGCGTCAGCGCGGGCGAGAAGCAGCTGCTCACCATCGCGCGGGCGTTCCTCGCCGAACCGGCGATCCTGATCCTGGACGAGGCGACCAGCTCGGTGGACACCCGCACCGAGGTGCTGATCCAGCGGGCGATGAACTCGCTGCGCCAGGGGCGCACCAGCTTCGTCATCGCGCACCGGCTCTCCACGATCCGCGACGCCGATCTCATCCTGGTGATGGAGAACGGCAAGATCGTGGAGCAGGGCACCCACCACGAGCTGCTGGCCGCCGAGGGTGCGTACGCGCGGCTGTACTCCGCCCAGTTCGCGCAGGCCGTGACCGACGTGAACTAGTCCGAACCGAGCCGTCAGTCGGTCAGGTCCACGGTGGCGTACGCCGTGGCCCCGACCGACTCGGCGGTCTTGGCCATCAGGTCGGCCGCGACGGGCGAGTCGACGGTGAGCGTCATCAGCGCCTCGCCGCCGGCCGACCGCCGGGCGACCTGCATGGCCGCGATGTTCAGCCCGGCACCGCCCAGGATCGTGCCGACCGTGCCGACCACGCCCGGCCGGTCCAGGTACCGGAAGAACAGCAGCACGCCGTCCGCGGACAGCTCCAGGTCGAACCCGTCGACCCCGGTCAGCCGGACCCCGGCGGCCCCCGCGACGCCGTTGTGCACCGTGCCGCACACCTCCACCGCCCGGCCGTCCGGCAGAGCGCCGCGCAGCGACACCAGTGGCGGCTGCTCCTCACCGTCCGGCACGGCCGCGAGCGTGACCTCCACGCCGCGGTCGGCCGCGATCAGCGGCGCGTTGACGTACGTCACCCGCTCCTCGACCACCGCGGCGAACAGTCCCTTGGTGGCGGCCAGCCTGAGCACTGACACGTCATTGGCCACCACCGGGCCGCGCACCTCGATCTCCACGTTCACCGCGACTCCCCCGGCGACGGCGGTGAACACCTTGCCCAGCCGTTCGGCCAGCGGCAGCAGCGGGCGGACGTCCTCGGCGACCACGCCGCCGGCCTGGATGTTGGCCGCGTCCGGCACGAACTCGCCCCGCAGCGCCAGGCGCACGCTGCGCGCGACGGCGAGCCCGGCCTTGTCCTGAGCCTCGACGGTGGACGCGCCCAGGTGCGGTACGGCGACCACCGTGTCGAACCGCAGCAGCGGTGAGGAGGTGCACGGCTCCTGTTCGAACACGTCGAGCCCGGCCCCGGCCACCCGACCCTCGGCCAGCGCGGCGGCCAGCGCCCGCTCGTCGACCAGGCCGCCACGTGCCGCGTTGACGATCCGCGCCGTCGGCTTGACCAGCCGCAGCTCCTTCTCCCCGATCAGCCCGATGGTCTCCGGCGTCTTGGGCAGGTGGATGGTGATGAAGTCCGACTCGCGCAGCAGCTCCTCCAGGCCGACCAGCCTGACCCCCAGCTGCGCCGCCCGGGCCGGTTGGAGGTACGGGTCGTACGCGATCAACCTGGTGCCGAAGGCGGCCATGCGCTGCGCGACCAGCATGCCGATGCGCCCCAGGCCGACCACTCCCACGGTCTTGCCCTGGATCTCCACGCCCACGAACCGGGACCGCTTCCACTCGCCCCGGCGCAGCGAGGCGTTGGCCTCGGCGGTGTGCCGGGCGACCGAGAGCAGCAGCGTGATGGCCTGTTCGGCGGCGGAGACGATGTTGGAGGTCGGCGCGTTGACCACCATGACGCCGCGGGCGGTGGCGGCCGGCACCGCCACGTTGTCCAGCCCGACGCCGGCCCGGGCGATCACCCTCAGCCGGGGCGCCGCGGCGATCGCCTCGGCGTCCATCCGGGTGGCGCTGCGCACGATCACCGCGTCGGCGTCCGCCAGCCCGGCGAGCAGCGCCGGCCGGTCGGTGCCGTCCGCGTGGCGGACGTCGAAGTCGTCGGCGAGCACGTCGAGTGCCGCCGGAGCCAGTTCCTCGGTGATGAGCACGACAGGAGTCACGGTGTCGGTCACGGTGCCCTCGCTTGCCCTCGTTGCGCTGGCGGCCGAGGAGCGCCGCGCCGCGCTCCCATCGACGTTGATCGTACGGGCCGGGAGGACGCCAGGGGAGATAGACAAATGGCGATTGTTGCCGCGTTACCGAGTACCGCGCCGCTTGCCACGGCGATCGTGGCGGGGTCAGAAACGATCGCGGCCGCGGGCCGAACCGATCTGGCGGGGTCAGGAACGATCGTGGCGGGGGTCAGAAACGATCGTGGCGGCGGTCCACCGCTCGGGTGGCCGCCGCCAGGATCTCAGGCGTCGCTGGGAGCCGGGACGATCCGGCGCTCAGGCCGTCTCGGTGATCGGCCGGTCCACCCAGCTCATCATCCCGCGCAGCTGCTTGCCGGTCTCCTCGATCGGGTGCGCCGCGCTCTCCGCCCGCCACTTGTTGAAGTTCGGGCGGCCGGCGTCGTCCTCGGACATCCACTCGCGGGCGAACTCGCCGCTCTGGATCTCTCCGAGGATCTTGCGCATCTCGTCCTTGACCCGGGCGTCGACCACCCGCGGGCCCCGCGAGTAGTCGCCGTACTCGGCGGTGTCCGAGATGCTGTACCGCATCCGGGCGATGCCGCCCTCGTACATCAGGTCAACGATGAGCTTGAGCTCGTGCAGGCACTCGAAGTATGCGATCTCCGGCGCGTACCCGGCCTCGGTGAGCACCTCGAACCCGGTCTGTACCAGCGCCGAGGCGCCGCCGCACAGCACCGCCTGCTCGCCGAACAGGTCGGTCTCGGTCTCTTCCTTGAACGTGGTCTTGATGGCACCGGCGCGGGTGCCGCCGATGCCCCGCGCGTAGGACAGCGCCAGGGCCAGCGCCTGCCCGGTCGCGTCCTGCTCGACCGCGACCAGGACCGGAACGCCCTTGCCGTCGACGAACTGACGGCGCACCAGGTGGCCCGGGCCCTTCGGCGCGACCATGGCCACGTCGATGTCGGCCGGCGGCTCGATCAGCCCGTACCGGATGTTCAGGCCGTGCCCGAAGAACAGGGCCTTGCCCGGCTTCAGGTTCGGCGCGATGTCGTCGGCGTAGATCTTGCGCTGCGCCGTGTCCGGTGCGAGCAGCATGATCACGTCGGCCCAGGCGCTCACCTCGGCCGGCGTGCCCACCTCAAGACCCTGCTCCTGCGCCTTCGCCCGGCTCTTCGAGCCCTCCGGAAGGCCGATCCGCACCTCGACGCCGGAGTCGCGCAGCGACAGCGCGTGGGCGTGTCCCTGGCTGCCGTACCCGATGACGGCGACCTTCTTGCCGGCGACGAGGGACAGGTCCGCGTCGTCGTCGTAGTAGACCTCAGCGGTCACGTTTGAGTTTCCTTTCCAACTAGCGTGGGCCTGCTCAAGCGGCCGCGCGGAGCGCGGGACCACTGATCGACCGTGAGCCACGGCCGATCGCGACCAGGCCGGACTGCACCATTTCCTTGATCCCGTACGGTTCGAGGTCGCGCAGCAGCGCGTCCAGCTTATCGGCGGTACCCGTTGCCTCGATCGTCAACGTGTCCGGGGCGACGTCCACCACCCGGGCCCGGAACAGGTTCACTGTCTCCAGGATCTGGGTGCGGGTTGGCCGGTCCGCGCGGACCTTGACCAAGAGAAGCTCGCGGTGCACGCTCGTGGCCGGCTCCAGCTCGACAATTTTCAAAACGTTCACCAGCTTGTTGAGCTGCTTCGTCACCTGCTCCAGGGGTGAGGAGTCGGCGTTGACGACGATGGTGATGCGGGAGACCTCGGGGTGTTCGGTCTCGCCGACCGCGAGCGAGTCGATGTTGAAGCCGCGCCGGGAGAACAGCTGAGCCACCCGGGCGAGCACGCCCGGTTTGTTCTCGACCAGTACCGACAGCGTGTGCTTGTCGCTCATCACAGGTGATCCCTCTTCGTTGCGATCTCGGCGGCCGGCATCAGAGGTCGTCCTCGTCGAAGGCCGGGCGGACGCCACGGGCGAACATGATCTCATCGTTGCTGGTACCGGCGGCGACCATCGGCCACACCATCGCGTCCTTGCCGACCACGAAGTCGACCACGACCGGCGCGTCGTCGATGGCCATCGCCGCCTCGATCGTCTTGTCGACGTCGTCCTTGGACTCGCAGCGCAGTCCGATGCAGCCCAGCGCCTCGGCGAGCTTCACGAAGTCCGGCACCCGGTGCTTGTGGGTGCCCAGGTCGGTGTTGGAGTAGCGCTCGTTGTAGAACAGCGTCTGCCACTGGCGCACCATGCCCAGGTTGCCGTTGTTGATCACGGCGACCTTGAGCGGGATGTTCTCCAGCGCGCAGGTGGCCAGCTCCTGATTGGTCATCTGGAAGCAGCCGTCACCGTCGATCGCCCACACCGTGCTGTCCGGCCGGCCGACCTTCGCGCCCATCGCGGCGGGCACCGCGAATCCCATGGTGCCCAGGCCCCCGGAGTTGATCCAGGTGGCCGGGTTCTCGTACGAGATGAACTGGGACGCCCACATCTGGTGCTGGCCCACGCCGGCCACGTACACGGTGTCCGGCCCGGCGATCTCGCCGATCCGCTTGATCACGTGCTGCGGGGCGAGCGTGCCGTCGGTCGGCTCCTCCCAACCCAGCGGGTACCGCCCGCTCAGCTCGTCGAGCGTGCGCCACCACTCCTCCAGGTCGGCCTGGCGCCCGGCGGTGTGCTCGGCGGTCACCGCGGCGATCAGCTCGTCGATGACGAACCGGGCGTCGCCCACGATCGGCACGTCCGCGGTGCGGTTCTTGCCGATCTCGGCGGGGTCGATGTCGGCGTGCACCACCGCCGCGTTCGGCGCGAACGAGGGCAGGTGGCCGGTGACGCGGTCGTCGAAGCGCGCGCCCAGCGCGACGATCAGGTCGGCCCGCTGCAGCGAGTACACGGCTGGCACGGTGCCGTGCATGCCGGGCATGCCCAGGTGCTGCCGGTGCGAGTCGGGGAACGCGCCGCGCGCCATCAGTGTGGTGACCACCGGGATTCCGGTCAGCTCGGCCAGCGTCCGCAGCGCCTGGGCGGCGCCGGCGCGCAGCACCCCGCCGCCGACGTACAGCACCGGCCGGCGGGCGCCGACCATCATCCGGGCCGCCTCGCGGATCTGCTTGCCGTGCGGGTGCAGGGTCGGCCGGTAGCCGGGCAGGTCCAGGGTCGGCGGCCAGGAGAAGCTCGTCTGCCCCTGCAGCACGTCCTTGGGGATGTCCACCAGCACCGGGCCGGGACGGCCGCTGGATGCCAGGTGGAACGCCTCCGCCAGGATCCTGGGCAGCTCCTCGCCGGTCTGCACGAGGTAGTTGTGCTTGGTGATCGGCACCGTGATGCCGGCGATGTCCGCCTCCTGGAAGGCGTCCGTGCCGATCGCGCTGCGCGACACCTGGCCGGTGATCGCGACTATGCCGATCGAGTCCATGTAGGCGTCCGCGATCGGGGTGACCAGGTTGGTCGCGCCCGGACCCGAGGTGGCCATGCAGACGCCGACCCTGCCGGTGGCGTGCGCGTAGCCGCTGGCGGCGTGGCCCGCGCCCTGCTCGTGGCGGACCAGGATGTGACGGACCGCGGAGTCGAACAGCGGGTCGTAGGCGGGCAGGATGGCGCCGCCCGGGATCCCGAACACCACGTCTACGTCTAGTGCCTCGAGCGAGCGGACGAGCGCGCTGGCGCCGGTCATCGGCTCGTTGACCAGAGCCTTCGCGCGGACGGGCCGGTCGGCCGGTACCCGGGGCGAGGCGGCGGCCGGCTGCGCGGGCGCCGGGATGGCGCGGCCGGTGGCCGCCTGCCGATCCGGGGCGGCGCCGCGATGGGCGATGATGTCGGGTGTCGGTTTCGTCATGTCAGGCCTTTGCTCGAAGTGTTCGACTCGCTGATACGGACCTGGTCTCGGGCATTAAAAAAGCCCGCGTGCTGGACGCACGGGGCTGACGCACTCTCCGGAACGGGTGGAGAGTGCGTCTAGGTAAGTACTCGGGTGAGCCGGGACGATGACATGTTGCCTACTCTGACGCATCTCATTCGCTGAGTCAACCTGTCCCAGCATCCGGACGATCCGCAGGTGACCCCGTTGCCCGCGCGTCCCACCGCCGGGAAGGTCCATCCGTCCCGCCAAATGGACCGGCGGGACTGGGTGTCGCCGCGACCGGCCCGCCGGTGACAAACTGGGCGGATGCCTGAGCTGCGGTCGAAGACCTCCACCCACGGCCGGACCATGGCCGGCGCGCGCGCCCTGTGGCGGGCCACCGGAATGACCGACGCCGATTTCGGCAAGCCGATCATCGCCATCGCCAACAGCTTCACCCAGTTCGTACCGGGGCATGTGCACCTGCGCGACCTCGGTGCCCTGGTGGCCGAGTCGATCGCCGAGGCCGGCGGGGTCGGCCGGGAGTTCAACACGATCGCGGTGGACGACGGGATCGCCATGGGCCACGGCGGGATGCTCTACTCCCTGCCCAGCCGGGAGCTGATCGCCGACTCCGTCGAGTACATGGTCAACGCGCACTGCGCCGACGCCCTGGTGTGTATCTCCAACTGCGACAAGATCACGCCCGGCATGCTGCTGGCCGCGCTGCGCCTGAACATCCCGACCGTGTTCGTGTCCGGTGGCCCCATGGAGGCCGGCAAGACGGTGGCGATCGAGGGCGTCGTGCACTCCCGGATCGACCTGATCGACGCGATGATCGCCTCGTCCAACGAGGCGGTGACCGACGCCCAGCTCGACGAGATCGAGCGCTCGGCGTGCCCGACCTGCGGCTCGTGCTCCGGCATGTTCACCGCCAACTCGATGAACTGCCTGACCGAGGCGATGGGCCTGGCGCTGCCCGGCAACGGCTCGACGCTGGCCACCCACGCCGCCCGCCGGGCGCTGTTCCAGGAGGCCGGCCGGGTGGTGGTCGACCTGGCCCACCGGTACTACGACAACGACGACCACTCGGTCCTGCCGCGCTCGATCGCGAGCCCGCACGCGTTCGAGAACGCGATGGCCCTGGACGTGGCGATGGGCGGCTCCACCAACACGGTGCTGCACCTGCTGGCCGCGGCCCGGGAGGCGGGGCTGGACTTCGGCGTGGCCGACATCGACGCGGTCTCCCGCCGGGTGCCGTGCCTGGCCAAGGTCGCGCCGAACACGCCGAAGTACCACATGGAGGACGTGCACCGGGCCGGCGGCATCCCGGCCATCCTCGGCGAGCTGAACCGGGCCGGGCTGCTGCACCGGGACGTGACGACGGTCCACTCGTCCAGTGTGGACGAGTGGCTGTCCACCTGGGACGTCCGCGCCCCCGCGCCGTCCGCGGAGGCGGTCGAGCTGTTCCACGCGGCACCCGGGGGTGTCCGCACCACCGAGCCGTTCTCCACCGCCAACCGCTGGGACCGGCTGGACACCGACGCCGCGGACGGCTGCATCCGCTCGATCGACCACGCCTACTCCGCCGACGGCGGCCTGGCCATCCTGTTCGGCAACATCGCGCCCGAGGGCTGCGTGGTCAAGACCGCCGGGGTGCCGGAGGAGGTGTGGCGGTTCAGCGGGCCGGCCGTGGTGTTCGAGTCGCAGGAGGACGCGGTCAGCGGCATCCTGGCCGACCGGGTCAAGCCCGGCGACGTCGTGGTGATCCGGTACGAGGGTCCGCGCGGCGGCCCGGGCATGCAGGAGATGCTCTACCCGACCTCGTTCCTGAAGGGCCGGGGGCTGGGCCGCGCCTGCGCCCTGATCACCGACGGCCGGTTCAGCGGCGGCACCAGCGGGCTGTCCATCGGGCACATCTCGCCCGAGGCGGCCGGCGGCGGCCTGATCGCGCTGGTCGAGGACGGCGACCTGCTGGAGATCGACATCCCCGGCCGCCGGCTCGAGCTGGCGGTCCCCGACGAGGTGCTGCAGGCCCGGCGTGTCGCGCAGGAGAAGCGGGACCGGCCATACTCCCCCGCCGACCGGCAGCGGTCGGTGTCCGCGGCGCTGCGCGCGTACGCGTCGATGGCCACCAGCGCGAGCGACGGCGCGTACCGGAAGGTCCCCGAGTAGGTGCCGCCCGCGGCGGCCCGCCGAACTAGGATCGGGGGGTCGCCGCGACCGGCGCGTCGGGGTGGAGTCGACCACCGGGAAGCGACGCGGACGACGGCACCGTGAGGAGTAGCCCATGCACACCCCGCCGATTCCGCACCTGGCCGCCACCGACCCGCGGCTCGCCGAGCTGATCGAGGCCGAGGCCCAGCGCCAGCACGACAAGCTGCGCATGATCGCTTCGGAGAACTACGTCTCCGCCGCCGTGCTCGAGGCCACCGGCAGCGTGCTGACCAACAAGTACTCCGAGGGCTACGCGGGCAAGCGCTACTACGAGGGTCAGCAGCTCATCGACCAGATCGAGACGCTGGCCATCGAGCGGGCCAAGGGGCTGTTCGGGGTCGACCACGCCAACGTCCAGCCCTACTCGGGCTCGCCCGCCAACCTGGCCGTCTACCTGGCGTTCCTGCGGCCCGGCGACGCCGTGATGGGGATGTCGCTGCCGATGGGCGGTCACCTCACCCACGGCTGGTCGGTCTCGGCCACCGGCAAGTGGTTCCGCTCGGTGCGGTACGGGGTGAAGGCGGAGACCGGGCGCACCGACCTGGACCAGGTGCGCGAGCTGGCCCTGGCCGAGCGACCCAAGGTCATTTTCTGCGGCGGTACGGCGATCCCGCGGACCATCGACTTCCCGGCCTTCGCCCAGATCGCGCGGGAGATCGACGCCGTGCTGGTGGCCGACATCGCGCACATCGCCGGGCTGATCGCTGGCGGCGCCCACCCGTCCCCGGTCGGGTACGCCGACGTGATCACGACCACCACGCACAAGACCCTGCGCGGCCCCCGTGGCGCGATGATCATGACTACCGCCGAGCGGGCCACCGCGATCGACAAGGCGGTCTTCCCCGGCCTGCAGGGCGGACCGCACAACCACACCACGGCGGGGATCGCGGTCGCGCTGCACGAGGCGGCGCAGCCGACCTTCCGGGACTACGCGCACCAGGTGGTCGCCAACGCCAGGGCGCTGGCCGAGGCACTGACCGAGCGCGGCTTCGACCTGATCTCCGGCGGCACCGACAACCACCTGATCCTGGTCGACCTGACCAGCAAGGGCATCGGGGGCAAGCCGGCGGCCCAGGCGCTGGACCGGGCCGGCATCGAGCTGAACTACAACACCGTGCCGTTCGACACCCGCAAGCCGTTCGATCCGTCGGGCATCCGGCTGGGCACGGCGGCGTTCACCACGCGCGGGCTCACCGAGACGCAGATGCCGCAGGTGGCGGGCTGGATCGACGAGGCGGTCCGGGCCGCGGCCGCGGCCGACGAGGCGGCGCTGGACAAGATCGCCGCACAGGTACGGGACCTGCTCGCCGGGTACCCGGCGCCGGGCTACACCGCCGCCTGATCCTTCGGCTCGCCCATTGGCGCGCCCGCCTTCGTCAGGGGTGAGCGTTGGGGGTGCTCGCCCACGCCACAATCCGGCTCGGCTGCGCTCCCCCGAAGGCGGGCGCCCGGGCCGGGCCGGGGCACCACGTCCCTCGCCGAGGCGAGCCGGTGCCCCGCCTCGCAGCGCAGTTCCAGGTGCACCTGGGCGCCGCAGTCCCGGTGCTCCGTACGCGTCGCCGGCCCCTCCGGGTCCGCCAGGTACCGGTCGCCCCACTCCCGTACGGCGACCAGGATCGGGTACAGGTCGATGCCCTTGGCGGTCAGCCGGTACTCGTACCGGACCCGGGCGCCTGGCTCCTGGTACGGCTGGCGGCGCAGGATGCCGTGGTCGAGCAGCAACGCGAGCCGGTTGGCGAGCACCTGCCGGGGGATGTTGGTGCGTTCGCGCATCTCCTCGAACCGGCGCAGGCCGCTGAAGATGTCGCGGAGCACCACCACCGTCCACCGCTCACCGAGGATCTCCATGGTCCGGCCGATCGTGCAGTTCTCGACCGACCAGTCCAGTGCCGCAGGTCTCATGTCGCCAGGCTAGGTCTCGTTGACAGACTCAACAAACGGCTGCGAGGCTGAATTCATGACCCAGACCCAGGCGGCGGAGCAGACGCGTACCCGAACCTTCTCCTGGTCCGACCCGTCACTGCATGCCGCGGTCATCGGCAGCCGCCCGGGGCTCGAGACGCTGCGGGCGATGATCGATGGCGAGCTGCCTCCACCGCCGATCTTCTCCACGATCGGGGTCGATCGGATGGAGGCGGCCGAGGGCCTGATCACCGTGCTGCTGACCCCCCGCGAATTTCACTACAACCCGCTCGGGTCGGTGCACGGCGGCGTGATCTCCACGGTGCTGGACACCGCCGCCGGGTGCTCCGTGCACTCCCTGCTGCCGGCCGGCCAGGGGTACACGTCGCTGGACCTCAGCGTGCGGTTCCTCCGGGCGGTGACGGTGAACTCGGGCACGCTGCGCTGCACCGGGACGATCCTGTCCCGCACCCGCCGCAGCGCCCTGGCCGAGGCCCGCCTGGTCGACGAGTCCGGCCAACTGGTCGCGCACGCCACGTCCTCGTGCCTGATCTTCGATGTGCCCACCGCCCGCTAGCCGGTGCGCCGCCGACCCGTCGAGCCGGGGCGAAAATTCAGGCGTCTGACGGTCCGCATGCGGCGGGCCGGGGTCGAGGTGGGACCATAAGGCCGTGAGTACCGTCAAATTCCGTCACAACGCGGCGATCGCCATCGCCGGGCTGGTCGCCCTGTTCGGCGCGGTACCCGTCGCCACCGTCCGGTGGTACCTGTCGCCGATCCTGCTGATCCCCCTCGCGATCATCATCTGGGGATGGCGGGCCGGCACCGACGCCAATCCGGAGGGTCTGTCCATCCGCGCGCTGTTCGGCGCCCGGCGACTGCCCTGGACGCAGATCACCGGTTTCGTGCCGGCCGACCGCCGGGTGATCGCCATGCTGGACGGCGGCGGATCGGTGTCCCTGCCCGCCGTCACGCCGTCCGATCTGCCCAGGCTGGTCGCGGCGAGCGGACAGAAGCTGGGCACGTCCCAGCCCGAGCCGCCGGAGCCGGCGGGCGTGGAGCCGTCCGGCCGCGAGGCGAGCCCGGCCGCCGAGTGACCAGCGGGCTCAGTACCCGTTGCGTACCTCGTTGATCAGCGGTTCACCCGCCGCGTACCGGCGGATCTGATCGCCCACCAGCCGGTAGGCGCGCGGCAGCAGGCCGCGCACTGAGCCACCCACGTGCGGGGTCAGCAGGAAGTTCGGCATCGTCCACAGTGGATGATCGGCCGGCAGCGGCTCCGGATCGGTCACGTCGACCGCCGCGCCGATCCGCCCGGTCGTCAGCTCGGCCACCAGGGCGTCGGTGTGCACCACCGGCCCACGGGCGGCGTTGACCAGCAGCGCGCCGTCGGGCATCCGCCGCAGGAAGTCGGCGTCGACCAGCCCCCTGGTCAGGTCGGTGAGCGGCACCAGCAGGATCACCACGTCGGCGTCGGGCAGCAGCCTCGGCAGCACCTCGATCCCGTGTACGCCGTCTCTGGCGGTGCGGGCGACCATGGTCACCGTCACCCCGAACGGTGCCAGCCGGGCCGCGGTCGCCACGCCGATCGCCCCGGCCCCGACGATCAGCACCCGCTTGCCGGCGAGCTCGTCGGTCGGCGTGTACGGATCGTAGGACCACTCCCGCTTCGCCTGGCCCCGGATGAACGCCGGGAAGGCGTGCAGGTACGACAGCAGGGCGGTGAGCACCCACTCCGACGTGGGCGACGAGTGCACGCCCCGCGCGTCACACAGGGCGATCCCCTGCGGGATCCGGCCGACCCAGGCGTCCGCGCCGGCGGACAGCAACTGGATCACCTTCAGCCCGGTGAGCTTGCCGGTGAACTCCACCTCTTCGCGCGAGGCCAGAAACGGCGGCACCCAGAAACTGACCGAGTCGGGGTCGGAGGGCATCGGCCCCGGCGCCTCGGCGAGCACCTCGACGGTGACCTGCCGGGGCAGTTCGCCGAGCAGCGATCGGCCCTCTTCGTGTGCGATCCACGCCTTCACGGGTATCGACGATAGCCGCCGGACCGGCCGCCCGACGGGCGGGCCGCGCCGCGAAGCACCCGAGGCGCGGGCCGCGCGGCGGGGGTTGGGCCCGGTCCCGGGCCGGTTGGATTGATCAAGAAGCGTCGTCGCGATCGGTGCGGCTAGGCTGGGCCCCGTGACCGCGACCCTCTTCGTGCGTGTCTCCCGGCTGACCGCCGGCCTGGTGCTGGCGGTGAGCACGCTGGCCGCGTGCAGCTTCGGCCCACCACCCCCCGACCAGGCGGGTCAGCCGCCCAGGCTGCCGACCCCGTCGACGTCGTCCAGCAGTGACCAGGACGACTCGCAGGTCGCCGTCGACGTGGTCGCCAAGGGGCTGGCCGTGCCGTGGGGGCTCGCCTTCCTGCCGGACGGTACGGCCCTGGTCACCGAGCGCGACAGTCATCGGCTCCTGAAGATCGGACCGGCCACGGACAGCGCCTCGCCCGACGCCGATCCGTCGGCGGGCACCGGCCAGCCGAGCGCCGACCCGTCCCAGGGGACGGACGGAATGGTCGTCACGCCCGTCCAGACGCTGACCGGGATCACGAACGGCGGCGGCGACGGCGGCGACGGCGGGCTGCTGGGCATCGCGGTCTCGCCGAAGTACCAGACCGATCAGACCGTGTACATCTACTACACCACCGACAAGGACAACCGGATCGCCTCGCTGAAGCTGGGCGGCACCCCCAAACCGCTGGTCACCGGCATCCCGGCCGGGGCCAGCGACAACGGCGGCTCGCTCGGGTTCGGGCCGGACGGCATGCTCTACGCGACCACGGGCGACGCCGGTAACCCGGCCGCCGCGGCGGACCCGAAGAGCCTGGCCGGCAAGATCCTGCGGATGACCCCGGACGGCAAGCCGGCGCCGGGCAACCCCACCTCCGGCTCCCTGGTGTACGCCTCCGGCCTGCGCGACCCCGAGGGGCTGGCCTGGGACCCGGGCAAGCACCTGTACGTCACCGACCTCGGCAACACCTCGTGGGACGAGGTGGACCAGATCCAGCCCGGCAAGGACTACGGCTGGCCGACCGTCGAGGGCACCGGGGACAACCCCAAGTACGCCGACCCGGTGGTGCAGCTGAAGCCGAGCGAGGCGGGCTGCGCCGGGCTGGCGGACAGCGGTAACAGCCTGGTGGCCGGCTGCCTCACCGGTACCCGGCTGTACCTGATCCAGCTGACCGACGCCGGCGGCACCCTGGGCGCGCCGGACCCCCTGCTCGACAAGGCGTACGGCCGGCTGCGCACCGTCGCCACCGCTCCCGACGGCTCGATCTGGGTCACCACGTCCAACAAGGACGGGCAGGGCACACCCACAACCGACGACGACCGGATCCTGCGGATGGTTCTGTCCGACAGCGGCGTGGGGTTGAGCTGAGTTTGACCGGGATGACGTCGGGCGGCGGCGGGCCGGAAGGCCGACGCCCCCTCCGGGACCTCCTGCGCGCCTCCGGGCGCGGCGGCGGGCGGCGGGCGCGCGGCGGCATCGGGCTGGCCCGCGGCGTCGGGCGGCTGGCCGGGGCGGGCGGCCGGGGCGTCCTGGCCGGCGTGCGGGCCGCGAACCGCCGGCACGTGTGGCGGCGCCTCGGCCTCGCCCTGGCGCTCGCGGTGACCAGCGTGGTCGGCCTGACCATCGGCCTGCTGGTGGCCGGGCCGAGCCACGACGACGTGGGGCCGTTCGCGGCCCAGTTCAGCGTGACCCCCTCGCTGTCCGGCGGCACCGACGTGCAGATCCCGCCGCTCGGCTCATTGGAGCTGGCCAGCCACGACGGGCCGGCGCACCTGACGGTACGGCTGGAGGCGCTGGACCAGAAGCGCACGCTCGCGCTGGCCACCGACCCCAACGGCATCGCCAAGGCCAGCTCGGGGGCCGTCGCCGACATCGAGCGCGGGGTGACCCGGATGCTGTTCCAGGCGACCGGGGCCGGGGTGCTGGGTGCCCTGGTGCTGTCCGCGTTCGTGTTCCGCAACACGAGACGGGTGGCGATCTGCGGCGGGCTGGCCCTGGTCGCCATCCTGGGCAGCGGCGCGGTGGCCCTGGGTACCTTCCGGCCCAGCTCGGTCGACGAGCCGAAATACCACGGCCTGCTGTCCAACGCCCCCGCCGTGATCGGTGACGCGAAACAGATCGCCAACCAGTTCGGCCAGTACCGGGACGAGCTGCAGCGGCTGGTCAACAACGTCAGCAAGCTCTACGGCACGCTGTCCACCCTGCCGGTGTACCAGCCGGCCCCGGGCTCCCTGCGCGTGCTGCACATCTCCGACCTGCACCTGAATCCGGCCGCCTGGTCGGTGATCTCGACGGTGGTCAAGCAGTACGACATCAACCTCGTGGTGGACACCGGCGACATCGACGACTGGGGTACCCAGCCGGAGACCTCGTTCGTCAACTCGATCGGCGCGCTCAAGGTCCCGTACGTCTTCGTGCGTGGCAACCACGACTCGGCGACCACCGCGAACGCGGTGGCCAAGCAGCCCAACGCGATAGTGCTGGAAAACCGGGTGGTGACCGTGGACGGCCTGACCATCGCCGGGATCGGTGATCCGCTCTTCACGCCCGACAAGGAGCCCGGGCCGACCGGGGCGGCCGGGCACCAGGCCGCGGAGGTGGAGGAGTCCTCCGGCGAGAGGCTGGCCGAGACGATCGCGAACTCGGGCAAGAAGGTCGACGTGGCCATGGTTCACGAGCCGACCTCGGCCGGCGCGCTGGACGGTTCGGTACCGCTGGTGCTGGCGGGCCACATCCACCGGCGCATGGTCAGCACCATGCCGGCGCTGCCCGGCGAGCAGAAGACGACGCTGATGGTCGAGGGGTCGACCGGCGGCGCCGGACTGCGCGGCCTCGAGGGCGAGGCGCCGACGCCACTGGAGATGTCGGTGCTCTACTTCGATCCCACCCACGCGCTGCAGGGGTACGACGACATCACCCTGGGCGGCACCGGCCAGACCCAGGTGACCATCCAGCGGCACGCGGTCAAGATGCCCCCGAGCGCCTCACCGAGCCCCTCGCCCAGCCATTGATCTTCCGGCCCGCGCCGAGACCTGGCCCGTGTTCGGGGCCTAGACCCGGACCCGGACCGCCTGGGACGGCGGGCGGCCCGCTGCTCGCGAGCCGCCGGTCAGGAGCCGAGCCGCTTCAGGATCAGCTCGCGGACCGACTTGGCGTCGGCCTGGCCCTTGGTGGCCTTCATGACGGCGCCGATCAGCACGCCGGCCGCGGCGACCTGGCCGCCCCGGACCTTCTCCGCCACGGCGGGGTTGGCCGCGATGGCATCGTCGATCGCCGCCGTCAGCGCGCCGGTGTCCGAGACCACCTCGAGGCCCCGGGCCGCCATCACCTCGGCCGGTGAGCCCTCGCCGGCCACCACGCCCTCCAGGACCGTGCGGGCGAGCTTGTCGGTCAGCTTCCCCTCGTCGACCAGCCGCTGAAGGGCCGCCACCTGCTCCGGGGTGGTCAGCGCGCCCAGCTCCGCGCCGGTCTCGTTGGCCCGCCGGGCCAGCTCGCCCATCCACCACTTGCGGGCCGCGTCCGGCGCGGTGCCGGCCGCGATCGTCGCCTCGATCAGCTCCACCGCGCCGGCGTTGAGCACCGACTGCATGTCGTGGTCGGACAGGCCCCAGGCCTCCTGCAGTCGGCGCCGGTGCAGCCTCGGCGACTCGGGCAGGGCCGCCTTCAGCTCGGCCACCCAGGCCGCGTCCGGCGCCAACGGCACCAGGTCGGGCTCGGGGAAGTACCGGTAGTCCGTCGCGGTCTCCTTGCTGCGCCCGGACCGGGTGTCGCCGGTGTCCTCGGAGAAGTGCCGGGTCTCCTGGACGATCCGGCCACCGGCGTCCAGCACACCCGCCTGGCGCAGCATCTCCGAGCGGACCGCCCGCTCGACGCTGCGCAGCGAGTTCACGTTCTTGGTCTCGGTACGGGTGCCCCACTCCTCGCCCGGCCGGTTCAGCGACACGTTGACGTCGCACCGCAGCGAGCCCTGCTCCATCCGGACGTCGGACACGTCCAGCGACCGGATCACGTCGCGCAGCTCGGTGACGTATGCCCGGGCCACCTGCGGGGCCCTCGCGCCGGTACCCGGCACCGGCTTGGTCACGATCTCCACCAGCGGGATGCCCGCGCGGTTGTAGTCGACCAGGGACTCGGTGGCACCGTGGATGCGCCCGGTCGCGCCGCCCAGGTGCAGCGTCTTGCCGGTGTCCTCCTCGAGGTGCACCCGCTCGATCTCCACCCGCACCAGCTCGCCGTCCACCTCGACGTCCAGCCAGCCCTCCGTGCACAGCGGCTCGTCGTACTGGCTGATCTGGTAGTCCTTCGGCATGTCCGGGTAGAAGTAGTTCTTCCGGGCGAACCGCGACCAGCTGGCGATCGTGCAGTTGAGCGCGAGCCCGATCCTGATCGTCGCCTCGATCGCCGCGCGGTTGGCCACCGGAAGACTGCCGGGCAGGCCCAGACAGACCGGGCAGACCTGGGTGTTGGGCGTGGCGCCGAATTCGGTCGGGCAGCCGCAGAACATCTTGGTCCTGGTGCCCAGCTCGACGTGCGTCTCCAGCCCGATCACGGGCTCGTAGCGGGCGATCACGTCATCGTAGGTTAGCGCCGCGGTGGTGGTCACCAAGACAGCCTAGCCGGCCGCCCACCGCCGAATCCGCCGGGTTTCGCGGCCGGGACGCTCGGGTACTCCCCGGCACAGAGTGAGAGGAGGCGCATCATGCCACTCATGTTTCGCAAGGTCTACCGGCTCGGCCCGCTGCACCTCAACTTCGGCAGCCACGGGCTGTCCTCGTGGAGCATCAAGCTCGGTAGATGGTCCTGGAACTCGCGTACCCGCGCGCAACGCGTGGATCTCCCGGGGCCGCTGTCCTGGCGAGGTCGCCGCGGCGCTTCCCGGTAGCACGATTCGCCACCGCGGGTTCGGGGTCCGGTCGGAGCTGGCCCCGAACCCGCGGTCGTGAGCTACAGGGCCGGCGGCGCCGGGGGCGGGATCGCCGACTCCAGTGCCGCGCCGACCCGGTACATCCGGTCGTCGGCCATGGTCGGCGCCATCACCTGCAGGCCGACCGGCAACCCCTCGGACAGTCCGCAGGGCACCGAGATCGCCGGGCCGCCGTACAGGTTCGACGGGATGGTGAACAGGTCGGCCAGGTACATCTGGTACGGGTCACCGGTCCGCGAGCCGAACGGGAACGCGACGAACGGCGTGGTCGGCGCGACCAGCACGTCGACCTGCTCGAACGAGGCGGCGAAGTCGCGGCTGATCAGGGTGCGGACCTTCTGGGCCTGGCCGTAGTAGGCGTCGTAGTAGCCCGAGGAGAGCGCGAACGTGCCGAGGATGATGCGCCGCTTGACCTCCGGGCCGAAGCCGGCGTCGCGGGTCAGCGACATGACCTCCTCCAGCGAGTGGGCGCCGTCGTCGCCCACCCGCAGGCCGTAGCGCACGCCGTCGTAGCGGGCCAGGTTGGAGGACGCCTCGCTGGGCGCGATCAGGTAATAGGCGGGCAGCGCGTACTCGAAGTGCGGGCAGGACACCTCGATCACCTCGGCGCCCAGCTTGACCAGCGCGTCGACCGCCTCGCGGTACGCCGCCAGCACGCCCGGCTCGGCGCCCTCGCCGCTGAACTGGCGCACCAGGCCGACGCGCACCCCGCTGAGGTCGCCGGACGCGCCCTGCCGGGCCGCCTCGACCACCGGCGGCACCGGCGCCGGGATCGACGTCGAGTCGCGCGGGTCGTGGCCGCCGATCACCGCGTGCAGCAGCGCGGCGTCCTCGACCGTGCGCGCGCACGGGCCCGGCGTGTCCAGGCTGGACGAGAAGGCGATCAGGCCGTAACGGGAGGTGCCGCCGTACGTGGGCTTGGCGCCGACCGTACCGGTCACGGCGCCCGGCTGCCGGATGGAGCCACCGGTGTCAGTCCCGATGGCCAGCGGCGCCTCGTAACCGGCGACCGCGGCGGCGCTGCCGCCGCCCGACCCGCCCGGGATCCGGTCGAGGTCCCACGGGTTGCGGGTCGGCCCGTACGCCGAGTACTCCGTCGATGAGCCCATCGCGAACTCGTCCATGTTGGTCTTGCCGAGCACGATCAGCCCCGCCTCGCGCAGGCGGCGCACGATGGTGGCGTCGTACGGTGGCCGCCACCCCTCAAGGATCTTCGATCCGGCGGTGGTCGGCACGCCCTTGGTGGCCAGCACGTCCTTGACCGCGATCGGCACGCCGGCCAGCGGCCCCAGCGGCTCACCCGCGACGCGTTTGGCGTCGACGTCGGCCGCGGCGGCCAGCGCCCCGTCGCCGTCCACGTGCAGGAACGCGTGTACCCGCTCGTCGACCGCGCCGATCCGGTCCAGGTGCGCCCGGGTCACCTCGACCGCGGACACCTCCCCGGCGGCGATGAGCCGGCCCAGTTCGGCGGCGGAGGACCGCACAAGATCGTCGCTCACGCTTCCTCCTCCAGAATCCGCGGCACCCGGAACCGCCCATCCTCGGCGTCCGGCGCCCCGGACAGCGCCTCGTCCCGGGTCAGCCCGGGAATCACCACGTCATCGCGCAGGACGTTGGTCAACGGGACGGAGTGCGACGTCGGCGGGATGTCAGCCGCGGCGACCTCACCCACCCGTGCCACCGCCCCGAGGATCACGTCGAGCTGCCCGGCGAACGTGTCCAGTTCCTCTTCCGTCACGGCGAGGCGGGCCAGGTGCGCCAGATGCGCGACCTCCTCGCGGGAGATGGCGGCCAATGCTGCCCCCTGTAGTCGTCTGCTCGGTCCTCGGGCGCAGCGTGGCACGCGCGCCGGCCGGAGAGAAAGTCTATTTGCCCGCCCCGCCGCGCCGGGCGCCCGGGGTCATCTCGGCGGAGGGCCAGCCGGCCAGAAGCCGCTGCGGAGGGCGGTACCGGGACAGCCAGAAGGCCAGCCGGTCGGCCGGCATCGGCCGGGCGTAATACCAGCCCTGCGCGACGGCGCAGCCCATCCGGGCGAGCAGCCGGTAGGTCCGCTCGTCCTCCACGCCCTCCGCCACCACCCGCAGCCCGAGCGCGCCGGACAACTCGATGATCGAGCGCACGATCGCCTCGTCGTCGGAGTCCTCCGCCATGCCCAGCACGAACGAACGGTCGATCTTGACCTCGGACAGCGGCAGCCGGCGCAGGTGCTGCATGGACGAGTACCCGGTGCCGAAGTCGTCCAGCGACAGCGCCACTCCCAGCCGGTCCAGCCGGCGCAGCGTGGACAGCACCCGCCGGGGATCCGCCATCAGGGCGCCCTCGGTGATCTCCAGCTGCACCTGGTCCGGGCCGATCCCGTGCTGGCGCAGCCGGTCGGCCAGCCGGTCGACGATCTCGCCGGTGTGCAGGTCCCGCACGCTCACGTTGATCGCGGCGCGCAGGCTCAGGCCGTCCGCCTCCCACCTGGCCAGCTGGGCCACCACGTCGTCGACCACCCGGAGGGTCAGCAGCCGCATCACCGCGCTGTGCTCGGCCACCCGGATCAACTCCTCCGGGTCGACCATGCCCCGCTGCGGGTGGTGCCAGCGCAGCAGCGCCTCCACGCCGATCACGTCGCCGGTGCGCAGCTCGACCTGCGGCTGGTAGTAGAAGGCGATCTCCTCGGCGTCCGGCGTCTCCAGTGCGCGCCGGAGATCGGCGAGCAGACCCAATCGCTGCGGAGAGTTGTGGTCAGATTCCGGAGCGTAAACGGCGACGGCGTCGCCCCGGTTCTTGGCGTCGTACATCGCCACGTCGGCGTGGCGCATCAGGGTGGCGAAGTCGTCGCCGTGGCGCGGGTACACGGCCACCCCTATCGATCCGCCCACGTCCAGCGGCAGTCCGTCCAGGGCCACCGGGTCCGCCAGCACGGCCGCGATCCGCTCGGCCATCGCCCGCGCCTCGCCGGCGCCGGACAGCCCCGGGGCGACGATCGCGAACTCGTCGCCGCCCAGCCGGGCCACCAGGTCCCCGGGGCGCACCGCGCCGGTCAGCCGCCGGGCGACCTGGACCAGCAGCCGGTCGCCCACGCCGTGCCCGAGCGCGTCGTTGACGTGCTTGAACCGGTCGAGGTCCAGCAGCAGCAGGGCGAACACCGTGGCGCCCCCGTCCTGCCCCGCGGCCTCGTGCACGCCGACCTGGTCGGCGACCTCGGTCATCAGCCGGTCGCGGTTGGCCAGCCCGGTCAGCAGGTCGCGGGTGGCCAACCGGCTCTGCACGGTGGACAGCCGGGCCATCTGGTTCACCGCGTACAGCGGCACCAGGACGAACGGGATCAGCGCCGGGGTCAGCGCGATGGCGCCGACCAGGACCGGCCCGAGCAGCAGCAGCGCGCCGGTGGACAGCGCCTCGTACCCGACCGTGTGCCGCAGCAGGCCACCGAAGCTGCCGTCGAAGCGCAGCCAGACCGCCCAGGTGACCAGCGTGTAGTTGACCACGAACCAGGTCGCCCCGGCGGCCAGCGCCAGCAAGGCGTCCGGCCAGCCCGGCCGGTTGGCGCTGACCAGCGGGGTGGCCCCGGCGAGCCTCAGCACCAGGGCCGCGGCACCGAACGCGACAGCGTACTGGCCCGCGTTGAACGCGGCGCGCCACGGCGTGTACCGCATCCGGGCCGCCGACGCCGCCACCGCGACGGTCTGCACCAGCACGGCCGGCCCGATTCCCCAGATCAGCAGGGTGGCGAAGGTGAAACAGATCGACGGGAAGACCGGCGAGGTCTGGCGTGGCCCCGGTGGGCGCAGCGGCCACACGTCCAGCAGCACGGCCAGCGCCGCCATCAGCCAGAAGGCGCCGGACGCGGAGCGCAGGAATCCGGGCAGGGTGGTCAGGTGCGGGGCGAAAACGGCCAGCCCGGACGCGCAGACGACGGCGACATACCCGAAGAAGACGCCCTCCCGCCGGGGAGGTGCCGTGTTGCGCAGCGCCGTCGGCTCCATCGATCCTCCCTGGGCGCCCGCGGGCTCGGCGATCGCCGTGGCCGACACGCCTGCCAATGAAACGACATCACCATAAGTGGGTGACGCCGGTTTTGCGCCCATCATGGCGACTCGTGACAAAGTCGAAATAGATCGCGCAGCTCACCGTACGTCCGGCCGGCGCCGTCGCGCAGTGTTCCACCGACCTGGGCGGACCCAATTCACCGGAATGGTGGGATTTACTCCCCGACCTGGGCCACCGCTCGGGCCGCCTCCGGGCCCTCGCCGAGCAGCACCGCGAATCCGTCCTCGTCAAGCACCGGAACCTTGAGCGCGACCGCCTTCTCGTACTTGCTGCCCGGCGACTCGCCGACCACCACGAAATCGGTCTTCTTCGACACGCTCGAACTCGATCGACCGCCCCGCGCGGTAATCGCCTCCGCCGCGCCGTCGCGCGAATAGTCGGCGAGGCTCCCGGTGACCACGACAGTGATCCCGGCCAATGGTTTCGGCCCCTCGTCGACCCGCTCCTCGGCCAATTTCACGCCGGCCGCGCGCCACTTCTCGACGACCTCCCGGTGCCAGTCCACGGTGAACCAGTCGATTACCGAGTCGGCGATCGTGGGGCCCACGCCCTCGACCCCGGCCAGTTCGTCGCGGGACGCCGCCTCGATCATGTCGATCGAGCCGAACTGCCTGGCCAGCGCCTGCGCGGCGGTCGGGCCGACGTGCCGGATGGACAGCGCCACCAGGATCCGCCAGAGCGGCCGGTCCTTCGCCTCTTCGAGGTTGGCCAGCAGCTTGACCGCGTTGGAGCCGAGCTCGCCGTCCTTGTTGACGAAGAATTCGCTGCCGGCCAGCCGCTCGCCGGTCAGGCCGAACAGGTCACCCTCGTCCGTGATCACGCCGTCGGTCAGCAGCGCCGCGGCCGCCTTGTAGCCGAGCACCTCGATGTCCAGCCCGCCGCGGCCGGCGAGGTGGAAGATCCGCTCGCGCAGCTGGGCGGGGCAGGCCCGGGTGTTCGGGCAGCGGATGTCGACGTCGCCCTCCTTCGCCGGGGCCAGCGGGGTGCCGCACTCCGGGCAGTGGGTGGGCATCTCGAACGCGTGCTCGGTGCCGTCGCGCTGGGCGACCACCGGCCCGACGACCTCCGGAATGACGTCCCCGGCCTTGCGCAGCACCACCGTGTCGCCGATCAGGACGCCCTTGCGGGCCACCTCGCTGGCGTTGTGCAGGGTGGCGAGGGCGACCGTGGAGCCGGCCACCCGTACCGGTTCGAGCACCGCGTACGGCGTGACCCTCCCGGTGCGCCCGACGTTGACCCGCACGTCCAGCAGCTTGGTGTTGACCTCCTCGGGCGGGTATTTGAAGGCGATCGCCCAGCGCGGCGCCCGGCTGGTGGAGCCGAGCCGGCGCTGGATCGAGACCTCGTCCACCTTGACGACCACGCCGTCGATCTCGTGCTCGACGTCGTGCCGGTGCTCGGCGTAGTACGCGATGAACTCGCGCACCTCGGCCAGCGTGCGCACCACCTTCCATCGCTTGCTGACCGGCAGGCCCCAGCCCTCCAGCAGCTCGTAGGCGTGCGACTGGCTGGTCGGCTCGAAGCCCCGGCGGGCGCCCAGCCCGTGCACGACCAGGTGCAGCGGCCGGCTCGCGGTGATCCGGGGATCCTTCTGGCGCAGGCTGCCGGCGGCGGCGTTGCGCGGGTTGGCGAACGGCGCCCGGCCCTGCTCGACCAGGGTGGCGTTGAGCTCGCCGAAGCCCTCGACCGGGAAGAAGATCTCCCCACGCACCTCCACCAACTCCGGCGGCTGCTCTCCCCCGTCCTCGGGGCCGCGCAGCCGCTCGGGCACGTCGCCGATGGTGCGCACGTTGGGCGTGACGTCCTCACCGGTGCGCCCGTCACCCCGGGTGGCCGCCCGGACCAACCGGCCATGCTCGTACGTCAGGTTGATCGCCAGCCCGTCGACCTTGAGCTCGCACAGGTAGCTGAACGGCCCACCGGCGTCCCGCTCGACCCGCTCCGCCCAGGCCGCCAGCTCGTCCTCATTGAACGCGTTGTCGAGGCTGAGCATCCGCTCGGCGTGGGTCACCGGGGTGAACATGGTCGAGTAGGTGCCGCCGACCCGCTGAGTGGGCGAATTCGGCGTGCGCAGCGCCGGGAACTCGCCCTCCAGCGCGGTCAGCTCGCGCATCATCGCGTCGTATTCGGCGTCGGAGACGCTCGGCTGGTCGAGAATGTAGTAACGGTATTGGTTGTCGTCGATCTCCGAGGACAGCTCAGCATGCCGCTCCCGCGCCGCGGCCGGCGGCTCGGCACCCGCCTGGGCCTCCTGCGCCCGCGTCGCCCGCGCCTGCCCCGGAAGCTCCCCGTCAACGTCCATACCGGCACGTTAGCCTGCCGGTACGACAGTTACGAGCGAGCCTCGTCCAGCAGCCGTTCGGCCGCCTCCCGGCACACCTTGATGATCGACCGGGCCTGTCCGGGGGTGGCGCCGGACAGCCCGCAGGCTGCGGTGATCACCACCCGTTCGGGTAACTCGCCGAGCGGGAACCCGAGCTTGTTCCACAGCTCCCGGACCCGGGCGGCGACCCGGGCCGCGGGCGGCGGATCGCCGAAGCCCGGCAGCGCGCCGACGAACAGGCCCACCCCGGCGTCGATCGCCTCGCCGATCTGGTCGAGATCGGTCGCCAGTGCGAGATCGACCGCGACCGCGACCGCCCCCGCCGACCGGAACAGCTCGATCGGGGCGTCGGGCGCGCAGCAGTGCGCCACCACCGGCACGCCCACCGACCCGAGCACCGTCTCCAGCGTCTCGACCGCGGTCACCGGCTCCACCGCCCGCAGGGCGCCGAAACCACTCTCGGTCGGTACCCGGCCGGCCAGCACCGCCGGCAGCGACGGCTCGTCGAGCTGGAGCAGCAGCCGGGCGCCCGGCACCCGACGGGACACCTCCGCCACGTGCGCGGACAGCCCCTCGGCGAGCGACGCGGCCAGCTCCCGTACCGCGCCGGGGTCGCGCAGCACCGCGCCGCCGGTCGGCAGGTCCAGCGAGGCGGCCAGCGTCCACGGGCCGGCGCACTGCAGCTTGAGCGGCCCGGCGTACCCGTCGGCCTGCTCGGTGAGCTGGTCGAGATCGCGTTCGAGCAGGTCGGCGGTGCGCCGGGCATCGCGCCCCTGGTGGGAGGCCATCCGCCAACGGGCGGCGTAGAGCTCGACCGGCAGGTCGACCAGGAATCCCGCGCTCCGCCCGACCATGTCCGCGCCCGGCCCTCGGGCCGGCAGCTCGGGCAGGTACGGCAGCTCGGGCAGCTCGCCCAGGACGGTCTTGATCGCCTCGGTGATGTCCGTACCGGGCAGGGAGCCCATCCCGGTCGCGGCGCCGGCCGGCCACGGCCGCTGCCGGTCGGCGGGTGCCGCCCCGGCCGGATCGGTGGCGGTCAGCTCCACGTCGGCACCGTCCCGCGCGCCGGGTGCCCCGGCGCTGGAGGCGCTCACGCCGCGCTTGCCAGGCGCTCGGCGTGGCTGATCGTGGCGCAGCCCAGCACGATGTCGCCGGCCGGATCCGGCTGGTATGCCACCATGGCCTGGCCCGCGGCCACCCCGCGCACCGGCCGGTCCAGCGTCGCCACCAGCCCGTCCGGAGACGCCACGACGGTCGCCGGGACCACCTCACCGTGCGCCCGTAGCTGGATCTCCGCGCGTACCCGGGACCCACCGCTCCACAGTGGACGCTGACCGTACACGGTGGACACCTCCAGCGCCTCGGCCGGGCCGACCGTCACCGTGTTGGTCACCGGCGTGATGGACAGCACGTAGCGCGGCCGGCCGTCCGGCGCCGGGCGCTCGATGCGCAGGCCCTTGCGCTGGCCCACGGTGAAGCCATAGGCGCCGTCGTGCTGGCCGAGCACCTCGCCGGAGCCCGCGTCCACGATCTCGCCCGGCGTCGAGCCCAACCGCTCGCGAAGCCAGCCCTGGGTGTCGCCGTCGGCGATGAAGCAGATGTCGTGCGAGTCCGGCTTGTCGGCCACCGCCAGCCCGCGCCGGGCCGCCTCCGCGCGCACCCCGGCCTTGGTGGTGTCGCCGAGCGGGAAGATCGAGTGGCCCAGCTGCTCGGGGGTGAGCACGGCCAGCACGTATGACTGGTCCTTGCCCGCGTCCACGCTGCGGCGCAGCCGGCCCTGCTCGTCGCGGCGGGCGTGGTGGCCGGTGACCACCGCGTCGAAGCCCAGCGCGAGCGCCCGGTCCAGGACGGCGGCGAACTTGATCTTCTCGTTGCAGCGCACGCACGGATTGGGCGTGCGCCCCGCCGCGTACTCGGCGACGAAGTCGTCCACCACGTCCTCGTGGAACCGGTCGGCCAGGTCCCACACGTAGAACGGGATGCCGATCACATCGGCGGCCCGCCGGGCGTCCCGGGCGTCCTCCAGCGTGCAGCAGCCCCGGGCCCCGGTCCGGTACGTCTGCGGGTTGCGGGCGAGCGCCAGGTGCACGCCCGTGACGTCGTGCCCGGCCTCGACCGCCCGGGCGGCGGCGACGGCCGAGTCGACCCCTCCGGACATGGCGGCCAGCACTCGCATGGGACCAGACTACCGGGCCGCCGGCTTCTTCACCCCGGCCCGCCGGGCCCGCTCGACCGCGCCCGGCAGCGCGGCCAGCAGTTCATCGATGTCGGCCTTGGTCGAGTCGTGGCCCAGCGAGAGGCGCAGCGAGGAGCGCGCCCGCTCCTCGTCGGAGCACATCGCCAGCAGCACGTGCGACGGCTGGGCCAGCCCGGCCGAACAGGCCGAACCGGTGGAGCAGGCGACCCCCGCCGCGTCCAGCAACAGCAGCAGCGCGTCGCCCTCGCAGCCGGGGAACGAGAAGTGCGCGTTGCCCGGCAGCCGGTCGGTGCGGTGGCCGTTGAGGATTGCGTCCGGCACCGCGTCGAGCACCCGGTCGATCAGCTCGTCGCGCAGCGCGCCGACCCGCACCGCGAACTCCGGCTGGGCCTTGACGCTGGCCTCCAGCGCGGTGGCGAACGACACGATCCCGGGTACGTCCAGCGTGCCGGAGCGCACGTCGCGCTCCTGGCCGCCGCCGTGCATCAGCGGGGTGGCGGCCACGTCCCGGCCCAGCAGCAGCGCGCCCACGCCGACCGGGCCACCCAGCTTGTGCCCGGTCACGGTCAGCGCCGCGGCGCCGCTCGCGGCGAAGTCGAGCGGTATCTGGCCGACCGCCTGGATCGCGTCGGAGTGGCACGGTATGCCGTACTCGGCGGCCATCGCGACCAGCTCGGGGACCGGCTGTATCGTGCCGACCTCGTTGTTGGCCCACATGACGCTGATCACGGCCACCTCGTCCGCGTGCGCGTCCAGCTCGGCACGCAGCACGTCCAGCTTCACCGTGCCGTCGGCGTCCACCGGCAGCCAGCTGACCGTGGCGCCCTCGTGTTCCTCCAGCCACTGCACCGAGTCGAGCACGGCGTGGTGCTCCACCGAGCTGGCGATCACCCGGGTCCGCGCCGGGTCGGCCGCCCGGCGCGCCCAGAAGATGCCCTTCACGGCGAGGTTGTCGCTCTCGGTACCCCCGCCGGTGAAGATCACCTCAGAGGGCCGGGCACCCAGCACCGCGGCGATCAGCTCGCGTGACTCCTCTACCTTCCGGCGGGCGCACCGGCCGGCGGCGTGCAGCGACGAAGCGTTGCCCACCTCCCTGGCGGCGGACACGTAGGCCTCGACCGCCTGGGGCAGCATCGGCGTGGTCGCGGCGTGATCAAGGTAAGCCATCGCCCTCAAGCCTATCGACCGTCGCGGCACCCGACCGCTGCCGCTGCCCTCAAATCAAGACCGTGAACCCCGGGGACCTCGCACGCTGGCGGTACGCGGCCCGCACGCGAACAATCCCCGGTGCGGCAAAACGGCCCCGGGGACTGTCCCGGGGCCGTTTCACGCCGGGCTCACTTGCGCTTACGGATCTCCTCGGCGGCCTGCGGGACCACCTTGAACAGATCGCCCACCACGCCGAAGTCGGCCAGCTCGAAGATGGGCGCCTCGGCGTCCTTGTTGACCGCGATGATCGTCTTGCTGGTCTGCATGCCGGCCCGGTGCTGGATCGCACCGGAGATGCCCAGCGCGACGTACAGCTGGGGGGAGACCGTCTTGCCGGTCTGCCCGACCTGGAACTGGTGCGGGTAGAAGCCGGAGTCGGTGGCCGCGCGGGACGCGCCGACCGCGCCGCCGAGCAGGTCGGCCAGCTCCTCCACCACCTTGAAATTGTCGGCGCTGCCCACGCCGCGACCGCCGGACACGACCACCGAGGCCTCGGTGAGCTCCGGCCGCGAGCCCTTCTGCTCGACCGTCCGCTCGACCACGGTGACCAGCCGGTCGGCGTCTCCCAGCGCGACGTCCACAGGGGACACTTCGGGCGTGGCCGGCGCGGGCGCGGGGGTCACCGAGTTGGGCCGCAGCGTGACCAGCGGCAGCCCCCGGGTCACCTTCGACTTCACGATGGTCGAGCCGGCGAACACCGTCTGGGTGGCGGTGCCGTCCGCGGCCAGGTCGACCACGTCGGTCAGCAGGCCGTTGTCCAGCTTGACCGCGAGCCGCCCGGCGATCTCCTTGCCCTCCTGGCTGGAGGCGAGCAGGACCGCGGCCGGCGACACCTGGCCGACCAGCCGCGCGAGCACGGTGGCCTTCGGCGCGACCAGGTAGCCGGCCAGATCCGGGTGCTCCGCGGCGTAGATCTTCGCGGCGCCGTACTCGCCGAGCCGGTCCGACAGCGCGGCGGCGGTGCCCGGTTCGCCGAGCACGACGGCCGCCGGCTCGCCGAGGGTACGGGCGAGAGTGAGCAGTTCCAGGGTCACCTTCTTGGGCGCCCCACCGGAGTGCTCCACGACAACGAGAACTTCAGCCATGATGACCCGACCTCACACGAACTTCTCGGACGCGAGGAACTCGACCAGCTTCACGCCGCCGTCGCCCTCGTCACTGACCTTGGTGCCGCCCTGCCGCGGCGGCCGCTTGCCGGCCTCCACCACCGCGCTGCTCGCCCCGGCCAGCCCCACCTCGTCGGCGGAGATGCCCAGGTCCGCCAGGGTCAACGTCTCGACCGGCTTCTTCTTCGCCGCCATGATGCCCTTGAAGGACGGGTACCGCGGCTCGTTGATGGTGTCCCAGACCGAGATCACGGCCGGGGTGGCGGCGGTGACCACCTCGTACCCCTCGTCGGTCTGGCGCTCGACGGTCAGCGTGGCGCCGTCGATGGTGACCTTGCGCGCCCCGGTCAGCGCCGCGATGCCCAGCCGCTCGGCGATCATGTGCGGGATCACCTGGACCCGGCCGTCGGTGGACTCCGCGCCGGAGATGACGAGGTCGGGGCTCAGGCGCCCGATGGCCGCCGCGAGCACCTTGGAGGTCGCCAGGGCGCAGGAGCCGTGCAGCGCGTCGTCGACCACGTGCACCGCCTTGTCCGGGCCCATCGACAGCGCCTTGCGGATCGAGTCGGACGCGTGCTGCGGGCCGACGGTCAGCACCGTGACCTCTCCGCCGTGCGCCTCCTGGATCTTGAGCGCCTCCTCGATGGCGTACTCATCCATCTCATTGATCACGTTGTTCGCCGACCCACGGTCGACGGTGTTGTCGTCAGGGCTCAGGCTGCGCTCCGATCCAGAGTCGGGCACCTGCTTGACGAGTACGACGATATTCATCGCGCTTCGATGACCTCCTGTTGAACGGGCGTACCTGGAGCGTTCCGCGTGCCGCCGGACGGGTCAACCTGGCTCGCTGTGCGGTTGCCCACGGCACATGTTACCCGCTAGTAGGTTTTGGCTCTCGCCGGAACGGCGTGACCGAAGTCACCCGCCGCGCGCCGCCGCCACCGGCTCGGTAGCGTCACATTCGTGCACGACGCCGTGGTCCAGCTCACCTTCGTCGTCCTCGCCTGCCTGGCTCTGCTCGCCGCCGTCGAACTGCTCCACCAGATCCTCCTCCGGGTCGGCCGCCGACTCGGGCCGGTGGCGAGCCTGAGCCGGCGGGGCCACCGGCCGTTCGAGACCCTGCTGGTGTTGCTGACCTTGGACGTGGGACTGCGCCACACCGGCCTGCGCGGTCCCTGGCGCTACGGGATCGCGCACCTGCTGGACATCCTGGCGATCGCGGCCGGGGCCTGGCTGCTCGCCGCCCTGCTCCTGCTGATCGAGGACGCCGCGCTGTCCAGGTTCCGCACCGACGTGCTGGACAACCTGTCGGCCCGGACCATGCACACGCAGATCCAGCTGCTGCGCCGGATCACCGTGGCGGCCTCGGTGGTGGCCGCGATCATCATGAGCCTGTTCACCTTCCGTGAGGCACGGCTCGTCGGCACCAGCCTGCTCGCCTCGGCCGGCGTGGTGGCCGCCGTGGTCGCGTTCGCGGCCCAGGCGCTACTGGGCAACGTGTTCGCCGGACTGCAGATCGCCTTCGGGGAGTCGCTGCGGCTCGAGGACGTGGTGGTGGTCAACGAGCAGTGGGGACGGGTCGAGGAGATCACTCTCACGTACGTGGTCATCCACATCTGGGACGACCGCCGGATGGTGCTGCCCACCTCGTACTTCACCACCACGCCGTTCGAGAACTGGACGCGTACCCAGGCCTCCCTGCTCGGCACCGTCGAGCTGGACCTGGACTGGTCGGTGCCGGTGGACCAGATGCGCGACGAGCTGCGCGTGATCCTCACCGACAGCCAGCCGCTGTGGGACGGCCGGGTCTGCGTCCTGCAGGTCACCGACGCGGTACACGCCCTGGTCCGGGTGCGCGCCCTGGTCAGCGCCAAGGACGCGCCCACCCTCTGGGACCTGCGCTGCCTGGTGCGCGAGCGGCTGGTCGGCTGGCTTCGCGAACAGCACCCGCGGGCCCTTCCCCGGCTGCGCACCGAGGTGGGCGCCCCGGACGGGCGCGAGCCCGCGGCCGAGCACCCGAGCAACCACGGCGGCGGACCGGACCGGGACGCCCAGGTGTTCGGCGGTGACTCGGCCGGACGGCGACGCGGAAGCGAGTTCACCGGGCCGGAGGACCGCAGATAATGAGCCGGTGATCCTTCGCGTGATACGGCACTGGTTCGATCCCGAACAGGAGCGGACCGTGGGTCACCGGCCGGACTACCGGTACTCACTGGCCAACGAGCGGACCTTCCTGGCCTGGGTACGCACCGGACTGGCCCTGCTCGGCGGCGGACTGGCGGTCGCCGGGTTCCTGCCGCGGCTGCGCGTCACCCACCTGCGCGAGGCGATAGCGGTGGTGCTCCTGGTCCTCGGCGGGGCGATCGGGCTACACGCGGTCGATCACTGGGCGCGCTCCGAGCGCGCGATGCGGCTGGATCAGCCGCTGCCGCCGTCCCGGCTGCCGGCGGTGCTGGCCCTCACGCTGGCGCTGGGCGCGCTGGCACTCATCATCATCATCGCTGTCGCGGGCATGCGGTGACCATCGGACCGCACGTCTCGGACGGGGACGAGGACCCCGACGAGCCGGCCGAGACCGCCCGGTTGCGCACCCGGCTGTCCTGGCGCCGTACCGCCCTGTCGGCCACCGGTGTCCTGCTGCTGACCGCGCGGGCGGCGCTGCTGCTGGACCCCGTTCCGGCGGCCGTAATCATCGCGCTGGGCACGCTCGCCTGGCTCGGGCTGCTCGCCCTGTGCCGGAACCGGATGACCGCGATGTCCGGCAACCCGCCGGACCCGGCCGGTCGGATTCCCGCCGGGTTGGCGCTTGGAATCGCCGGTTTCGCGATACTCGGTATCGCCGCGGCCGTACTACCTTGACTTCATGGGCCGACTACTCTCCCTGCTCGCCCTCGCCGACCTCGCGCTGATCGTGGTCGCGCTGATCGACTGCCTGTCGGCGGAGCACTACGAGATCCGGACGCTGCCCCGGATCGCGTGGATATTCATCATCGTGCTGATCTCCCCGATCGGCCCGATGGTGTGGTACATGGCCGGTCGGCCGGACCGGATGCTCGATCCGGAGCTCGAACTCGAGCGCGGCCTGCGGCAGGACGGCGAGCCGGTGGAGCCGTCCGGTCCGGGGCGGGTCCTCGCCCCGGACGACGATCCGGAGTTCCTGCGTCAATTGGCAGCGCGCAACCGCGACCGGGAGGAGGAGCGGCTGCGCGCCTGGGAGGCCGACCTGCGACGGCGCGAACGCGAGCTGCGCCGCGAGCGTGAGCGGGGCAGGGACGGCGAGGCGGGCCGGGAGGGCAAGCTCGGCCGGGAGTGTGAGCGCCCGGCCGAGGAGCCGCCCGCGGACCCGAAGATCTGAGCGTCAGCTCGCGCAGTCGGTGCAGGCGGCCAGCCAGGCGACCACGGCATGCGCCGCGGACTGCACGTCCTTGCTCAACTCGTCATCGGGAACCGGCGTCCCCCGCAGGTGCGTCCCGTCGAGACCCCAGTAGCTGATGTCCACCATGACGTTGCCCAGCACCAGGTAGATATCCATCCCGCTGCCCGGGGCGTCATCACCCACGTACTGGTAGGTCTTGCTGAACGCTCCCGGGCCCAGCCCCGACACGGGAGTCACCGCACCGACCGCGATGTTGTGGGACGTGTTGCCCTTCTCATTCTGGGCGGTCGCCAGCGCATCGGCGAGATCCTTCTGTGCCGCCGCGGTCGGGGTGTCGGTGAACGCGTCGCTGTCGGCGGTCACGGTAAGGTCGATCTCGCGAGTCTCGGGCGGCTGCTTGTCCAGCACACCGGCGTTGTCCCACGTGCAAAAGTCGCCATCGTAGTCGCCACCCGTCGACTTGTGATCATTGATGGTCGATCTCCCCTGGGGCACCAGCGACGTCACCGTCGCGGAGGGGAAGGAGTCGCAACCCGGCAGCTTGTGGTAGACCGCACCGGACGAGGCCGAAGCGCTCGCCGAAGGCCTCGTTCCCGCCGTGGCCGCGGCGCTGTCGTTCCCGCCCCGACTCAGGGCGAGCGCGGTGGCCAACCCGCCGCCAAACAAGACAAGCACCACCACGACCGCGCCGATGATGACCGGCGTCGCCGAGGACCGCCGCGACGGGGGCACCGGGCTGCCCGGCGGGAAGGGCGCCCCGGGCGGAAACTGCCCGCTGAGCCCGAACTGCGGCCTGGGCGGAAACTGCGCCCCCGGGGGAAACTGCGCAGTGGGCGGAAACCGCGCCGCGGGCGGGAACTGGCTGCCGGGCGGGAACTGGCTGCCGGGCGGCACCGAGTTCGCGGGCGAAAACGGCCCGGTGGGTGGGACCGGCCCGGCGGGCGGGTACGGCACGGTCAACGCCGGCGTCGTGGGCGGCAACGCCCCCGCCGGTGGTACCGGCACCGGGGGCTGTGGGGACTGTGCCGGAAAACGATCGGGGTTTACCGGGGCCGGTGGTTGAGTCACGAGTGCTCCGAGGGAATGTCAGGCAAGCTCGAGCGGGCGCGGGTCCGCGTTCGCCGGGTCGGGGACGGGGCCGCGCCGACCCCGTCAGCTCTTGCAGTCGGAACAGGCGGTCAGCCAGTCGATGGCGGCATGCGCGGCGGTCTGCGCACCCTTGCTCGTATCGATCGCGGCCATCGGCTTCTCCTGCCCCATGGGCCCGTCGCTACCCCCGAAGGCGATCTCCACGATCACGTTGTCCACCATCAGGTCGACCGTTGTCGCGCCGTCCGTGGCGAGATCGCTCTGGGTCGTGTTGTCCAGGCTGAAGGCCTGGGTTCCCAGGCCGGACAGCGAGCTCACCGCGCCGTACTTGGTGCCGGCGGCCGTGGTGCCGGCCTGGCCCTTGGCATCCGACAGCAGGTCGCCGAACTTGTCCTTGGCCGCCTGCGTCGCTGTTTCCGACGAGTCGCGGAAGAAACCCATGTTGATCTCGATCGCGCGGCTCTCATTCGTTCCGTTCAGGGCGAGGTAGTTGTCCCACGAGCACGAAAGGTTGTCCCCCTGGTGCTTGTCGGTGGTCTTCTGCGCGTCGGGTACCAGCGACTTCAGTGTCGAGGCGGAGAAGTCCTCGCACGCCGGCAGCTTGCGGTAGATCGGCCCGGTCGAGTGCGCCGACGCCGGGGCACTCGCCGGCGCCGCGTTGCCGGCCGCCGGGGCGGTACCCGGGGACGCCACGGCACCACCACCGCCACCTCGGTTCAGGTACAGCGCAGTGGCCAACCCACCACCTAACAGGACGAGCACCACCACGACCGCGCCGAGGATGACCGGCTTCGCCGAGGAGCGCCGCGGCGCCGGCACCGGACCGGCCGACGGAACCTGCCCTCCAGGCGGGAAGGGCCCCGGGGGCGGGAACTGCCCGCCGGCCGAGAACTGTCCTCCCCCGGGCGGGAAGGGTCCCCCGGGTCCGAACTGCGCGGGCGGAAACGGTGGCCCCGGCGTGGGCGGAAACTGCCCGCCCGCCACCGGCGGGAACTGCGCACCGGGCTGGACCGCCCCCGCCGGAGGAAACGGACCGGCGGACGGGAACGAAGGCGGTGCCGGCGTCATCGGCGGGTACCCCACGGCCGACGGGTACTGCGGCGGGACCTGGCCGGGGGGTACCGGGCTGGGTGGTTGAGTCACAGATGCTCCGGGAGGCGTCATGCACGATCGAACGGGCGAGCCTCATCCGAACCGTCCAGAGCCCACACGACCCAGTCGTCGCCATGCGGGAGGGATGCAAGATCAGCTAGCCAGCGTTACCGTACCTGGCACGCGCCAGGTGCTCTGCCAGGCCCCGGGTGGGCGGTCGGCACCCGAGCGGGGGCCAGGGTGGTCAGCTCTGGCAGTCGGCGCAGCCCTTGAGCCAGGCGACCACGGCTCGCGCGATGGTCTGCGCCCCCTTGTTCGCCTGGTCCGCGGCCATCGGCTTCAGGTCCGTGTCGGCGCCGTCGAAACCCTCGTAGTTGAGCTCGACGAGCACGTTGTTGACTCGCATGTCGATCCTGGTTCCGTTGGCCGGGAAGACATCCTCGTGGACGGTGTAGTCCTGGGCGGTCGCCTCGTCGCCCAGACCCGACGGCGTGGTCACCGGGCCGTACGCGTGGTCGGCGCTGTCCGTCTTGCCGGCCTGGTCGTTGGCCTCGGACCGGGTCTCGTCGAACGCGTCCTTGGCCGTCTGGACGGCCGCCTCGAACTCGTTGTTGTAGGCCTGCGCGTGGATCTCGGTTCCCCGGACCCCCGGAGGGTTGGTGTCGTCGGCGTCGATGTTGTCCCAGTCGCATTCGGTCGACTGGAAGAAGTCGGAGCCGGAGTCCTGGCTGTCCTCGGTCTTCTCGCCCTTGGGGATCAGCGACGGCATCGCGGTGCCGAGGCCGTCGCACGCCGGCAGCTTGTGGTACACGGGCCCGGACGGAACGTCCGGGCCGTCCGCGCGCACCGTCGAGTCGGCGTGCTTCTGGTGAGTGATCAGCAGCGCGGTGGCCAATCCGCCGCCCAGGACGATCAGCAGCAGCACGACGCCGAGGACGATGATCGGCGTCGCGGAGCGCTTTGGCGGTACCGACCCGGGTGGCGGGAAGGCCCCACCCGGCGGGAACTGGCCCGGCGGGAACTGGCCCGGCGGGAACTGGCCCGGCGGGAACTGTCCGGGCTGGCCTGGCGCGAACTGCCCCGGCGCGAACTGTCCCGCCGGAGCCGGTGCGCCGGGCTGCCACGCCGAGCCGGGCTGCGGCGGGACGGCCTGCGGAACGGTGGCCTGTGGAGCAACGGGCTGCGGCCAAGCGGGCTGCGGCGGACCAGGCTGCGCCCAAGCGGACTGCGGCGGACCGGGCTGCGGCCAAGCGGGCTGCGGCCAGGCCGGCTGCGGTGCCGGCGGCGCGGAGTTGGGCGCGACCGGGGCCGGCTCCTGGGCCGGCGCTCCAGTCGGCGGTACAGCTGGTTGTCGCGGTGGGACCTGGCCCGAGCTGTCCGGGCCGGGTGGGTAGGTCACGAATGCTCCGGGGGGCTCGTGTCAGGCGAGGTTGGACGAGCGCGGGTACGCGTCGGCCGGATCGGTGATGACATTGACCAGGTACGGCACCGAGGCCTCGAACGCACGGTTCAGCGCCGGCCCCAGCGCATCCGCCTCGGTGACGGTCTCACCCGCACCGCCCAGCGCGCGAACCACGTCGTCGTAACGCAGGCCGGGCTGAAGATCGGCGGCCACGTCATAACCGTACATGGATCGCATCGGGTGCTTTTCGAGCCCCCAGATCCCGTTGTTGCCCACCACGATCACCACCGGCATCCCGTGCCGTACCAGCGACTCGACGTCCATCAGCGAGAAGCCGGCGGCGCCGTCGCCCATGAGCACGCAGATCTGCCGGTCCGGGTAGGTGGCCCTGGCGCCGAGCGCGTACCCCATCCCGGTGCCCAGGCAGCCGTACGGTCCCGGGTCCAGCCAGCTGCCCGGCGTCGACGGCTCGAGGTACTTGCCGGCGTACGACACGAAGTCGCCGCCGTCCCCGATGGTCACCGCGTCCTGTGCCAGTACCTTGCGCAGTTCCCCGTAGACGCGCGCCGGCCGGATCGGGTCCGAATCGGCCGCCATCGCCTCGGCGTCCTTCGCCCGCGCCTTCTCTTCGGCCTGCCGCAGGACATCGATCCAGTCCGCGTGATCCTCGCGGGCGCCGGTGTGGTCCGCCAGCGCGGTCAGGATCAGCCGCAGGTCCCCGGCCGGCGACACCGCCGGTGTCACGTGCGTGGCGCGCTGCGTCGGCGCGTCCACGATGTGCACCACCGTGGCGTCGCCGAAGTCGCCGAAGCCGAGCCGGAAGTCCAGCGGCGTGCCGATCACCGCCACGACGTCGGCGCCGGACAGCGCGGTGCGCCGGGACTTGGCGAAGGCCAGCGGGTGCCCGGCCGGCAGCGCGCCCCGACCCATCCCGTTGGTGAACACCGGTACCCGCAGCGCCTCCGCCGCCGCCCGCAGCGCCTCGATCGCGTCGCCCGCGTACACGTCGGAGCCGGCGACGATGACCGGGCGGGCCGCGCCGGCGATGAGCGCGGCGGCCCGCTGGACGTCCTGCGGGTCGGGCTCGATGACCGGAATCTGGGGCGGCTCCAGCTCGCCCTCGCCCGCGCTGAAGATGGCCTCCAGCGGGAAGTCGAGGAACACCGGGCCCCGGTGCGCGGTCAACGCCGTGGTGAGCGCGCCGTGCAGCGTCCGGACGATCTCGTCGGTGTCGAAGACGGTCGTCGCCTGCTTGGTCACCGGCGCGACCAGCGGAAGGTGGTCCAGCTCCTGCAGGCTGCCCGAGCCCCAGCGGAAGGCGGGCGCCCTGCCGCCGAGCACCACCACCGGGGACGCGTTGAAGAAGGCGCTGGTCAGGCCGGAGATGCCGTTGGTGACGCCCGGGCCGGCGGTCAGCACGGCCAGGCCGGGCGTGCGGCGCAGCTTGGCGACCGCCTCGGCGGCGAAGACCGCGGACTGCTCGTGGCGAACGTCGAGGATGCGCATCCCGACCTTGTGCGCGGCGTCGTACAGGGGAAAGACGTGCCCGCCGGAGAGGGTGAACATCTCGGTGACCCCGAACGCCCGCAGCGCCGCCAGGGCCAGCTCGCCACCGTGCCCGTCGATCTTCTCAGTCATGCCCGGCATCCTACCGGCGAGTAACTACAGGTTCCACCGGATCGGAGACCGGGCCGGGCCCCAGAGGAGCGCCGGCCCGGGTCGGCCTCACCGGCCGGTGAAGTCCGGCTTCCGCTTCTCCACGAATGCCGCCATGCCCTCGCGCCGGTCGTCCGTCGCGAACAGCGCCGCGAACTGCTGGGTCTCCCAGGCCAGGCCGGAGGCCAGGTCCATGGACAGGCCGCCGTCCACGGCCAGCTTGGCGGCCCGCAGCGCCTGGGCCGGCCCGCCGACGTACCGGCGCACCAACTCCACCGCCGCCGGGAAGACCTCCTGCGCCGTCGGCACCACCCGGTCGACCAGTCCCATCGCCAGCGCCTCCTGCGCGTCGACCAGCCGGCCCGACATCACCAGGTCCTTCGCCTTGGCCGGGCCGACCAGCCGGGCCAGCCGCTGGGTGCCGCCCGCACCCGGGATGATGCCCAGATTGATCTCCGGCTGGCCGAGCTTCGCGTCCGCCGCGGCGATCCGCCAGTCACAGGCCAGCGCCAGCTCGCAGCCGCCACCGAGGGCGTAGCCGGTGATCGCGGCCACCACCGGCTTGGGGATGCGGGCGACCATGTCGAAGGCCGCGGACAGCGCCGGCGCCCGGCCCACCATGTCCACATAGGACATCGTGGCCATCTCCTTGATGTCGGCGCCCGCGGCGAACACCTTCTCGCCGCCGTACACGATGACGGCGGCGACCGCGTCGTCCGCGGCGGCCTGCTGGGCGGCGGCCCGCAACTCCTCCTGGACCTCGGTGTTCAGCGCGTTCATCGGCGGCCGATCCAACCGGATGGTGCCGATCCCGTCCTCGATCGTGAGCTGGACGACCACGCTGACCTCCTCGTCGAATGCCTGCCCGGAGCCTACGCTCACGGCAGGTCGCGGATCTCCCGGCCGAGCGGCAGCAGCGAGACCGGGATCAGCTTGAGGTTCGCCAGCCCGAGCGGGATGCCGATGATCGAGACGAACTGCGCGATGGCGGTCACCAGATGCCCCAGGGCGAGCCACCAGCCGGCGACGATCAGCCAGATCACGTTGCCGATCGCGGACCCCACGCCCGCGGTCGGCCGCTTGACCACCTCGCGTCCGAACGGCCACAGGGCGTAGTTGGCCATCCGGAACGACGCGATGCCGAGCGGGAAGGTGACGATCAGCACGCAGCAGATCAGCCCCGCGACCGCGTAGCCGAGTGCCAGCACCAGCCCGCCGAAGACCAACCAGAACACATTCAGGATGAAGCGCATGTCCTCAAGGGTTACTCATCCGCGCCAGTGCAGTACGTCGCGGCGTACAGCTCGTCGATGACCTGGCGGCCGGCCAGGCCGACCGAGGCGCCGAGCCGCCGCACCGAGGCGGCCCCGGCCGCGCTGGCCCAACGCACCGATTCGACCACGTCACGCCCCTCGCCCCAGGCCACCGCCAGCGCGCCGGTGAACGCGTCACCCGCTCCGGTGGTGTCCACCGCCTCCACGACCGGGGCCGGCACATGCTCGAGTCGGCCATCCCGGTCGCCGTACCAGGCGCCGTCCGCCCCCCGGGTCAGCACCGCCCTCGGTACCGACTCCAGCAGCGCGTCCACCAGCACCGCGCCGTCGGGGGCGTCACCGGTGTCCACGTCGACCATCGGCAGGTTGGTCAGCCCGGCCGCCTCGAGGTGGTTGACCACCAGGAGATCCACCGCCGCGAGCAGCTCGTCGGGCAGTGCGCGGACCGGCGTCGCGTTGAGCACCACCAGGGTGCCCGCGGCCCGGGCCGCCACCGCGGCCGCGGTGACCGTCTCCACCGGCACCTCGAGCTGGCACAGCAGCACGTCGGCGCCGGCGATCGCGGCGAGTTCGCCGGCCGTGAGGTCGGCCAGTGTCGCGTTGGCGCCGGGCGCCACGACTATTGAGTTCTCGCCGAAGTCGTCGACCACGATCAGCGCCACCCCCGAGGCGCCGTAGCGGATCCGCAGCAGCGAGGTGTCCACCCCGGCCCCCGACAGCCGGGCGCGCAGCGTCACCCCGAACGCGTCCGACCCGATGGCGCCGATCACCGTGGTGGCGCCGCCGGCCCGGGCCGCCGCGACGGCCTGATTGGCGCCCTTACCGCCGGCCACCTGGGTGAAGTCGTGGCCCAGCACGGTCTCTCCCGCTCGGGGCAGCACCGGAGCGGTAACGACGAGGTCGATGTTCACGCTGCCGACGACGACTACCCGGGGCGAGGTCATGGCGGGAGCGTACGCGTCCGTCAGCTCGCCCGGGCGGAGAACCGGTCGTCGACGCGGTCCAGCCGCAGCGCCACGTCAAAGGTCTTCGACAGGTTGTCGCTGGTCATCACCGACTGGATCGGGCCGGCCGCCACCACGCCGCCCTCGCGCAGCAGCAGGGCGTGGGTGAAGCCCGGCGGGATCTCCTCGACGTGGTGGGTGACCAGCACCATCGCCGGGGCGTCGGGGTCTGCGGCGAACTCCGCCAGCCGCCGCACCAGGTCCTCCCGGCCGCCGAGGTCCAGGCCGGCCGCGGGCTCGTCGAGCAGCAGCAGCTCGGGGTCGGTCATCAGCGCACGCGCGATCTGCACGCGCTTGCGCTCACCCTCGGACAGCGTGCCGTATTCGCGCTGTGCCAGGTCGCCGGCGCCAAACTGGCGCAGCAGTGCCGTGGCGCGTCCGGTGTCCATCGAGTCGTACGACTCGCGGAACCGGCCGACCACCGACCACGCGGCGGTCACCACGACGTCGAGCACGGTCTCGTCGCCGGGGATCCGGTCGTGTACGGCGACCGACGCCAGCCCGATCCGGGCACGCAGCTCGAACACGTCCACCCGGCCGAGCCGCTCACCGAGCACCTGTGCCACGCCGCGGGTCGGGTGCAGCCGGCCGGCGACCAGGCTGAGCAGCGTGGTCTTGCCCGCACCGTTGGGCCCGAGCACGACCCACCGCTCGTCCGCCTCGACCCGCCAGTCGATGTCGCGGATCAGGTCCTTGCCGCTGCGCGTGACGGTCGCCTTGTCGAGGGAGATGACCAGATCAGGATCGTTGGACACGTGGCTATCCAATCACGGAACCGGAGGGTGACGACCGGCACCGTGGCCGCCACCACGCTCACTCGTCGACCGTCGACCCGAACACCTCGTCGCGCGCCGCCTCCAGCGCGGTCAGCACGGCACCGAGCAGCACCGGCTCCTCCGGGCCCTCCGACACCACCACCCGGGGCGACACCGGCGCTATCGCGGCGACCTCGTGCTGTACCCGCTGGGCCAGCGCCACTCCGCCGGCCTGGCTGACCTCACCGGCCAGCACGACGACGGCGGGATCGAGCACCACGCAGGCCGCCGCCAGCCCGAGCGACAGGCGCCGGGCCAGTTCGTCGAGGACGGGGCCGCCGGTGGTGCCGGCATCCACCGCGGCGCGCACGGCGTCCCACGCGGTCCCGGCGCGGAACCCGTGCTCCCGGGCCACGGCGCGCACCGCGTCGGCCTGCGCCAACTCCCGGAAGCCGCCCTTGGACCGGCGGGTCACGTCGCGCGGCACCGGGGCGCCGACCACCGGCGCGTACCCGATCTCGCCGGCCGCGCCGCTGACTCCCCGGTGCAGCCGGCCGCCCAGCGTCACCGCCATGCCGACGCCGCGGCCCAGCCAGAGCAGCACGAAGTCGTCGACGCCCCGGGCCGAGCCCGCGTACGCCTCGGCCACGGCCGCCAGGTTCACGTCGTTCTCGAAGACGACCGGCCGCTTGAGGTCCTCGCGCAGCGCGCCGAGCAGGCCCCGTTGCCAGCGCGGCAGGTCGAAAGCGAAGGCGACCTCCCCGGTCGACGGGTCGACGAGGCCGGGCGTGCCCAGCACCACCCGGCGGACCTTGCTGATCGGCGCCTTGGCGCTGCGCGCGGCCTCGATGACGGCGTTGTGCACCACGCCCACCGGGTCGTCGGTGTCGTGGGTCGACTGCTGGACCCGGCCGACCACGGTGCCGGTGATGTCCGCGCAGGCGGCCACCGCGTGCTCCGGACCGATCTCCACGCCGACCACGAACGCGCTGGTCGGGACGACCGAGTAGAGGGCGGCGTTGGGCCCCCGGCCGCCGGCCTGCTCGCCGACCCGGCCGACCAGGCCCCGCTCCTCCAGCCGCTCCACGAGCTGGGAGGCGGTGACCTTCGACAGGCCGGTCAGCTCGCCGAGCTGCGCCCGGGTCAGCGGGCCCCGCTCGAGCAGCAGTTCAAGGGCTGCGCGGTCGTTGATCGCCCGTAGCAGTCGGGGCGTGCCCGGGAGGCGGGTTGAGCTCATTGGGACGGTACCTTTATCATTTAGGAAACTTTCCTAATTTCATGGACCACTGGGAATGTAGGTAGCGTACGGTCATGCCGGTGCCGGCGACGTCCCGCGACCCGCTGCCAGATTCCTGGATCACACGTGGCCGACCGCGGGTCGGAGCGGCCGGAGGGGAATCAACGTGGCGATCGATCCGGGGTTGCGGCGACTCATCCTGCCCACCCTGCTGCCGGCCTTTCCCGGGCTGAGCGCGCCGCGGTGGGCGCTCGACCTGGTGGCCGAGGGCCTGGGCGGGTACGTGATCTTCTACTACAACATCGCCGACCCCGAGCAGGTCGGCGCGCTCACCGCGAGCCTGCGCGAGGCCCGCGCCGACGTGCTGCTCTCGCTGGACGAGGAGGGCGGGGACGTCACCCGGCTGGCCCACCTCGCGGGCAGCCCGTACCCGGGCAACGCGGCGCTCGGCGCGGTCGACGACCCCGGGTTGACCGAGCGGATCTACCGCGCCATCGGGCTTGACCTGCGGGCCAGCGGGTTCAACCTGAACCTCGCGCCGACCGTGGACGTGAACACCTCCGACCACAACCCGACCGTCGGTACCCGATCCTTCGGCACCGACCCGACCAGGGTGAGCGCGCAGGCCGCCGCGGCCGTCACCGGCCTGCAGTCCGCCGGCGTTGCCGCGTGCGCCAAGCACTTCCCCGGGCACGGCGCCACCAGCACGGACTCGCACCTGGCGCTGCCCACCGTGGACGCGCCGCTGCCGCTGCTGCGCGAGCGGGACCTGGCCCCTTTCGCCGCCGCGATCGAGGCCGGCACCCAGTCGATCATGACCGCGCACATCCGGGTACCGGAGCTGACCGGCGATCTGCCGGCGACGTTCAGCCGGGCGGCAATGGTCGATCTGCTGCGCGGCGAGCTCGGCTTCACCGGCGTGGTGATCAGCGACGCGCTGGACATGCGCGGGGTGGCCGAAATCGCCGGGAGTACCGCCAAGGGGGCTCCGCGGGCGCTGCTCGCCGGCGTCGACCTGCTGTGCCTGGCGGGGCAGTGCGATCGGGACCTGATCGAGGAGACCATCGCCGAGATCGCGGCGGCGGTGCGGGCGGGCTGGCTGCCGACCTCGCGGATCGAACAGGCCGCGCAGCGGGTCGCCGAGTTGTCGCGATGGACCGCGAAGACCGGCCCGGACGCCGGCGCGGACGCCGCCGGGGACGGTACCGGAGCGGGGATCGGTTACCCGGCCGCCCGCCGCGCGGTCCGGGTCGAGGGGTCGCTGACCGGGCTCGGGTCGCCGCTGGTCGTGCAGATCGCCGACGCGGAGCTGAACATCGCCGCCGGACGGGTGCCGTGGGGCCTCGGCCCGCACATCAACGGCACCGAGCAGGTCCAGCTGGCCCCGCCCGGCGAGTCCCCGGAGCGGGTACGCGCCCTGGCCGGGACCCGGCCGATCGTCGTGGTGGGCCGCAACCTGCACCGGCTGCCGGGCGCGGCGGACCTGATCGAGGCGCTGGCCCCGACGAATCCGGTGGTGGCGGTCGAGATGGGCTGGCCGACGGCGTGGCGCCCGGCCGGCGTGCGGGCCTTCGTCACCACGTTCGGGGCGAGCCGGGCGAACGGCTGGGCGGCGGCCTCCGCCCTGGGGCTGACCGGCGCGTCGGCGGCGCGGGTCGGGGTGGACGCGATCCGGTAGGTCGGCCGCAGGCCCGAACCAGGCGGATGGCGTCCTCGCGGCGTGCGGCGTCCTTGAACAGCAGGACGGCCAGGCCGCCCGCGATCCACGGCCAGGCGTGCACGACGCTGCGCACCAGCCGGCACAGGCCCTGCACCAGCAGGTACAGCAGGAACATCGGGACCCAGGGCGGGTCGAGGTGAGCGAACCACGGTGACATCCGACGCGCCCCCTGGCATCGATGGATCCCGAACGCACTCCTTGTAGCGACGGACCCGGCGCGCCCCGCACCGCCTGGCGTGCGCCGGCCGGCTCGTGGGCCGGCCGGCGCACGTCATGGTCACGAACCCGCGGTGCGGACCAGGGTACGGATCTGCCGCAGCAACACCGACAGGGCGGCCAGGTCGGCGTTGGCCTCCTGGAACTCCACCATCGCGTTGCGCGCCCGGCCGATCGCCGCCGAGTTGGCGTGCTCCCACGCGGTGACCCGCTCCGCGGCCGGCTGGTCGCGGTCGGTCGAGGCGAGCACCTCCGAGGTCAGCGCGGCCAGGGCGCCGTACAGGTCGTACCGCAGCGCCATCCGGGCCAGCGTCTGCCAGCGGTCGTCGCGCGGCAGCAGCGAGATCTTGGACAGCAGCGCGTCGACCTGGAACCGGTCGGACAGTTCGTAGTACACCGACGCGACCTCGATCAGATCCCGTCCGGTGCCGTCGGCCGCCGAGACGATGTCCATCAGACCGAACCCGTAGATGACCCGGGCGGCCCGCTCGGCCAGCGCCGGCGGGATGCCCATGCCGGTGAGCCGGTCGACCCTGGCCTGCAACGACGCCCGCTCCTGGCCGCAGAACAGCCGGCCGAGCTCGGGCAGCAGGCGCTGCACGCCGGGGCGCAGCCGCTCGACCTCCTCGGTGACGTTCAGGGGCGATCGCCGGTTGGTGACCAACCAGCGCACGCCGCGGTCGATGAGCCGGCGCAGCTCCAGGTGCAGGGTCGTCTGCGCCTCGGTGGGCACCCGGTTGTCCAGTTCCTCGACGGCCCGCCACAGGTCCGGCAGCCCGAACACGTCCCGGACCACGGAGAAGGCGCGGATCACGTCGGCCGGCGAGGCGCCGGTCTCCTCCACCACCCGGTACACGAACGTGATGCCGCCCCGGTTGACCGTCTGGTTCACCAGCTGCGTGGTCACGATCTCGCGGCGCAGCGCGTGGCCGGGCATCAACTCCTCGTACCGCTCGCGCAGCGGCGTCGGGAAGTAGTCCACCAGCGTCTCGTGGGTCCAGTCCTCGTCCGGCAGCGGCGAGGAGTTGACCTCGTCCTCCAGCCCGATCTTGACGTAGGAGAGCAGGACCGCGAACTCCGGCGAGGTCAGCCCGTTTCCGGCGGCGAACCGTGCGGCCAGTTCGTCGTCGGTGGGCATGGCCTCCAGCGCCCGGTCCAGCCGTCCGTCCCGCTCCAGTTCACTGATCAACCGGCGGTGCACCGGCAGCAGCGAGTGGGCCTGGGCACGCGCGTTGCCCAGCGCGGTGGCCTGGTCGTAGTTGTCCCGCAGGACCAGCTCGCCGACCTCGTCGGTCGTCTCCACCAGCAGCGCGTCGCGCTCCGGACCCGCCAGCGCCGCGTCGGCCAGCAGGATCTTGATGTTCACCTCGTGGTCCGAGGTGTCCACACCGGCGGAGTTGTCGATCGAGTCGGTGCAGATCCGGCCGCCCGCGGTGGCGTACTCGACCCGGCCGCGCTGGGTCAGGCCGAGGTTGCCGCCCTCACCCACCACCTTGGCGCGCACCTGGGCACCGTTGACCCGGATCGCGTCGTTGGCCTTGTCGCCGACCTCCGCGTGGGACTCGCTGGACGCCTTCACATAGGTGCCGATGCCGCCGTTCCACAGCAGGTCCACCGGGGCCAGCAGGATCGCCTTCATCAGGTCGTTCGGCGCCATCGCGGTCACCGACTCGTTCAGGTCCAGCGCGCGGCGGATCTGTTCGGAGATCGGGATGGACTTCGCGGTACGCGGCCAGACCCCGCCGCCCGCGGAGATCAGGGACTGGTCGTAGTCGGCCCACGAGGAGCGCGGCAGGTCGAACATCCGGCGGCGCTCCGCGAAGGAGGTGGCGGCGTCCGGATCCGGGTCCAGGAAGATGTGCCGGTGGTCGAACGCGGCCACCAGCCGGATGTGCTCCGACAGCAGCATCCCGTTGCCGAACACGTCGCCGGACATGTCACCCACGCCGACGACCGTGAAGTCCTGGCCCTGGGTGTCCACGCCGCGCTCGCGGAAGTGCCGCTTGACCGACTCCCACGCGCCCTTGGCGGTGATGCCCATCTTCTTGTGGTCGTACCCGGCCGAGCCGCCCGAGGCGAACGCGTCACCGAGCCAGAACCCGTACGCCAGCGAGATCTCGTTGGCCGTGTCGGAGAACGTGGCGGTGCCCTTGTCGGCCGCGACCACCAGGTACGGGTCGTCGCCGTCGTGACGCACCACGTCGCGCGGCCGCACGATCACGCCGCCGACCAGGTTGTCGGTGACGTCGAGCAGGGCGCTGATGAACATCTTGTAGCAGGAGACGCCCTCGGCGAGATACCCGTCCCGGTCCGCCGGCGCCTGCTTGAGCACGAAGCCGCCCTTGGCACCCACCGGCACGATCACGGCGTTCTTGACCATCTGCGCCTTGACCAGGCCGAGGATCTCGGTGCGGAAGTCGTCGCGCCGGTCGGACCAGCGCAGGCCGCCACGCGCCACCGGGCCGAAGCGCAGGTGCACGCCCTCGAACCGGGGCGAGTAGACCCAGATCTCGTACCGGGGCCGGGGCGCCGGCAGGTCCGGGATCGCCCGCGGCTCCAACTTGAACGCCACGTAGGACTTCGGCCGCCCGTCGGCGCCCCGCTGGAAGAAGCTGGTACGCAGGGTGGCCTGGATCAGCGTCAGGTACGAGCGCAGGATCCGGTCCTGGTCCAGGCTCGCCACCCCGTCCAACTGCCGCCCGATGGCGGTGACCAGCTCCTTGGACTGCAGCGACCGGTCCTCGTCCGACAGCTTCAGGGACGGCGAGAACCTGGTCTCGAACAGCGCGACCAGCAACGCGGCGATGCCCGGGTTGCTGATCAGCGTGTTCTCCATCGACCCCTGCGAGTACACCGCGCCGGCCTGCCGCAGGTACTTCGCGTAGGCCCGCAGGATCACCACCTGCCGCCAGGTGAGCCCGGCCCGCACCACCAACTCGTTGAAGCCGTCGATCTCGGCCTCGCCACGCCAGGTGGAGGAGAAGGCGTTCTCCATGTGCGCCCGGATCTCAGGCAGGTCGCGGGCCTGCGGGGGCAGCAACAGCCCGAAGTCGTACAGGTAGATCGTGGCGTCGGCGCGGGTGATCTCGTACGGCCGCTCGTCGGAGACGCGCACGCCCAGCGAGTGCAGCACCGGCAGCACCGTCGACAGCATCATCGGCTCGCCGTACCGGAAGACCTTGAAGTGGACGTTGCTGTCGTCCTTGCGCTTGCGGAAGATGTGGGTGGCCAGCTCGCCCGGCTCGTCCAGCAGCTCCAGCTTCGCGATGTCCTGCACGGCCTCGTACGGGTTGTGCTCGTCCTTGTACGCGTCGGGGAAGGCCGGGGCGTAGCGGGGGAACAGGTCGCGGCTCTGCTCCTCGCCGAGCTTGAGCTCCAGGATCAACCGGAAGTCGTCGTCCCAGTTCCGGGTCGCCTCGACCAGCTGCTCCTGGATGGCGGCGGCGTCGATGTCGACGGGGGGCGCGCTCGGGTCGGTGCGCACGATGAAGTGGATCCGGGCCAGCACCGACTCGCCCACCCGGGTCGCGTAGTCGATCCCCACGCCGTTCAGCTCCCGCTGGAGGATCGTCTGGATGCGCAGCCGGTTCTCCGTGGTGAACCGGTCCCTGGGCATGAACACCAGGCAGGAGATGAACCGGCCGTACGCGTCCTGACGCAGGAACAGCCGCAGCGCCCGCCGGCCGGCCAGCCGCAGTACCCCCATGACCGTGTCATAGAGCTCTTCGGTGCGGATCTGGAACAGCTCGTCGCGCGGGTAGTCCTCCAGGATCGCCAGCAGATCCTTGCCGGAGTGGCTGCGCTCGGACAGGCCGGAGCGCTCCAGCGCCGCCTCCACCTTGCGCCGCACCACCGGCAGGTCGCGGACCGAGCCGAGGTACGCGGACGACGAGAACAGGCCGAGGAACCGCCGCTCGCCCACCACGTTGCCGTCGGAGTCAAACGTCTTGATGCCGATGTAGTCCAGGTACGACGAACGGTGCACGGTGGACCGGGAGTTGGCCTTCGTGATCACGAGAAGCCGCTTCTCCAGGATCTTCGCCCGCGCCTCCGGCGCCATGCTGGACAGCATGCGTGGAGCGGTCTCGTCCTGCCGCAGGATGCCCAGCCCGGTGCCGAGCACCGCCTGCAGCCGCATCCCGTTCAGGGTCGGGGCCTCGCCCCCGGCCGCGCCGGCACCCTCCTGGCCCGAGCCGCCGGCCAGCCGGTACTCCCGGTACCCCAGGAACGTGAAGTGCTCGTCGACCAGCCAGCGCATCAGCTCGATCGAGTCGGCGATGTCCCGCTCCGGCACCGGCAACGACCGGTCGGCCAGCTCGTCGGCGATGGCCAGGGCCCGGGAGCGCATCCGCGGCCAGTCCTCGACCGCCTCGCGCACGTCGGTCAGCACCCGCTGCACGTCCCGGCGCAGCTCGTCGCGGGCGGCGTCACCGCGCACCCGATCGATGGACAGCCGCATCCAGCTCTCCACCACGTCGCCGGAGATCGCGTCGTCGGCCTCGACGTCGGCGCACACCTCGATCAGGCGACCCAGCGGCTCGCGGCGCACCACGACCAGCGGGTGTACCAGGAGGTGTACCGACAGGCCGCGGGTGGTCAGCGCGGAGGTGACGGTGTCGACGAGGAAGGGCATGTCGTCGGTGACGATCTCCAGGATGGTCAGCTCCTGGTCGGGGCTGTCGCCCACCCTCAGCTTCAGCTCCCCGGGCACCCGCTGCTCGGCCAGCTCCCGGTGCGCCCGCGCGCCCGAGAGCATCTCGGCGGGCGTCAGCCCCACCAGCTCCTCGTCGGGGGCGAACCGCCAGTACCGGCGCACCAGCCGGGCGCTGTCCAGATCATCGCCGGCCAGCGCGACCGCCTCGGTCACCAACCGCTCGGCGTCCGGAATGGGCTGGTCCAGCTCGGTGTCCTCGGTCTCCTCGCCGTCGCCGGTCCGGCCGGTCTCCTCGATGTCCTCTACCGCGTCGGGATCGTCGAGCACGCGTGAGCCGGGAGCCGCACCGCCCCGGTCTGCCCGATATTTGATCGTTTGCCCCGTCGATCCGGTACCGGCCGACCGGCCGGTCCCCTCGCCTGTGCCGCCCTGGCCGGTCGGATCCTCGCTGGTGGTCGACTCCTCGGTATCGTCACCGGTGCTCTGATCGGCCGCGTCGACACTGGTCGCCGCACGGTCCATGGGTGCCACTCCCCTCGCCCACAACGCTGTGGGAACACGTCTCGACCCCAGCCTATGACTTTCGGCGGCTGGGACCCATTCGCCTGGTCACGGGGGTGGGGGCGGGCCCGGCGATTGTGACGTCTCAGACAAGATTGCCCACCCAGGCCCCCGGCGGCCGGGGCAGCGGGCGTTGTAGCTGTGGGACACAATCGCTGCCGGAGGTGCCTCAATGCGTCCACGCGTCCGCGCGACCGCCCTGCTCGTCGCCGCCGTCCTGACCGGCGGTGGCCTGGCCGCCTGCTCCAGCGGGCCCGGCCCGGCCTCGGCGATCTCGGACTTCATGACCGGGTGGCGGACCGGCCAGTTCGCCGGCTCGCTCCACCTGATCGGGCCGTCCGGCGACGCGCTGACCGGCCAGGCGGTGGCCACCCAGATCAAGACCCTCTCCGGCGACCTGGCCGCCGCCAAGCCCACGCTCAAGGCGGGCACGGCGACGGTGGACAAGGACGACGCGAGGGTTCCGATCGACGTGGCGTGGCCGGTCGAGAGCGGAGTCACCTGGAGCTACCAGACCACCCTGCGGCTGCGGCGCAACGACGGTAAGTGGGATCCGATCTTCGAGCCTTCCGTGGTCGCCGCGCAGCTGACCGAGGGCGACAAGCTGACGGTCAAGACCGCCGCGGCGACCCGGGGCTCCATCCTCGACGGCGGCGGCCAGCCGCTGGTGACCGCGCAGCCGGTGGTGAATGTCGGTGTCCAGCCCAGCCTGATCACCGACCAGACCTCCTTGATCAACTCTCTGAACGCCGCCTTCAGGTCGGCCAACGTCGATGTCGACCTCGCCGACCTGCCCAACCAGATCAAGGACGCCCAGCCCACCGCGTTCGTGCCGGTCGTCACGCTGCGCCAGACGGTCTACAACCAGATCCGGTCACAGATCCACGACCTGAACGGGACGGTGTTCACCACCAGCACCCTGGACCTCGGCCCCACCAGCACCTTCGCCCGCGCGCTGCTCGGCTCGGTGGGCGACGTGACCAAGGAGCGGATGGACAAGAGCCCGGGCAAGTACCAGATCGGCGACCAGGTCGGCTTCGGCGGTCTGGAAGAGGCCTACGACGACCAGCTGCGCGGCAAGAGCGGCGTGTCCGTGATCGCCGTGCCGGCGAAGTCGTCGAACGACTCGGGCGACGACTCGAGCGGCGACTCAACCGGCGACCAGGACGGCAAGACCCTGTTCACCAGCGACCCGGTGGCCGGCAAGTCGATCAAGACGACGCTGGACCAGCGGACCGAGAAGGCCGCCGAGACGGCGTTGACTATGACCCAGCAGCCATCCGCGCTGGTGGCCATCCGGATCTCGGACGGGTCGATCCTGGCGGTCGCCAACGGTCCCGGCGCGCAGGGCCAGGACCTGGCGCTGGACGCCCAGGTCCCGCCCGGCTCGATGTTCAAGACCGTCACCGCCACCAACCTGCTCGAGGCAGGCAAGATCGACGTCAACACCGCCGTCAACTGCCCGCAGACCCTCACGGTGGACGGGTACACCATCCACAACTCCGAATTCGAGCAACTGGGCACCGTGCCGCTGCACGTGGACTTCGCCAAGTCCTGCAACACCGCGTTCGCGTCGCTGGCCCCCAAGCTCGGCCCGACCGGGCTCGCCGACACCGCCAAGCGGCTGGGCGTCGGCATCCCGTGGGACCTGGGCATCGACGCGTACACCGGCAGCGTCTCGGCCAACGGCGACGCGGCCGAGCAGGCGGCCGCCGCGTTCGGGCAGGGCAAGACGACGGTGTCCCCGGTCATCATGGCGGCCATGGCGGCGGCGGTGCAGCGCGGGCAGTGGAAGCAGCCGCACCTGATCCTCGATCCGGCTCCGGCCCACCCCGCGCCCGATCAGGCGCCGCTGAAGTCCTCGACGGTCTCCGCGCTCAAGCAGATGATGCGCGAGGTGGTCACCGACGGCACGGCGGTCAAGGACAAGAACGTGCCGGGCGACCCGATCTACGGCAAGACCGGCACCGCCGAGCACGACAACAAGCCGTCCCCCACCCACTCCTGGTTCATGGGATACCGGGGCGACATCGCGTTCGCCGTGTTCGTCGAGGACGGCGGCATGAGCACCGACGCCGCCGTGCCGATCGCCGGGAAGTTCTTCACGGCGCTGGGCTAACGTGCAGGGGTGGACGCGTTCGCCGACTTCATCGAGGAGGCTGGCCGTGGGCAGTTCCGCGCGCCGGCCGGCGAGGGCTGGACCGCGGAGCGCATCGTCGCCTACGTGGCCAGCAACAACGAGCAGCTGATCGCGACCACCGAGGCGCTGCTGGCCGGGCGCGAGACCAGCTACGACAACCGGGGGGCGCTCGGCGACCGGGCGCTGGACGCCTACGCGGCGTCCTACAACGGCCTGCGCGGGCTGGTCGACCGGTTGGCCATCACGGTGGCGGTACTGCGCGACCTGACCGCCCAGCTCGGCGCGGTCGGCGACACCCCGGTCCCATCCCGGGTGCAGGACGGCGACCAGGTGGTCCTAGACGCCCCGACGCCATGGCTCAAGGTTCTCGAGACGAACGCGGACCGGCACACCCGGGAACGCCTCGACCAGCTGCGCGCGCTGCGCGAGGACCCCAAGGGTTAGGGCCTACGCCGTCTCCGCGGTCGTGCGCGGCACCGATATCGGCTCGGCACGCTGCGCCGGCATCACGATCGGCACCGGCCGGCTGTCCTCCCCGGGCCGCAGCAGCGGCGCGAGCCCGGTGACCAGCGAGGCGACCAGTTCCCGGGCGTACGTGCCGTCCGGGTCGTAGTCCGGGTCGAACACGGTCAGCTCCATGCCCAGGCAGTCCGGGGTGTCCACCAGGCCGGAGATGAGCAGCTCCAGCTCCGCGTAGGCGATGCCGCCATCGTCCGGGGCGTCGACCGCCGGCATCACGGCCGGGTCCAGCACGTCCACGTCCACATGCAGCCAGTACCCGATGCACCCGGCCAGCTGCTCGCGCGCCCACTGGGCGGTGCGGCCGGCGCCGTCGCCGCGCAGCTGCGGCACCGACCGGTGCGCCACGCCGGCCGCGCGCAGGTCCAGCCGGTACTCGTCCTGGGACCGGATGCCCAGCAGCACCACGTTCTCGTCGCGCAGATAGGGCCGCAGCCCGTCGATGTCGGTCAGGTCCGGCTGTCCCCGCCCGGTGGCCAGTGCGACGTCCTCGCCGGCCGCCGCGCCCACGTAGGAAGCGTTGCCCGGGTGCCGGAAGTCCGAGTGGCCGTCCACGTAGACCAGCCCGTACGGCAGCCCGTCCCGGTCGGACATCCGCCGCAACGTCAGCGCCGCGCCGAGCATGATCGAACAGTCCCCGCCCAGGATCAGCGGAAATTCCCCACGATCGACGATCACCTCGATCCGCCGGGACAGCCGGCGCGAATACCAGGCGACGGCCTCGGCCTGACTGACCCCGTCGCCGGGCCGCCAGTCGCCGGGGTCGTATCGCGGCGGCGTCAGGCAGCCGGCGTCCCGGGCGCCGAGCCGGGCCAGCAGCTCCTGGTCGCGCAGGGCACCCGGTGCCTTGGCGCAGCCCGGTACCGAACTCACCGTCGGCGGCCGCAGCCCCAGGTTGCTCGGCGCGTCCAGGACCGCGATGCGCCGCACCCCGGCCGCCGACGACACCACGGGACGCGGTGCCGCGGCCGGACGGCCGGGGTCGAGGGGCATTGCCGCCTCCTAGAAGAGGGCGCTCGCGAGCGCTCGGCGGGCCGCGATGACAGCCGGGTCGTCAGGTCCGGCGACGGTGAACAGCGACACCAGGTGCTGGCGCACCGACTCCCGGTCCGCCCCGAATGTGCGTCGCACCAGGTCGACCAGCCGCTTGTACGCGACCTCGGCCTGGCCGGAGACCACCTCGATGTCCGCGGCCAGCGTCTGTGCGGCGATGTCGTCCGGCGCGGCTTGGGCCGCCGCGAGCGCCGCGGCCGGATCGGCGCCCTCGATGCGGCGCAGCAGGCCGACCTGCGCCAGCCCGGCCTCGGCGATGGCGTCCGCGGGCGACTCGGCGAGCACCTTGCGGTACGCCTGCTCGGCCGCCTCAAGGTCACCGCTCATCAGCGCGTCGTCGGCGGCCTCCAGCCGGGGATCGGCCGGCGTCTCGACCTGCACCCCGGCCGCCTGGCACACCTCGGCGATGAACGGGCGCAGCTGGTTCTCCGGCACCGCGCCGGTGAAGCCCGGGGCGAGCCGGCCGCCGATGGCGACGAACGCCGCCGGGATGCCCGGCAGCTGCAGCGCGTCGGCGAGCCGAGGGTTGGTATCCGTGTCGACCCGGGCGAACACCCAGGCGCCGTTGCCCTCGATGGCGAGCTTCTCAAGGACCGTGGCGAGCTGCTTGGACGACTCGGACCGGGGCGACCAGAACTCGATGATCACGGGAATCGTGAGCGATCGCTCCAGCACCTCGGTCTGGAACGTGGCTTCCGTCACATCAATGATCGCCATGCCGCCCGCCGGGGCGGCGGGGCCACCCGGAATGCCGGCGGGCAGCCCGCCGGGCGCCGGCTCGCCGGGCGCCGGCTCGCCGGCCGGGGCACCGGACGTCGGGGCCGGGCTGGACGGCGGCGGGGTGCGCAGGGCGCTCAGGTCGACCGCGCCGCGCGTGAAGATCGACGGAGTGTTACGCGGATCAGTCATGCCACGACCTCGTCATGAAGCTCTATCGCGCCCAGTCCGATGATTCGCTCCCTGTGCCACCTCATGCCGCCGCCTCGCTCCGCTCGCCGACGCCATGAGGCTCTAACGCGCTGAGTCGGTTGATTCGCTCGCTGCTCATGGTTCCCTAGTCTGGCACGCCACCGGAAGCATGCGGTGGTGCCAGCGCCGCGTGTGCGCCACCGGCCACCAACGAGACCGTCCCCTCCTCGTGATCGACGGTGAACAACGTGCCGGGCGGGTACACACCCAGCACTTCGGGCGGCAGCTGGATGGTCCCGTCCCCGGCCACCACGGCGAAGTCCTGGCCGTCGCGCCCCTCCGCGCCGACCCGCCCGTCCCGGATGGTCACCGCGCGACCCAGCCGGGCACCCACCTCGGCGTCGTGGGTCACCACCACGATCGTGGTGCCCCGCTCCTGGTTGACCGTCTCCAGCGCGTTCAGTACCTCGTCGCGCCCGTGCGTGTCCAGCTGCGAGGTGGGCTCGTCCACCAGCAGCAGGCCCGGCCCGGCCGCGATGCCCACCGCGAGCGCCGCCCGCTGCCGGGCACCCGGCGGCAGTTCACCGACCTTCGCCCGACCCTGCCCGGCCAGCCCGACCAGGTCCAGGATCCGGTCCGGGTCGTCCAGCTGGATGCCGGACGTGCGGGCCGCCCGGCGCTGGGCGAGCCAGATGTTGCGGTGCAGGTCCGCGTAGGCCAGCAGGTTGCGCGCCGCGCCCTGCAGCACCACACCGATCTCGGTACCCCGCAGCCGGGAAACCTCCGAATCGGACAATTTTCCCATGTCGTACGTGCCGATGTTCACCCGGCCGGCCGACGGTCGCATCAGGCCGGCGAGCAGTGAGATCAGCGTCGACTTGCCCGAGCCGGACGGGCCGACCAGGGCCAGCATCTCGCCCGGACTGATCGACAGATCCACGCCGGCCAGCGCCACGATGTCCCCGGCGCCGGCCGCGCCCGCCTCGGAGGCGCGGTAGATGTGCACGACTCGCCGGCAAGCCACCGCGAGACCGCTCATGATTACCTCCCCGTGATCTCGGGGCGCTCGAAACGCTCGAAACGCCCGAACCGCCGGATCCTCCGGCTCAGGTCGTACGCCGCGACCAGGGCCACGCCGACCAGCATGGCCACCGCCACCGCCCAGGTCCAGAGCACGACGCCCGGCCTCGGCCAACTCGGTGCCGGCCACGGCACCGTCTGGGTGGCGAACATCGGGATATCGACGCCCGCCACCACCCACGCCGCCGCGGCGGCCAGCAGCACGCCGAGGCCGGCGGTCAGCAGGTAGAACCACAACGCCATGGCCGGGCCCTGCCCGTCGAGCCGGGAGCGGGCCTGGCCGACCCGGGACTGTCCGGTCACCACCAGCCCCTCGTTCGCCCCGGTCGGGCAACGGCCGGTCAGCGCGAGGTGGTCGCAGACCCGCTCCCGGTAGTCCAGCGGCACCCCCAGGCTCACCTCGCCCCGCTGGTACCGGCCGGTCTCCGACATGTTCAGGTAGCCGGTGGCACCGGGCACCGTGAAGGCGCGGTCGACCACGGCCCGGAAGGTGGACAGTTCGTCGGCCGCGGCACGGTCGAGGTCCTGATCGCGGGTGGCCTCGAAGATCCGGTCGATGGCCGGCGCGGTGGCCACGTCGCCCGCCAGCAGGGCCAGGACGAGAACAGTCAGGGTCTGGGCGCGTCTCGCCCGCAGCGCGCCCAGCACCAACCGGATCATTCCCGTTCCCGCCGCCGCGCGTCGAGTCCGGCCGAGATTATCCGGGACGACACGAGAGCGACAGCCGTCATTGCGACTCCGGCTGCCGCCCAGGCCAGGAGCACGGGCGACCAGTGCGGCCACAGCGGCGGCGGCAGCACCTGTACCCCGTCGGCGAAGAGCGGGATCGATGTACCGGTGAGCAGCCACGCGACGAGGGCCGCGAGCGGCCCGAGCACCAGGGCGGCCAGCACCAGCCCCAGGTACCCGTACCGGTTGGCCGCGGCCACCGCGGCGCGCGGCACCCCCTGGACGCGCAGCGCGCGCAGCTGGCCGGCGGCCCGCCGGTCCACGGTCGCGATGAGGACCAGCCCGCCCAGCGCGAGCAGCACCGACAGCGCCCCGGCGAGCAGGTGGAAGCGCAGCCCGGTGGCCGGGCCCTGCCGGTCGAGATAGCGCAGCTGGGCGGTGTCGGTATGTCTGTCCAATATGGACAGACCTTGCTGGCGCAGCCGGTCGACCAGGCCGGCCGGCGCGTCGGCGGCGAGCCAGACCTGCGGCTTGGTCGCCGGGCCGACGTCCCGCGCGTCCCGTTCGGCGTACTCGAAGTCGACCATGATCCCGCGGTCGCCCAGCCGGGGCAGGATCGTGACGATGCCGGCGGAGACCACCGGCATGGCGGACTGGTCCAGGCCGGCGAGCGTGCTGCGGCCCAGCCTTCCGGTGGAGACGACCGGCAGCGGGTACGGCGCGTCGACCGGCAGGAACCAGGCGTCCACACCGATGCCGGCCGACTTCTGGCGCACCTCGAGCCCGTCCGATCCCGGGGTGAGCTCCGGCACCGCGGCGCTGTCGGTGGGCGCGGGGGTCCGCCACGAGCCGGCCCGGGTCAGCCCGATGTCCAGCGGGGTGCCCGGATCACCCTGGTCGATTCCGTGCACCACGATGTCGAAGTCGAAGTCGGCGCTGGACGCGGCGGACACCTCGAAGCCCATCAGCCGGCAACCGTCCCGGCAGTCCGGCGCCTGAGCCGCGTACCGGTGCCGGCCGGGAAGGAGGCGGCCGAGGTTGACCACCGTCGTCGAACCGTCGTCGGCCGACGCCAGGTGACCGATCAGGTCCAACTCGGTCGCCTGGTCGAGCTCGTTCGCGGTGAGGTCGACGCCGATCGCCTCGGACTTGATCATCACTGGCGCCGGCACGGACGGGTGCAGCAGGGCCGCGGTCTTGGCGGCGGACAGCCCGCCGGCGGGTTCGAGCCAGTTGGTCACCGCCGCCAGCCGGGTGCTGTCCACGGCCAGGGTGGGTGCGTCGTCCTTGACCAGCGACGGCAGCGAGGTCACCGCCATCGCGTACCGGCCGGTGGGGTCGGCGGCGCGCACCGCGTTGAGCAGCGTGCCCACCTCGACCCCGCCCACGTCCAGCACCGTCGACGCGCCCTCCTCGACGACGCTGCGCTGGCCGTCGGCCTGACCCGCCACGTTGCTGAGGGTCACCGCGAACGAGAGCTGGGCGATCGCCACGACGAGCAGCGCCAGCAGTCGCGCGGTGCCCGGCCGGCGGGCCAGGCGCAGCGCGCCGAGCGCCGGACCGATCCGGCCCCGGCGCAGCGCCCGGCCGCCGATCCAGCCGGCCGCCGGCGCGACCAGCCGGGCGGCGAGCAGGGCGACCGCGAGCACCACCAGGCCGGGGGCGAGCAGCATCACGCCGGTCAGCCGGCCGGGGTTGGTCCGTAGCTGGATCACGGCCGCCACCGCGACCGGGTAGATCATCGCCTCCAGCACCAGCCCTCGCCAGGCTCCGGCGCGCGACGGCACCTGGCGCAGCAGTTCGGCCACTGGCGCGGCGAACGGGCGCCGGGTCGCCAGCACGGTGGCGACCAGCGTGCCGAGCAGGGCGACCCCGGCCCAGCGCAGCGGCTGCCACGAGGGTGTCACCGGGCCGGCCCCGGACAGCAGCAGGCGGGCAGCCACGGCCACCGCCGCGTACCCGGTGAGGTAGCCCAGCACCGAGCCGACCAGGATGGCCACCGTGGTCTCGCCGAGCACCAGCCACCACCGGACCGCCACCGAGGTGCCGCGCAGCTTGAGCAGGCCGACCTCGCTGCGCCGGATCTCGGTCGCGTACCCGACGGCCAGCAGCATCACCAGCCAGGCGAGGATCACCAGCGGTATCGCGGCCAACGGCACCACCTCGCGCAGCGCTGACTCGTCCGCGTCGATGCGGGCGAACAGCGCGGGTATCGCGGTGCTGGCGGTGATCTGGCCGGCCTTGGCCCGGTTGGTCGCGCCGAACACGCTCGCCTTCAACACGCCGAGGTCCTGTGAGGTGAGCGCGGCGGGATCGAGCAGCGCGTCGACGCTCTGCCGCTCCTGCTGGTGGCTCAGCGCCTGCATGGTGCCGCGGGTGGTGAACGCCGGCTCGGCGTGCCCGGTACCGGAGATGATCCCCGGGGAGGCGTCGAAGTAGTAGTGGTCGGCCCAGTACCGGGCGGACGTGTCGGCCACCCGGTAGACGCCGACCACGGACAGGAAGGCGGGCGGCCCGACGGGCGTCGGCCCCTCCTTGGTCTGGATGCTCTCCCGCTCCAGCACCGTCTGTCCACTGTGTACGCCGAGACGGGCGGCGGTCTGCTCGCCGAGCATGATCTCGTTGGTGCCGATCGGGCAGCGGCCCGACACGATCTGCACGTGGTCGCAGACCCCTTCGCGGAAGACCAGCCGAGGCGTGGTAACCGCCCGCGGACCCTTGAGGTAGGCGTCGAATTCGGCGGCGAACACCGTGCTGAGGCCGGGCCCGCTCAGCAGCGCCGGTGCCGTCGACTCGAAGGTCTGGTCCCGGCCCTGGCCCAGGCTGACGCTTGAGGTCGCCTCGATCGCCAGCTCGGACGCGGGCGCCCGGGACAGCTCGTTCACGGTCACCGAACGGTCGGCCGCGGTCAGGAAGGCCGGGCCGGCCACCGCCGCGGCGACCGCGACGACGGCCAGCGCGAGCGCGGTCAGCGCCCGGCCGAGCCGGGCCCGCAGCATGGTCAGGATCAGCCCGATCACCGGGTCACCCGCCGAATCAACTGCCGGCCGCCGAGCGCCGCCGTCGCGCCCAGCAGCACGGCCGCCAGTGCCGCCGCGACCAGCAGCCCGCCGGGTCGCAACAGCGCGGGCGGCGGAAGCACGTGCCAGCCGTCGGTGAACAGCGGCAGGGCGGCCCCGGCGCCGGTCACCAGCCGGTCCACCGGCGCCACGACCAGGCCGGCCAGCAACGCCGCGCCGGCCAGCCAGGCGTACCCGCCGAACGCCACCGCGCGCGCTACCCGGTGGGTCAGCCCCTGGGTACGCAGTGCGGCCAACTCGTCGGACCGGGGCCCGCGCTCCACGGCGGCGGCCAGCACCAGCCCGGCCGCCGCCAGGATCACCGCCAGCGCCGCGCCGAGCAGTTGGAAGCGCAGCGCGATGGCCGTCCCCTCCTGGCCGTACCGGGCCTGCCGGCCGGAGATCGTGTCGTCCCCGGTGACGCGCAGTCCGGCGGAGCGGAGTCTGTCCACGATGGATGCGGGAGCGCCCGGCGCCAACCACACCTCCGACACCACCGGCCCCCCTCCGTCGTCGACCAGCCGGTCGGCGTAGTCGAGATCCACCAGTGCGCCCGAGGCGCCGAGCCGGGGCAGCACGTCCGCCCGGCCCGCGACCCGGATCGGCACGGAGTCCGACCCGAACAGGTCCACCACCGGATCGCCCGCCAGCCCGGCGTCCTTCAGCTTCCCGGCGAGCAGCACCGGCACCGGGGTCGGCGCGTCGACCAGGTACACCTGCCCGTTCGGCTGGGTGAGGTCGGTCAGCTGCTGATCGCTCGGCAGGCTGATCCGCAGCCCGCCCGGCGCACCGGCCAGTACGGGGCCGGCGGCGTTCGCGCTGACGGTCGGTCGCCATCGGGCCGGGTTGCGGAAGTCGGCCACGTCGGCCGGTGCCGGATCGCCCGAGCCGGTGCCGCCGGTGCCGGTGCCGTCGGCATTGGCGCCGTCGTCGGCGGCGGCCGGAGCGAAGGCGTTCAGCACCAGGTCCAGGCCGGCGTGGGGAGGGGTCAGCGGCTGCCCGGTCGCGCCGAGCACCGCGGCCAATGCGAAGTCGTCCAGCCGGCAGCCGGGCCGGGGTACGCACTCCGGGCTGTCCGCCACGTACCGGTGCGCGCCCGGCCGCAGCGGCCCGTACCGCAGGCCCATCCGGCGCCCGTCCGGCGCGGCCACGTCGGCGACCACGTACACCGGCTGGCCGCCGGCCGCGTTGAGCGTCGCGTTCAGGGCGAGCCGGGGCGCCGCCACGAACACCGGTGGCGGGGCCGGCGGGTGCAGCTCGGCCGCCAGCCTGCCCGGGGCCACCCCGTACCTGGGATTCCAGGCGGCCACCGCGGCCAGCCGGGTGGTGTCCACCGCCAGCACGGCGGGCACCCCGCTCTGGGTGCTGGCCTGGATCGCCGCCATCGCGTAGCGGCCGGACGGATCGGCGCCGCGTACGGCGGTGAGCAGCCGCCCGGCGCCGACCGGTTCGACCGTCAGCACCCGGTCGGCGCCCAGTTCCTGCGCGGCCCGGTCGTGCCGCGCCGCCGACGAGGTGTCCCACGCCAGGGCGGCGTACCCGGCCACCGCCACCGCCACCGCCATGAGGGCGAACAGCCGCTCCAGGCCGGGCCGGCGGGCCAGGTAGGTGGCGATGAGCACGCCGCGCAGCCGCCCGGAGCGCAGCGCGCGCACCGCCAACCGGGCCGCGACCGGCACCAGCAGCCGGGCCGCCAGCAGGCCGGCGGCGAACGCGACCAGCCCGGGAGCGACCACCACCAGCCCCACGTCCTGACCGTTCGCGGCGGCATGGACCTGGTACACGCCGGCCAGCGCGAGCATCACGAGCGCGAAGTCGACCACCGCGGTGAGCCGCCCGCGCCACCCGGCGCGCCGGCGCGGCGGCGTGCGCCGCAGCAGTTCGACCACGCCGGTGCGGACCGTGCGCCGCTCGGCGACCAGCGCGGCGAGCAGGCCGCCCAGCACCGCGACGGCCGCCGCGCCGGCGGCCAGCAGCACGGCCCACAGCACCTGGCTCCGGTCCTGGACGGCGCCGGCAGTGGCCCGGGCCAGCACCCAGCCGAGCAGCGCGCCGGGCACCACCCCGGCCAGTACGGGCAGCGCGCTCTGCGCCCCCGCCAGGATCCAGATCCGCCGGGGCGCCAGCCCCCGCAACTTGACCAGGCCGAGGTCGGCCCGGCGCGCGGTGGCGCCCATGGTGACGGCGAGGAACAGCGCGAACCATCCGAACAGCACCAGTTCCCCGGTGCCCAGCGGCACGCCGAGCAGGATCAGCCGCTGGTCCGACCGTACCCGGTCGATCAGGTTGGGCACGCCGGTGTGCACGTCGAACTCCTGCGCCGACAGGCGGCTGGTGCCGTCGGCGACGGCCTGCGCCACGGGCTCGAGACGGGTCGCGTCGAGCGCGCCCGGTCCGGCGATGAAGTCGATGCTGTCGGCGACGTCGGTGGACCTGGTGGCGACGAGCGCCTTCTCGCTGACGAACACCGCGTCCGGTGGCCCGGACAGCCCGTTGGTCTGTGACTGCGCCGGCGGGGCGGCGGCCAGCAGCGAGCCCGTCCCCCAGTACGGGCCGCCCGGGTTCTTGGCCTGGTACAAGCCGGTGACGCGCAGCTTCAGCGGCTTGCTGAGGCTGGAGGCGGCGAACTGGAACCGATCGCCGACCCGTACCCCGAGGGCCGCCGCGGTGCGCACCGACAGCATCGCGTCGCCGGTACCGGTCGGGCAGGCGCCCTGCACCTCGACCTGGGCGCACACGCCGTCGCGCGCCGCCATCGGGGAGGAGGCGCCGCCGGCGGGGCCCAGGATCTCGCCCGCGACACTCGCGCCGTTGATCTGTTCGAACCGGGGCAGCTTCAGGGCCTGACGGATCTGCGCGCGGTACTGGGTCAGGACCTGGTCGCCGTCGGACACCGAGGCCTGGCGGCTCGCCGTGACCAGGCGCTGCGGGACGGGCGCGGAGGAGACGTCGTGCAGCGCGACCGCGCTGGTGGCGGCGAACACGAAAAACGGCGCGGCCACCGCGGCTGCTGTCACCAGTACGGCGATGACCAGCAGCGCGGCGGCCTGAGTACGTCTGGCGCGGATAGCGCATAGCGCCACGGCGAGCATCTGGGCCCTCCCCCACGGCCGTCCCGCCGGGCGCGACGGCCCGGGCCACGACCGATGGATCGTGACCTATGGGGGACTCGTCAGCCGCCGCTCAGGTTGCATTCAGAATCGAGCGGGTTCCCGATAGGTGCCCCACTCGGCCCGCAGCGCGTCGCAGATCTCGCCGAGGCTCGCCTCCGCCCGGGCCGCGTCCAGCATGCTCGGGATCAGGTTCTCCTCGCCGCGGGCCGCCTCAACCATCCGGTCCAGCGCCGCCTTCACGGCGACGGAGTCCCGGGCCGCCCTCCGGCCCGCCAGCGCCTCGCGCTGCACCAGCTCCACCTCGTGCGGGATGCGCAGGATCTCCAGTTCCCTGGCGACCGTCCCGGTGTGCACGTTGACACCGACCACGCGCTTGTCGCCCTTCTCCACGGCCTGCTGGTAGACGAACGCCGACTCGGCGATCTGCGAGGTGAACCAGCCGTCCTCGATGCCACGCAGGATGCCGGAGGTGATGGTGCCGTCCGAGCCCATCTCGCGGATCTTGGCGAAGGTCGCCTCGGCCTCCGCCTCGATCCGGTTGGTCAACTCCTCCACGTACCACGATCCGCCGAGCGGGTCGGCCACGTTGGCCACCCCGGTCTCCTCCATCAGCACCTGCTGCGTGCGCAGCGCGATCTCCGCCGACTCGTCGGTGGGCAGCGCCAGCGTCTCGTCCAGCGCGTTGGTGTGCAGGGAGTTGGTGCCGCCCAGCACGGCGGCCAGCGCCTCGACGGCGGTGCGGACCACGTTGTTCACCGGCTGCTGAGCGGTCAGCGACACCCCGGCGGTCTGGGTGTGGAACCGCAGCCACATCGCCCGATCCTCGGTGGCGCCGTACTCGTCGCGCAGCCAGCGGGCCCAGATCCGCCGGGCCGCCCGGAACTTGGCGATCTCCTCGAAGAAGTCGACGTGCGCGTCGAAGAAGAACGACAGGCCGGGTGCGAACGTGTTGACGTCCAGCCCGCGGGAGCGCCCGAGCTCCACGTACCCGAACCCGTCGGCGAGCGTGTACGCCAGCTCCTGCGCCGCGGTCGCGCCGGCCTCCCTGATGTGGTACCCGGACACCGACAGCGGCTTGTACCTGGGAATGTTGGCGGCACAGTATTCCATCAGGTCGCCGATCAGCCGCAGGTGCGGCTCGGGCTCGAACAGCCACTCCTTCTGGGCGATGTACTCCTTGAAGATGTCGGTCTGCAGCGTGCCGTCCAATGTGGACAGATCGGCACCCTGGCGCTCGGCGGCCACCAGGTACATGCAGAACACCGGCACCGCCGGGCCGCTGATCGTCATCGAGGTGGTGACCCCGGCAAGATCGATACCGTCGAAGAGCACCTGCATGTCGGCGGCCGAGTCGATGGCCACCCCGCAGTGCCCGACCTCGCCCAGCGCCTGCGGGTCGTCGGAGTCGCGACCCATCAGCGTGGGCATGTCGAAGGCCACGGACAGCCCGCCCCCGCCGGCGCCGAGGATCAGCTTGTACCGCTCGTTGGTCTGCCGCGCGTTGCCGAAGCCGGCGAACTGGCGGATCGTCCACCTCCGGCCGCGGTACCCGGTCGGGTACAGGCCACGGGTGAACGGGTACTCGCCCGGCCAGCCGATGCGCTCGAATCCCGGATAGTCCACCCCTGACGGGGGCCCGTACACCGGCTCCACCGGCGCCCCGGACAGCGTGCTGAAGTCCGCGTCCCGCTTGGTCGCCGCGTCGTACCGGGCCTGCCAGCGCGCCCGGCCCTCGGCGATGTCCCGTGCCTCCATCCTCGCAGTGTAGAGCCATACCTGAACGATCCCTAAGGACAGCGGGTGTGTACTCGGACACTGGGGACGAACCCCGGCGGCGGCCCGCTACCGGAGCCCATGAACGGCAGCGGCCCACCAACGGCAGCGGCCCACCAACGGCAGCGCCGGCCGTGGCAGGTGCCGAGTTGGGCACCTGCCACGGCCGGCGAGGCTTCCGACCGGCCCGGCTCGGCGCGTCTGGCGCCGCGCCGCGACCCAGACCAGTCGCCCGGACTGGTGGTGCGGAGATCAGCCCTCGGCCGGCGCCCCGACCACGATCGCCGTGGTCTCCGCGCTGTAACCGACGGCCCGCTCCGCGTCGTTGCCGGGCGCCGAGTCGTTGTCGATGTGCACGTCGTCGACGTTCACGTTGACCGCCGTGACCTCCAGGCCGAGCATGCTCTCCACCGAGCTGACGACCTTCTCGCGGACCTTCTCGGTGACCGAGTAGACCTGGAAGCCGAACTCGATGACGATGACGACCTCGATCTCGGCCTGCTTGCCCTCGAGCCGCACCGAGATGCCCTGCGCCGCGTTCTCCTCGCCCAGGTGCAGGCGGTCCTTGACGGCGGAGAAGATGCGCGCCACGTCGCCACCCAGGTCGTAGACGCCGGGCACCTCGCGCGCCGCGATACCGGCGATCTTCTCGACCACCTCGTTGGCGATGGTCGTATGCCCCCGGCTGGCCGACAGCGTCGCGCTGTTGCGCATCCGGGTCACCGCCCGCGAGGCGGCGTCCTTGGTCGCCTCCACCGCCTCGCCGGCCTTGTCCATGGCGTCGCTCGCCTTGTCCGCGAGGTCGTTCGCGAACCCGGCGGCCCGTGCCCGGACGCCATCCGAGTCGCCCGTCTCGGCGGCGGGCTGGTCGGCGCTCGGCTTGGCCTCGGCCGCCGGCGTGCCCGACTCCGCCGCCGGCTTCGCGTCCTGGGCGGCGGCCTCGTCGGTCTGCGCGGGTGCCTCGGCAGCGACATCAGTCATGGTTCGTCTCCCCTGGTCCTGCCACTACTTGATCGTCACGGTCGTGCGCAGAATACCCGGGACGGTCCAGTCGTGACAGGCCGCGGCGGATGCCCGAAACGCGTCACCAGCGGTGCGCGGCCGAGCGCCCGGATGCTGGGCGTCGCGGCGTGTTCAGGCCGGTACGGGCAGGTCGGAGTAGCCGCGGATCAGCTCGGCGCGCCCGTCCACGAGGTGCAGTTCGGCATCGCAGGCGGCGGCCGCCTCGGGGTCGTGCGTCGCGAACACGACCGCCGCGCCCCGGGCCGCCTCGTCGCGCAGCACGTCCAGCACCTTCTGCCGGTTGGTCGCGTCCAGCTCGCTGGTCACCTCGTCGGCGAGCAGCACGGCACCGGCCAGCGCGAGGCCCCGGGCGATGGCGGTGCGCTGCTGCTGCCCACCGGACAGCTCCTCCACCAGCTGATCGGACTGGGCCGCCAGGCCGAGCCGGTCCATCGCCTCGACCATCCGGCGGCGTGCCTCGGCCGGCCCCGCGCCCTGCGCGATGAGGGCCACCTGCACGTTCTCGGCGGCCGTGAGGATCGCGGCCAGCCCGTTGTCCTGCGGCACCAGCACCACCCGCTGGGCCACCGCGTGGTCCCGGTCGCGCAGCGCCACGCCGTCGACCGTCACGCTGCCGGCGCGCGGGCGCAGCAGGCCGGCCATCGCCGACAGCAGGGTCGTCTTGCCGGCACCGGACGGGCCGGTAACGGCCAGGATGCGGCCCGGCTCGACCTGAATCGACACGTCCCGCAGGACGGGCTCGTCCTTGCCATAGGCGACGCTGACCGCGTCCACCACGAGAGTCGTCACGATCCTTGGACCTCCAGCCCGTCCAACAGGTTGCGGGCGGCCGTGTGCGGATCCAGTTCGCCGCTCGCGACGGCGGCGGCCAGCTTCGACAGCGCGGTCCCCTCGCGCAGTGAACTGATCCGACTGCGCAGGGTGGCCAGCGCGATAGCCTCGATCTCGGCCGCGGCGCGCGCCTCCCGCCGCCGGACCAGCTCGCCGTGCTCCACCAGCCAGGCCCGGTGCTTATCGATCGCGGCCAGTATCTCCTCGACACCCTCGCCACGGGAGGCCACCGACCGCAGCACGGCCGGCCGCCAGTCGCCCGGCGCCCGCTCGCCCAGCGCGATCATGCCCTGGATGTCGCGGTACGTGGCGTCCGCTCCGTCCCGGTCGGCCTTGTTCACCACGAAGACGTCCGCGATCTCCAGGATGCCGGCCTTGACCGCCTGGATCGCGTCGCCCATCCCGGGTGCGAGCAGGACCAGGGTGGTGTCCGCCAGAGAGGCCACCTCGACCTCGGCCTGGCCGACTCCTACGGTCTCCACCAGCACCACGTCGCAGCCGGCACCCTCCAGCACCCGTACCGCCTGCGGGGTCGCCGCGGCCAGCCCACCGAGGTGCCCTCGGCTGGACATCGAACGGATGTAGACGCCGGAGTCGGTGGCGTGGTCCTGCATGCGTACCCGGTCGCCGAGGATCGCGCCGCCGGTGAACGGGCTCGACGGGTCCACCGCCAGCACCCCGACCCGCCCGCCCCGCGCGCGCAGCGCGCGGACCAGCTCGTTGGTGGTGGTCGACTTGCCCACGCCGGGAGACCCGGTCAGGCCGATCACCTGTGCGGTGCCGGCCCGCGCGGCCATGGCGGCGGCCACCTCGGGCAGCGCCGGGTCGCCGTCCTCGACCAGCGAGATCAGCCGGGCGACGGCCCGCGGGTCACCGCCGCGCGCGGCGTCGACCAGCGCCGGAACGTCCCGGCCCCGTCTCACGTGACTACCCCCTCCCCGAGGGTGCGGGTGAGCCCCCAGCGCACCTCGTCGGTGTGCTGGGCGGGGAAGGTGATCCGGAACTGGCGCGGGGTGCCGAGTTCGGCCGCGTTGAGTGTCGTCAGCTCAAAGGTGACCCCGCCCGGATCGACCACGACCCGCTCGACCCCGCCGTACGTGGTGCCTTCCTGCTCACCCCAGACCAGGCAGTACGGCTCCTCCTCGGGGCGCGGATTATCCGCTCGCTGGACAAGCAGGCAGCCCTCGGAGCCGTCTTCCCTTGCCGCGAGGCCGAACACGTAGCCGACGAAACCGTCGTCCTGCTCGGTCGTCGGTGAGCCGCCCACGACGGTGGCGGCGAACTCAAGCGGAGCACTCACCGGCACACCTTAACGGGGTCCGCCCCCCGGCACCGCTGGCACCCGCAGCAGCAGGGCGTCGCCCTGGCCGCCGCCGCCACACAGCGCCGCGGCGCCGAGCCCGCCGCCCCGGCGGCGCAGCTCCATGGCGAGGGCGAGCACCAGCCGCGCTCCGGACATTCCGATCGGATGCCCCAGCGCGATCGCGCCACCGTTGACGTTGACGATGTCCGGATTGACGCCAAGCTCCCTGGTCGACTGGATGCCGACCGCCGCGAACGCCTCGTTGATCTCGATCAGGTCGAGGTCGCCGGTGGTCAGCTCGGCCTTGCGCAGCGCCTGCGCGATGGCGTTGGCCGGCTGGGAGTGCAGCGAATTGTCCGGACCGGCCACGTTGCCGTGGGCGCCGATCTCGGCCAGCCAGGTCAGGCCCAGTTCCTCGGCCTTCGCCCGGCTCATCACCACCACCGCGGCCGCACCGTCCGAGATCGGCGACGAGGTACCGGCGGTGATCGTGCCGTCCGCGCCGAACGCCGGCCGCAGCTTGGCCAGCACCTCCGGCGTGGTGTCCGGGCGGATGCCCTCGTCCTCGGCGATCACGATCGGCTCGCCGCGCCGCTGCGGCACCTCGACCGGGACGATCTCCTCCACGAACGCGCCGTTCTTCTGCGCCGCGGCGGCCTTCTGGTGACTGGCCGCGCCGAAGGCGTCCTGGTCCTCGCGGGTGATCCCGTAGCGCCGGTTGTGCCGGTCGGTGGACTCGCCCATGGACACGCCGTCGTACGCGTCGGTCAGCCCGTCGAGCGCCATGTGGTCCCGCAGCGTCACGTCGCCGTACTTGTAGCCCTGCCGCTGCCCGATCAGCAGGTGCGGCGCGTTGGTCATCGATTCCATGCCGCCGGCCACCACGATGTCGAACTCGCCGGCCCGGATCAGCTGGTCGGCGAGCGCTATCGCGTCCAGCCCGGACAGGCAGACCTTGTTGATGGTCAGCGCCGGCACGCTCATCGGGATGCCGGCGTCCACCGCCGCCTGCCGCGCCGGGATCTGCCCGGCCCCGGCCTGCAGCACCTGGCCCATGATGACGTACTGCACCTGGTCGGGTGCCACTCCGGCGCGCTCCAGCGCGGCCCGGATCGCGATCGAGCCCAGCTCGGTCGCGGAAAAGTCCTTGAGGTTGCCCAGCAGCCGCCCCATCGGGGTGCGAGCACCGCCTACGATCACCGACGCCATATTCGTCTCCCCGGCACGGGTGTGCTGAACGATAGTTAGGTACGTCAGACTAGCTCCCATGGATGCGACTACCCAGCCGGAGCACAGTGCGGCATCGGTCACAGGGATCGGGCTGCTGCGAATCGATCACGTCGGGATAGCGGTGTCGGACCTGGACTCCGCCATCGAGTTCTATGAGCAGACGTTCGGCATGCGCTGCGTGCATCAGGAAGTCAACGAGCTGCAGGAGGTGCGCGAGGCGATGCTGGTAGTCGGGCCCGACCCCGGCGCCAGCCAGCTGCAGCTGCTCGCCCCGCAGTCGCCAACCTCGTCCATCGCCAAGTTCCTCGACCGCAGGGGGCCGGGCATCCAGCAGCTGGCGTACACGGTCGCCGACGTCGACGCCGCCTGTGCCGCCCTGCGCGAGCGCGGCATGCAGCTCCTGTACGACGAGCCCCGCCCCGGTACCGGGGGCTCCCGCATCAACTTCATCCACCCCAAGAGCGCCGGCGGGGTACTCGTGGAGCTGGTCGAACCGCCGACCGAGTGAGTGCGGCACCGGGGAGGGAAATTCCTGGCCCGGTGCCCTTTACAGTGGCGGCAAGCGCTTCCCCGAGCAGCTTCGCGCAGTGGCGGGTGTCGATGTTCACAGAGCTGTTCCGACCTTGACTACCGAGCAGTAACATCTCGCGTCTCGGCTCCATGAGGAGGCGCGCTGTGCAAGCCATTCTCGATGCGATCATGGGCGGCGACCTCGCGAAGGTCGGTGAAGTCCCGGTGCCGGACAGCTACCGCGGCGTGGTGGTACGCGCCGACGAGGCGCACATCTTCGACGGCCTGACCACCCGCGAGCGCGATCCGCGCAAGACCCTGCACGTGCAAGAGGTGCCGACCCCGGCGCTCGGCCCCGGCGAGGCGCTGATCGCCGTGATGGCCAGCGCCATCAACTACAACACGGTGTGGACCAGCATCTTCGAGCCGGTACCCGCGTTCAGGTTTCTGGAGCGCTACGGCCGGCTCTCCCCGCTGACCCGCCGGCACGACCTGCCCTACCACGTGGTCGGCTCGGACGCGGCGGGGGTCGTGCTGCGGGTCGGCGGCGGGGTCAGCCGGTGGCGGCCCGGCGACGAGGTGGTCGCGCACTGCCTCTGCGTCGAACTGGAGGACGCGGCCGGCCACGACGACACGATGCTCGATCCGCAGCAACGGATCTGGGGCTTCGAGACCAACTTCGGCGGCCTCGCCGAGCTGGCGATCGTCAAGACGAACCAGCTCATGCCCAAGCCGGCGCACCTGAGCTGGGAGGAGTCCGCCAGCCCCGGGCTGGTCAACTCCACCGCGTACCGGCAGCTGGTGTCCCGCCACGGCGCGCAGCTCAAGCAGGGCGACGTGGTGCTCATCTGGGGCGCCTCGGGCGGCCTGGGCTCCTACGCCACCCAGCTCGCGCTCAACGGCGGCGCGACACCGGTGTGCGTGGTGTCCAGCGCGCGCAAGGCGCGGCTGTGCCGGCAGCTGGGCGCCGAACTCGTGATCGACCGGGCCGCCGAGGGCTTCACCTTCTGGAAGGACGAGCGCACCCAGGACGAGACGGAGTGGCGCCGGTTCGGGGCACGGGTGCGCGAGCTCACCGGTGGCGACGATCCCGACATCGTGTTCGAGCATCCCGGCCGGGACACCTTCGGCGTGAGCGTGTACGTGACCCGGCGCGGCGGCACCGTGGTCACCTGCGCGTCCACGACCGGGTACCTGCACCAGTACGACAACCGGTACCTGTGGATGAACCTCAAGCGCATCATCGGCAGCCATTTCGCCAACTACCGCGAGGCGTGGGAGGCCAACCGGCTCATCGCGGGCGGGCGGATCCACCCGACCCTGTCGAAGACCTACCCGCTGGAGCAGACCGGCGTGGCGGCGTGGGAGGTGCACCGCAATGCCCATCAGGGAAAGGTGGGTGTGCTCTGCCTCGCACCTGGAGAGGGATTCGGCATTCGGGACACCGAGCTGCGTGAGCGGCACGTGAATCAGATAAACCGTTTCCGCGGTGAGTGATTGAATGCACGCGGCGTTCGCACGGTAGCCAATCGCTGACGGACCGTCGACGCCGGGCCGGCGAGACGCACGCCGTTGGCGGATATCGGTGCGAGCGATCCGTTATCGCACGGGGCTTGTCGAGTTGACCATGTGCCTTCTCCATGACATAGCACCGGCGGTCTTGCGGAAGGGGGGTGGGGATCTGCCACTATGTGCCAATGCCCCAGCAGCAGCAGCCCTCTTCCCTTGCGTTTTTCGACGATGCGAACGCGAGCACCGAGTTCAGCGTCGTGCTCCGTGGTTACGACCGTGCGCAGGTGGACGGCTACATTCAGCGCTTGAATGCGGCCATCGCGCAGTCAGAGCAGGCCCGCGGTGAGGCCGAGCAGCGGATGAACGACGCGCAGCGTCGTCTGCGTCAGGCCGAGCAGCGGATCAACTCCGTGGAGCAGAAGCTCACCGACACCAACAAGCAGCTCGAGGAGAACAGCCGGCCGACGCTGTCAGGGCTGGGCACCCGGGTCGAGCAGATCCTCCGGCTCGCCGAGGAGCAGGCCAACGATCACCGGGGCGAATCCAAGCGCGAGGCCGAGGGCATCGTCTCCGCCGCTCGGCTCGAGGCTCGGGAGATCACCGACAAGGCCCGCGCCGAGGCCGCCGCCATGAAGGCGAGCGCCGAGCGCGAGGCCAGCAACCTGCGCACCGCGGCCGAGCGGGAGGCCGCCGAGGTCCGCGTTCAGGCTCGCCGGGAGGCGGACACGCTGCGGGGCGACGCCGAGCGGGAGACCAAGCAGCTGCGCGCGGCCACCGCTCACGAGGTCGCCGAGCTGAAGGCGACCGTGGAGCGCGAGGTGTCGACGCTGCGGGCCACCGCCGAGCGGGAGATCACCCAGCTGCGGGCGAAGGCGGCGCGGGACGCCGAGGAGAAGCGTGCGGAGGCGACCAAGCTGCTGGCCGACGCCCGGGACAAGCGCGACAAGGACCTGCAGGCCCTCCAGCTGGAGCTGGCCGAGCGCCGGGAGGCCTCGGAGCGCGATGAGAGCCAGCGGCACGCCGCGGCCGTCACCAACACCCAGAAGCTGGTCAGCGAGGCCGAGCAGCGGGCGCGCAACGCGGAGGAGCGGGCCAAGGAGATCGAGCAGCGGGCCGAGGCCCGCCGGGTCGAGTCCGAGCGCAACGCCGAGGAGACGGTCGAGAAGGCCAAGTCGCTGTCCGAGAAGACGGTGAACGAGGCCCGCAGCGAGGCGCACCGGATGGTCACTGAGGCCCGCCAGGAGGCCGAGCAGACCACCACCACCGCCCGCCGCGAGGTCGAGGAGCTGACGCGTCAGAAAGACGCGGTTACCGCGCAGTTGGGGCAGATGCTTTCTGGTTTGGCTGGTATTGTGCCGAATATCGCACCGGCGGACAAGAGTGACACGGCGTCCGACAAGGACGACAAGGTCTCGGCAAGCTGAGCGCAGCAAAGCGCGCACGTCCCGTCATGCCGGTCTGAACGCCTGCATGACGGGATGTTGCGTGTGAGGATGGAGCTATGTCGCAAGGCGGAGACCTGAATGCAGTGAGCGGGGGCCTTGCCTCCGAGCCGAATTTCGACACAGCCGTCCGCGGATATAAGCGGGATCAGGTCGACTCGTTTATCCATAGCCTGGAGACGGAGAACGCGGCGCTCGCTGCCGAACGCGACGAGGCCTACGGGCAGGTGCACGCCCTCGCGGCGCAGGTCCACCAGCAGCAGCTGGAAATCGCCGAGCAGCGCCGGGCCGGCGCCAACAGCGTCCCGGTTGGCCAGATCTCCTTCCGCCACCTGGGTCCCCGGGTCGAGCAGATGCTGGCCATGGCCGAGGAGCAGGCCGAAGCGATCAAGGCCGATACGCTCGCCTCCTGCCAGCGGCAGCGGGAGGAGGCCGAGCGGATCCTGCTCGACGCCCGCGAGCAGCACAACAAGGCGGTGCGGGACTTCGAGGCGGCCCTGGGCGCCCGCCGCGCCGACGAGGACCGCGCGGCCGCCCAGCGCCGGGCCGAGCTGCAGGCGGAAGTGACCAAGAGCCAGGAGTACGCCACCCGGCTGCGCACCGAGGCCGAGCACCTGCACCGGAGCGCGCAGGAGGAGTCCCGGCGGCTCGGCGAGGAGAGCACCGCCCGGGCCGAGCGGCTCCGGATGGACACCAACGCCTACATCGAGCAGCAGCATGCCAAGATTCAGCAGGAGACGCAGCGGATCGGCGAGGAGGCCACCGCGCACGCCCGCCAGATCCGGGCCGACGCCGACGCCTACGCGGAGCAGCGCGGCATCCAGATCAAGCAGGAGGCGAAGCGGGTCGGCGAGGAGAGCGCCGCGCAGGCCCACAAGATCCGGGCCGACGCCGACTCCTACGTGGAGCACCAGCGCGCCCTGGTCGAGCAGGAGGCGCAGCAGCGCCGCTCCGGCATCGACGCCGAACTGGCCGCGCTGCGGGCCCAGGCCGAGCAGTACGCCGCCCACGCCCAGGCGCAGGCCGAGCAGTACGCGGCGCAGACCCACACCCGGGCCGACGACGCCGCCCGGCGCGTGGTCGAGGGCGCCCGCACCGAGGCCGAGCAGATGCTCACCACCGCGAAGACTCAGGCCGAGCGCCTGGTGGTGGAGGCACAGCGGGAATCGGCCGCCGCCCAGCAGCGCAGCGCGGACGCGGTCGAGGAGGCCGAGGCGCGCGTCGGGGAGGCGAACCGGGCCCGCGAGGAGCTCGCCACGGCCCAGCAGCAGCTGACCGAGGCCCAGCAGCAGACCGAGCAGGCCCAGCAGTCGCTGGTGTCGGCGCAGCAGCAGGCGGCGGCGGCGCACCAGCACGCGGCCAGCGCGCACCAGCAGGCCGAGGCGGCGCGCATGGCGGAGGCGGACGCCCGGCGCAAGGCCGGCGAGTACCGCACCGAGGCGGCCCGGCAGATGGAAGAGGTTCGGCGGGCGGATGAGGCGCGCCGGGCGACCGAGGAGCGGCTGACCGAACAGCGGCGCCAGCTGGAGACGCTCATCGAGCGGGCCGACGGCGGTCACCAGGGCGATGGGGCCGAGGCCGCCGAGTCGGAGAAGGTCCAGGGCGACATGGTGCTGGCCGACGGCGTGCTCGCCGAGGGCCCGCACCCGGACGGCCATCCCGACGGCGGCCATCCGGACGGCGGGCGCCCCGAGGGCGCCGAGGCCGCCCGGTCGGACGGGTCGGAGACGGCACAAGCCGAGAAGTCGGCGAACCAGACCAAGGACAAGTCGAAGGGCAAGCCCGAGTCGCAGGCGCAGAACGGCAAGGTCAGCGCCGACGCGAAGTAGCCGCCCCGACCGGGCCCGGGCTCGATGGCAGGCCCGGGCTCGATGGCAGGCCCGGGCTCGATGGCAGGGCCGGGGCCGTTACTGGGGGCGCGGCACGTCCGCGAAGGCGGCCACCGTGCGGTCGGCGTACGCGCTGGCGTCGCCGTACTCCATCGGCCCGTGCCAGGTCTCCGGCAACGGGTACGACGAGGGAGCCACCCGGCGGATGATCTCGTTGAGCGCGGTCTCCGCGTCACCCACCCACAGGTGCTTCGCCCCCGGTACCCCGACGACGTCGGCCTGCGGGATGGCCGCGAACCGTTCGGCCGCCTCGGCCGGGCGCAGGTAGTCGTCGAACTCGGGCACCAGCGCGACGACCGGCTTACCAGACGCCGCCCAGCCGGTCAGATCCTCGGGCGTCGAGAAGCGCAGCGGCGGCGAGAGCAGGATCGCACCCACCACCGAGGGCTCGTTGCCGTACCGCAGCGCCAGGTCGGTGCCGAAGGACCAGCCCAGTACCCACAGCGACGGCAGCTCCTCGAACTCCGCGTACTCGATGGCGGCGGCCACGTCGTACCGCTCGTCGGCGCCGCCGGCGAACTGCCCCTCGCTGGTGCCCCGCACGCTCGACGTACCCCTGGTGTTGAAGCGCAGCACGGCCACCCCGGCCAGCGCCGGCAGCCGCCAGGCGGCCTTGCGCAGCACGTGGCTGTCCATCATCCCGCCGTGCGTGGGCAGCGGGTGCAGGCAGACCAGGGTGGCGACCGGATCCCGGTCGGCCGGCCGGGCCAGCTCGCCGACCAGGGTGAGCCCGTCCGCGGTGTGCAGCTCGATGTCTTCCCGCCGGGCAGGAAGGATGGAGTTGGCGCGGATCGGCTGGCTCGTGGGGTCGCTCGCGGGCGGCGTCGGGGTGGTCACGGATCAACCGTAACGGTCAGCCGTAGCGGGGCGCGCTACGGGAGCGCTGGATGATCGGGGAGCGCCGGTCCCTGGCCCGCCAGCAGGACGTGTGCCAGTGGCGCCGGTCACTCAGGTCGCCCCGCTCGTCCGCCGGCCAGGCCACCAGGTGCGCCACGCCCGGCCGGATCTCCTGGTCGCAACCGGGACAACGGTACGCCTTGAGGCTCGTACCGCCCGGAATCATCCGGATCGCCCATTCCCCGTCGTGCTCCACCTGGGTCCGCCCGGCCCCGCGACGCAACTGCTCGGAATCGATCGGCACCTCGTCCCGGCGGCGGGAATTGCGACGGGGGCTCATCTTCCCAGCGTAGGCCCTGTTCGAACGGCCGACTCAGGCGTACCGGCGGAAGCCACGGCCCACCTTCCGACCCAGGTACCCGGCGGTGACCAGGTGCTCGAGCAGGGGCGCGGGGGCGAAACCGGGCTCGCGCAACTCCAGGTACAGCTCCCGTTGGATGGCCAGCGACACGTCCAGCCCGATCACGTCCAGCAGTTCGAAGGGGCCCATCGGGTACCCGCAGCCGAGCTTCATGGCCGCGTCGATGTCGTCGGCCGTGGAGTAGCTGGCCTCCAGCATGCGCACCGCGTCGTTCAGGTACGGGAAGAGCAGATTGTTCACCACGAACCCGGCCCGGTCGGAGCAGACCACGCCGGTCTTGCCCAGCGCGGCCAGCACCGATCTGGCCGTGGCCACCGCCTCCGGCGAGGTACGGATGGTCCGCACCACCTCCACCAGCGCCATCACCGGTGCCGGGTTGAAGAAGTGCAGGCCCAGCACGTCCGAGGGGCGGCCGGTGGCCATCGCCAGCTCGATGACCGGCAGGCTGGACGTCGTGGTGGCCAGCAGCACGCCCGGCTTGCAGATCTCGTCCAGGCTGGCGAACAGCGCCTTCTTGACGGTCAGCTCCTCGACCACCGCCTCCACCGCGAGGTCGACGTCGGCCAGGTGGTCCAGCCGGGTCGACCAGGTGATCCGGTCGGTGGCCGCGTCCCGGTCCGCCTCGGTGAGCTTGTCGCGCACCACCGCCTTGGTCAGCGAGGCCGCCACCGCCTCGCGCAGCCGCGAGGAACGCTCCTCGCCCCGGCTGACCGAGGTCACCTCGTACCCGGACCGGACGAAGATCTCGATGATGCCGGCGGCCATGATGCCGGAGCCGATCACGCCGACCTTGGTGACCGGCCGGGCCGCCTCGGCCGTCGCGCCGGCCGGTGCCGGGGTCAGCTCGTCGTCGACCACGACGGGCGAGCCCGGCTTCTCGTACGTGTAGAAGCCCCGCCCGGTCTTGCGGCCCAGCAGCCCGGCGGTGACCATCTGCTTGAGCATCGCCACCGGCGCGTGCCGGCGGTCCCGCCCGCCCCGCCGGTACATGGTGTCCAGGATCTCGTAGGTGGTGTCGAGCCCGATGAGATCCATCAGCGCGAGCGGGCCCATCGGCAGGCCGCAGCCCAGCCGCATGGCGGCGTCCATGTCCTCCCGGCTGACGTAGCCGGCCTCGTACCGGGACGCGGCGTGGTTGAGGTACCCGAAGAGCAGTCCGTTGGCGATGAAGCCGGCCCGGTCGTTGATGGTGACGTCGACCTTGCCGAGGCGCGTGCACAGGGCCTCGATGTCGGCCACCACGTCGGCGGAGGTGATCACCGTCTTGACCACCTCGACCAGCTTCATCACCGGTGCCGGGTTGAAGAAGTGCATGCCCACCACCTGGTTGGGCCGGTGGGTGGCGACCGAGATCTCGGTGACGCTCAGCGAGCTGGTGTTGGTGGCCAGGATCGCATCGGGATGGCACACCCGGTCCAGCTCGGCGAAGATCCGCTGCTTGAGGTCCAGATGCTCCGGTACCGCCTCGACGACCAGGTCGCAGGCGGCCAGCCCGCCGAGCCCGACGACGAACCGGACGTGGGCCAGCAGCGCGTCCCGGTCCGGCGCGGACAGCTTGCCCCTGGCCACGGCGCGGTCCACGGAGGCGGTCAGCGTGGCCCGCCCCCGGTCCAGCGCGGCCTCGTTGACCTCGCTCGCGATCACGTCGATGCCGTTGCGGGCGAAGACCTCGACGATGCCGGCGCCCATCGTCCCCAGGCCCACCACGCCCACGGTGTCGAACTGCCTCGCCACGACCCGCCTCCCCTGCGCCAACGGTCACTTGGCAGCAGTCTGCCACGTCCGCGGCGAACGCGACGATCGCAGGCTACCGGCGAGTAGGTAGCGGACCTATCATGTGCGGATGACCGCCACCCACGCTCCTGGCGTCCCCGTCGTCGAGGACGGTCACCTCGTCTCCTCGAATCCGGCCACCGGCGAACAGATCGGTCGCTTCCCGGCGTCCGGCGAGTCCGACGTGGCCGACGCGGTGCGGCGGGCCCGGCAGGCCGCGGCCTGGTGGGCGGCGCTCGGCTTCGCCGGCCGGCGGGAGCGGCTGCTGCGCTGGCGCGCGGCCCTGGCCAACCGGCTGGAGGAACTGGCCGAGCTGATGCACCGGGAGGGCGGCAAGCCGGTCGCCGAGGCGATCGTGGAGGCGGCCGGCGCGATCGACCACATCGCGTGGGCCGCCAAGCACGCGCGCTCGGTGCTGGGCCCCCGGCGGGTACGCAGTTCCCTCATGCAGATCGAGTACGCGTCCCGGCTGGAGTACCTGCCCTACGGGGTGGTCGGCGTCATCGGCCCGTGGAACTACCCGGTGCTGACCCCGATCGGGTCCATCGGGTACGCCCTGGCCGCCGGCAACGCGGTGGTGTTCAAGCCCAGCGAGTACACCCCGGCGATCGGTGCGTGGTTGGTGGACCGGTTCGTCGAGGTGGTGCCTGAGCAGCCGGTACTGCAGGCGGTGTTCGGCACCGGTGACGTGGGTGCCGCGCTGTGCCGCTCGGGCGTGAACAAGCTGGCGTTCACCGGCTCCACGGCCACCGGCAAGAAGGTGATGGCGGCCTGCGCCGAGACGCTGACCCCGGTCCTGGCCGAGTGCGGCGGCAAGGACGCGATGATCGTCGACGCGGACGCGGACCTGGACGGCGCGGTCGCCGCCGCCGTCTGGGGCGGCATGACCAACGCCGGCCAGACCTGCGTGGGCATCGAGCGGGTATACGTCGCGGACGCGGTGTACGACGCGTTCCTGGGGCGGCTGGTGGAGCGGGCGGCCCGGCTGACGGTGGGCATCGAGGACGGCGCGGACTTCGGCCCGATCACCATGCCCGGCCAGATCGACACGATCCGGCGGCACATCGCCGACGCGCTGGAGCGCGGGGGCAGGGCGGCGCTGGGTGGGCCCGACGCGGTACAGCCGCCGTACGTGCGGCCGACGATCCTGGTGGACGTGCCGGAGGACGCGGCGGCGGTGCGGGAGGAGACCTTCGGGCCGACGCTGACGGTGACCCGGGTGGCCGACGCCGACGAGGGGGTACGGCTGGCCAACGCCAGCCGGTACGGGCTCGGCGGCGCGGTGTTCTCCCGGTCGCGGGGTGTCGCGCTGGCCCGGCAACTGCGCTCGGGCATGACGGCGGTGAACTCGGCGATCTCGTTCGCGGGCATGCCCGGACTGCCCTTCGGTGGAGTGGGCGACTCCGGCTTCGGGCGCATCCACGGCGCCGACGGGCTGCGCGAGTTCGCCCGGCCGAAGGCGATCACGAAGCGCCGGATGCGCTCGCTGCTGCCGGCGCTGTCGTTCGACCGCACGCCCAAGCAGGTGGCCCAGATCGCCCGGGCGGTTCGGCTGCTGCACGGCCGTCCCCGCTGACGGGGCGACCGTCGAGCCGGGCGGCTACCAGGTGAAGCTGCCCGGGTAGGTCACCCGGGCGATCTCGTCCTGGCCCGCCCCGTTGGGGTGGAAGAAGTCCAGCGAGGACAGCTCACCCATGCCGAAGCTGGTCCTGTGCACCGCGCCGCCGTCCCACCGGCACAGGTGCCCGTACCCGGCGCAGGCCCGCTCCAACTGGTCGTCGTACGCGTCGACCTGGTCGCGGAACGCCTGCCGCCTGGTGACGTCGGCGGCCGCCGTCGAGGTGGGGTTGGCCAGCAACTGCGGGCAGATCCCCGCCGCCGACCACACCGCCCGGGCCAGCCGGCTGGTGTGCCCGACCTCCCAGACCCGGTACACGTCGGGAATGCTCACCATCAGGATGCGGGTCTGCGGGCTGCGCGACTTGACCGCGTTCAGGGCGGCCCCGAGCGCCGTGGCGAACGTCGAGGTGGCGGTCATGGTGGACCGGCAGGCGTCGTTCGCGCCGATCATGATGGTCAGGTACGCCGGGTGGTTCGCCGCCGCCTGCTCGGCCTGGCTGGCCAGGCCCGCCGCGGTCGCGCCGGACACGGCGTAGTTCCTCTGGTGCCCCTTGATCGCCGGATTGTCGGCGAGGATCCGCTTGTAGTGGCTGTCGACCAGCGTGCCCGTGCCGGTGGACCAGGAGTTGCGCGGGCAGTCGGACGGTGCGATGCAGGTGGCGTACCCGGCCGTGATCGAGTCACCGATCGCGGCCATGGACGACGGCATGCCGGCCACCGGTTTCGGTGTGCCCGGCGTACGGGTCGTCGAGGTCGGAGGCGGGTTACCGAGGCCGCCCGACTGGCCGCCCACCTCCCCGTTGCACGCCAGTGCCACGATCGCCAGCAGCGCGCAGGCCGCAGCCCACCATCGACGCGCCATGACCCGCGCTACCCCCCTAGTATCTGGACGATCTGCTCACCCCGCGGACTGCCGAGTCCGGTGCACGGGTCCCAGCCGGGGCCGGCGTGGTAGCCGCCGTTGTCCCCGGTCGTGATGTCCACGAACGCCGCCGGATGCGCGTACAGCCGCTCGTGCGGCTCGCCGGTCTTCGTGCCGTTGCGCTCGTTGGCCAGCGCGGTCAGCCCTGCCCACAGCGGCGCCACCGCGCTGGTGCCGCCGATCACCGCGTCCCGCCCGTTCACCCGCACCTGGTAGCCGGTCAGGGGGTCGGCGTCGCCGGCCACGTCCGGCACCCCGCGCCCGACCGTCTCCTTCGGATTCCTCGGGACCTTGGCGTTGCCCTGGTAGTCGGGGAGTCCGAAGTGGGTGCTGACCCCGCCGCCGGTGGCGCCGTTGCCGGTGGCGCTGTCGTTCCAGACCACCTCGCCTGACTCGGACAGGGTGGTGCCGCCGCAGCCGACCACGTGCGGGCTGGACGCCGGGAAGTCAACGTTGTCGCCGGTGCCGTTGTCCCGGGAGCCGTCGTCGCCGGCCGCCGCGTACACGGTGATCCCGAGCGCGCCCGCGTCGGCGAACAGCTCGTCGTAGGCGTCCATCGCCTGCGTGGTCCAGTCGGCCTCGGCCTCACCCCAGCTGATCGAGATGATCGACGGCTTGTGCCGGGTGTCGTGCACCGCGGCGGCGATCGCGTCGTAGAAGCCGCTGGTGGTGTTGGGTGCGAAGTAGACCACGATGTGCGCACCGGGCGCGACGGCGCCGATCACCTCGATGTCGAGCATGACCTCGGCATCCGCGTCGTCGCCGGGCGTACTCTTCGCCCCGTCCACCGACACGGCACTGACCGTGGGCCGCTTGACGCCCTGCTTGGCGAAATACTCGGTGAGGTCGGCGGTGCGGTACCCGCCACCCAGCTCGATCACCGCTACGGCCTGCCCGGCGCCGGTCGCGCCGGACGGGAAGCCGTACCGGCGGGCGACCTCGCCCGGCGGATACCCGCTGGTCGCGGCCCGGGGCGCCACCCCCTCGGCCCGGCTGGCCGCGCGCGGGTCGTGGGCGATCCGGAAGTGCGCCCGAGCCTGCGGGCGGTCGTCCAGCCCGAGCACGGCGACCACCACCCCGGCCAGCTCGGCCGGCACGTGGACGTCGCCCTCGCGCCCCCGGTAGGTCTGCCCGTCCCCGGTGTACCTGCCGAGGTTCACCCCGAACGCCGCGTTCATCTGGGCGACGCTGCCGAGCAGTCCGACCGAACGCGCGGTCGGGTTCACCGCGGTGACCGACAGCCCGTGATCCTCGGCGAACCGTTCCACCAGGGCCAACTCGGCCGATTCCGCCGGCGCGCCCGAACGCGGCGCGGCCCGGCGCAGGATGACGGTCACCCGGACCGCCTCGTTCGGGTCTGCGTCACCGACCCGAACCGCCCCGGACACCGCCTCGCGGCCACTGCCCGGTACGACGTGATCGGGGGGATTTTGTGTCACTCAGCGAGAGTACGGCGTAACGGGACGGGTAGGAACCCGTCCCGTCGCGACAGATTTAAGTCACTCGTGCTGGTAGGCGATTGAGAAGTTCCCGCCGCTCAGCGCGCCGGTGTGGGCCTCGTAGACGCCGTTGCTCGGATCGAGAGCGACCGGGTGAACGGCGGACAGGCTGCTGCCGTTGACGGTCGAGCCGGTGAAGCTGATGGTGCCGAAGTTCGGGTACCGGCCGGGCGGCGACTCGACGATCACTTCGGCGCTGGAGCGCCGGCCCGAGCTCAGCATGTCAATCGGTTGATTCCAATAGATGAGACTCTTTCTCAACGGCTCGGAGAACTGGTCGGGGTCGCCGCGCGGCACCAGAGGCGCCGCGCCAGACCGCTCGGGAGGGGCGGTCCGGTGATGAGTCGAGGGTTGCCCCACGGCGCCCGCGCCGGCCACGGATACTTGCGCTTATGCGTCTGCTTCATCCGACACCCATGCACGACCTGACCTACGACGACGTGTTCATGGTGCCCAGCCGCTCATCGGTCGGGTCCCGCATGGCGGTCGACCTGAGCACCCACGACGGCAGCGGCACCACCATCCCGGTGGTGGCCGCGAACATGACGGCGGTGGCCGGGCGGCGGATGGCCGAGACGCTGGCCCGGCGGGGTGGGCTCGTGGTCATTCCGCAGGACATCCCGGTGGACGTGGTCGCCGAGGTGGTCTCCTGGATCAAGCAGCGGCACGTCGTGTACGACACTCCGATCACCCTCGGCCCGACCGACACCGTGTCGGAGGCCCTGGCCCTGCTGCCCAAGCGCGCCCACGGCGCGGTGGTGGTGGTCGACGGCGACCGGCCGATGGGCATAGTGACCGAGGCCGACTGCGCCGAGGTCGACCGGTTCACCCAACTGTCGGCGATCATGTCCACGCCCATCGAGTCGCTGCCCGCCGGGATCTCGCCCCGGGACGCGTTCGCCCGGCTCGCGCCCGGCCGCCACCGGATCGCACCGGTGGTCGACGAGAGCGGCAGGATGGTCGGCATCCTGACCCGCAAGGCCGCCCTGCGGGCCACCCTGTACGAGCCCGCCGTCGACGGGCAGGGACGGCTGCGGGTGGCCGCCGCGCTCGGAATCGCCGGCTCGGCCGGCGGCGCCGCCCGCAACAGCACCTACGGCGCCGCGGGCGCCAGCGGCAGCGGCCACGGCAACCCCACCAGCGATCCGGCCGGGCGGGCCGACAAGCTGCTCGCCGCCGGGGTCGACGTGCTGGTGGTGGACACCGCCCACGGGCACCAGGAGGCCATGATCGACGCCCTGCGCGCGGTCCGCGCGCTGGACCCGCAGGTACCGGTGGTGGCCGGCAACGTGGTGACCGCCGACGGCGTACGGGATCTGGTCGCGGCGGGCGCCGACATCGTGAAGGTCGGGGTCGGCCCGGGCGCCATGTGCACCACCCGGATGATGACCGGGGTCGGCCGGCCGCAGTTCTCCGCCGTGCTCGAATGCGCCGCGGCGGCTCGCGGGCTGGGCGCGCACGTGTGGGCCGACGGCGGCGTGCGCCACCCGCGCGACGTCGCGCTGGCGCTGGCGGCCGGCGCGTCCAACGTCATGGTCGGTTCCTGGTTCGCCGGCACCAACGAGTCGCCGGGTGATGTGCAGCGCGACCACGACGGCCGGCTGTACAAGGAGAACTACGGGATGGCCTCCAAGCGGGCGGTCACCCGGCGCACCGCCGAGGAGTCGGCCTACGACCGGGCCCGCAAGGCGCTGTTCGAGGAGGGCGTCTCCACCGCGCGGATGTACCTGGACCCGGTGCGCCCCGGCATCGAGGACATCCTCGACAGCATCGTGACGGGGGTGCGCTCGGCGTGCACCTACGCGGGCGCCAGCGACCTGGAGGAGCTGCACGAGCGGGCGGTGGTCGGCGTGCAGAGCGCGGCCGGCTTCGCCGAGGGGAAGCCGCTGTCCAGCTGGTGAGCGGGGCCGGGCCGGCTCCGGCCGGGCCTCAACCGGCCGGGCCTCCGCCGGCGGGGCCTCCGCCGGCGGGGCCTCCGCTGGCGGGGCCTCAACGGGCGAGGTCCGACCGGTCCGGCGCGGCGTGCCTGGCGCCGCGCTGCGGCCCAGACCAGTCGCCCGGTACCGGCTCGACCTCGGCGCGGTCGGTCGCCGACCCGACGAGCCGGTGCAGGGCGTACCGGTAGAACGCGATCATCGTGAGCAGGCTGACCGCCGCCCCGCCGGTCAGCCCCCACACGGCGCCGTGCAGCCCGTCCGCGTCGCCGCCGGCGATCAGGCCGGCCAGGCTCGCGGCGGTGTAGACCACGTACCGGAAGAACAGCAGCCGGGCTCTGTGCATGCCGCGCAGCGCGGCCGCGAACGGCAGCTCGACCAGGTAGATGCCGGCCTGCACGCACAGCGGCAGGGCCAGCGGCGCGATGTCGGCGAACTTGCTGAGCCGGGCGAGCACGAACGCCGACAGCGGCGCCACGGTCACCACCATCAACACCGCGAGCCCGACGAAGGCGACCGCGAGCAGGGCGGTCTGGTGACGCATGCGCTCCGCCGCCGTACGCCCCTCCCGAGCCGGCCGGCGGCTCGCGTCCCCGGCCAGCCGGGACAGCCTCGGCACGATCAGGCTCTGTACCGCCTGAATGAAGTTCTGCACCGGCTGGATCAGCGCGGTCTGGCCGCCGCGCAGGCCGGACAGGTCGCGCTGGGACAGCCGACCGCTGACCAGGAAGCTGATCGCCTGCACCTGGATCTGGCCGACGATCTGGGTGGCGGTGAACCAGCCGGACAGGTGCCTGGTCTCGCTGATCCACTGGCGCGGGTCGCCCCGCCACGGCCGCTGCCCGGTACGCGCCAGGAAGACCAGCGCCCCGGCGAGCGCGCCCAGCCCCCAGCTCACGAAGATCGCCCCGGCCGACCGGTGGCCGGCGAGCAGGAACCCGGTCATCGCGGCCGCCTGGATCGTCACCCAGACCAGGTCGATCAGCAGGCAGCTGCCCTGCTCCCGGACCGCGAGGTACCCGGCGCGGCCGGTGTCGTGCAGCAGTATCACCGGCAGGAAGGGCGCCAGCCAGACCAGATCCTGAAGGTCGATGTTGCCGCTCCGGGGCCGAAGCACCCAGATCACCAGCAGTACGGCGACGGCCACCACACCGAACGTGACCGCCATGGCCAGCCCGTTGCGCATCAGCCGGGCGCGGCGCTGTTCGTCGAGCCGGGCGGCCAGCACGATCAGCACCTCGCCGACGAACGCCCGGTTCAGGGTGAGCACCAGGTACGCCAGTCCCAGCGAGAGCACCATGGCCCCGGCCCGGGCGCGGGTGAGCAGGGCGAGCGCGAGGATGGTGTTGGCGGCGTTGGCGCACGCGATGATCGCCTGGTCGCTCAGCCCGGCGGCCACCCGGCGCGCGCCCCGCACGTCACCGCCCGCCCGAGTCGACCCGCGCCGGTCTCGGGCGCGCGGGCTGGGCGTGGCGGTGGGTGGGACTCACGACACGGAGGGTAGTCGCCGGATAGACACGTCCGGCGCGAAACGGCCGAATCGCCGCCCGGCGTGGCGGCCGCCTCCGCTATGGATGACCTGCCGAAACCCGGCCCGCGCCGGTCAGAACAGGGTCAGCTCGTCCCGCTCGATGCCGCGCAGCGCGTCGTAGTCGACCACTACGCAGCGGATGTCGCGGTCCTCGGCGAGGGTACGGGCCTGCGGGGCGATCGACTGCGCGGCCAGCACGCCGGCCACCGGTGCCAGCAGCGGGTCCCGGTTGAGCAGCTCCAGGTAGCGGGTCAGCTGCTCGACCGCGTCGATGCCGGCACGCCGCTTGATCTCGACTGCCACGCTGCCGCCCCCGGCGTCCCGGCAGAACAGGTCTACCGGCCCGATCGCGGTCGGGAACTCGCGCCGGACCAGCGTGTACCCCTCGCGGAGCACGCCCGGCGAGGCGGCTAGCAGCTCCTGCAGGTGTGCCTCGACGCCGTCCTTGCGCAGGCCGGGGTCGACGCCCAGCTCGTGGGAGGAGTCGTGGAGCACCTCTTCGAGGGTGATCCGCAGCTCCTCGCCGGCCTTGTTGACCACCCGCCACACGCCGGGTGCCTCCTCGATCCGGCAGGGCGGGCTCATCCAGTTGAGCGGCTTATACGCCCGGTCGTCGGCGTGGATCGACACGGATCCGTCGGCCTTCACCATCAGCAACCGGTTGGCCGTCGGCAAATGGGCCGTCAGCCGACCGATGTAGTCCACGGAGCACCGGGCAATAACCAACCGCACCGTGCGAGGGTAGCCGAGTGCGGCGGGGAGCGCAGCCGAGACGGGTTGTGGCGCATTGATGAGATGCTGGATGTCGTGTTGGAGGCATTGACCGGGCTGGGCCTGAGCGCGTCCGCGGGGCTCAACGCGTACATTCCGCTGCTCGCGCTGGGCCTGCTCGACCGGTACACCGGACTGGTCGACCTGCCGCACAGCTGGCAGTGGCTGAGCAACGGCTGGGTGCTGGCGATCCTGATCGTCCTGCTGGCCATCGAGGTGGTCGCCGACAAGGTGCCGATGGTCGACCACGTCAACGACGTGGTGCACACCGTGATCCGTCCGACCGCGGGCGGGCTGTCCTTCGGTGCCGCGTCGGGCGCGAAGACCGAGATGGTGACCGACCCCGGCAAGTTCTTCGGCAGCCACCAGTGGGTGCCGATCGCGGTGGGCGCACTGATCGCGCTGTGCGTACACGGGTTCAAGGCCACCGCCCGACCGGTCATCAACGTGTCCACGCTCGGCTTCGGCGCACCGATCGCCAGCACGATCGAGGACGTGTTCAGCACGGCCATGTCGCTGGTGGCGATCGTGCTGCCGGTCCTCATCGTGGTGTTCGTGGCCGCACTGGTGGCGTTCTTCGTGTGGGTCCGGCGGCGCCGACGGCGGCGCAGGGCGGAGAAGGCGGCCCTGCGCGCGGCCAGGTCCGGTGTGCCGGAGACCACGCTGCGACTACCGGTCGACCCGGGCACGCGATTGGGCCGCTGACCGCCGCACGCGGGCCGGGCCGGGCCGAGCCCTGACCCGGCCCGGCGAGCCCGCACCGGCATCGCTCAGCCGGTCGAGACGGACGACGGGCTCAGCCCGCGCCACCCGGCCAGAGCCACGCCACCAGTGTCAGCACGGCGACCACGTCCAGCCCCCGCAGGATCTGGCGGAGCAGGTCGGTCGGGACCAGCCCGAACGGGGTGTCCACCATCGCGCCGCCGTACCTGATGGGCGGCGTGGCGGCGTTGCGGTACACCGCGAAGACCAGACCGGCCACGAAGACCAGTTGAGCCGGTGCCGGGGCGGCCAGCTCGCTACCGGCCAGCCACCACAGCAGCGCACCGGCGGCCGGCACCACCAGGTGCGCCAGGCGCAGCTGCCGATCCGTACCGCCGAGGGCCCGGCGCAGGGCCGGCGAGCGGCAGATCGTACGCAGCCCGGCGGCCAGCCGGTTGACCGCCAGGTACCCGGCCACCACCCGCGCCATCCCGGCCCACGGCGGGGCGAGCAGCTCTATCGCGTACGGGACGAGCAGCAGCCCGGCCGAGACCAGCAGTGCCTGCGGCCGGCGGGGCAGCCGGCGCAGCTCCGCCCGCAGCAGAACCGACCACCGGGGTCCGGGGCGCGCCCGGCGCGCACGCCGGCCGATCCGGCCGATCCGGCGCCACCGGCGCGCCTCCAGCACTCCGGCGAACAGCGTGGGGTCCATGAAGATCGCCGCCGCGGCCGCCGCGCCGGCCAGCGCGGCGCCGGCCGCGGGCGCGGCGCGGTCGAGCCGGTCCAGCCGCAGCAGCGCGGCCGTGCCGGCCGCCGCGGCGACCAGCACCGCGGCCAGGGCCGGCCAGAGCACGGGTGGGGAGGGCGCGGCCGGCACCAGTCCCGCGTAGTGCGAGACGATGACCGCGACCGCGCCGGCCAGGCCGAGCACCGCCGGTACCGGCTCCGCCGGGCTGCGCCGCCGGCCCTGCGCGGCGGCGGCGAATCCGGCCACCGCCGTACCGATCCCGGCGTACAGCAGCGCCACCCAGCCGATCAGCGCGCCCGAGGCCGAGTGGCCGGCGGCGCCCGCCAGCAGGGCGCCGAGCGCGCCCAGCCCGGCACCGGCCACCGCGCCGGCCAGCAGCAGGTAGCCCAGTGGTCTGATCAGCCAGCCGCGCCGGCCCACCGGGCTGGACAGGCACCACGCCTGGGCGGCGGGCATGGCCAACAGCGGGCCGAGCGCGCGCAGCGCCAGCCAGCACAGCCCGGCGACGGCCACTGCCAGCGAGATCACCAGCCACCACCGCTCGGAGACCGCGGCCGGCGCCTGTGACCGGTGCGCGAGGTGCCGGGCCAGGTACTGCGGCACCGCGGCACCGAGCACCACGATCAGCAGCAGCACCAGGTACAGGTCGCCGGCCCGGCCGCCGGAGTGCTCGCGGCGGGCCCGACGCAGCCGCGCGCGCAGCGCCCCGGCGGAGGGCACCGGGATCGCTGGCGGCACCGGTCCGGCGGCCTGCCCGGCGGGCATGGGCCCGACCGCCGGGCTCACTCCTCCGCCTGCCCGAGCGTGAGGTGACTGTCGGCCACCGCCGCCACGAGGTCGGCGTCGTGCGAGGCGAACAGCACGGCGGTCCCGGCCTCCCGCTCCCGCGCCAGCGCCCGGGCCAGCCAGTCCCGGCCCTCGACGTCCAGGCGCTGCTCGGGCTCGTCGAGCACCAGCAGCCGATGAGGTCGCACGAAGCAGGACGCCAGGGCCAGCCGCCGACGCTGCCCGCTGGACAGCGTGCTGGGCAGCTGATCGCGCGCCTCGGTAAGGCCCAGCTCGGCGATGACCTCGTCCACCGCGCCGGGCTGCCGCCCGCCGTGCGCGTACGCGAGCAGGTCGAGATGCTCCCCCGCGGACAGGTCCGGGAAGAAGTCGATGTCGTCGAGCACACACGCGACCGCGGCCCGGATCTCCGGATCGGTCTCGTCCATCGGCCGGCCGTCGAGGCGCACCCGCCCGCCGTCGGGCCGCTCCGCACCGACGACGCAGCGCAGCAGGGTGGTCTTGCCGGAGCCGTTGGCCCCGATCACGGCGCAGACCTCGCCCGGAGTCAACGTGAAGCTGATCCGGTCGAGGATCACCCGCCGCTCGAACCGACGGGTCAGGTTCTCCACGGTCAGCACCGGTGCAGCGTACCGGCGGCCGATCTCAGCCGATCAGCCCGTTGGCCTCGCGTACCACCGTGACCAGTTCGTCGATGATGCCGGTGAGCCCGAAGTCCTTCGGGGTGAACACCCGCGCCACCCCCGCCGCCCGTAGCGCGCTCGCGTCGCCGGCCGGGATGACGCCGCCCACCACCACCGGTACGCCTGGCAGGCCGGCGGCGGCCAGCCCGGCCAGTACCGCCGGCACCGCCTCGAGGTGCGCCCCGGACAGCACCGACAGCCCGACCACGTCCACGTCCTCCTGCACGGCGGCCGCCACGATCTGCCCCGGGGTCAGCCGGATGCCCTGGTACACCACCTCGAACCCGGCGTCCCGGGCGCACATGGCTATCTGCTCGGCGCCGTTGGAGTGCCCGTCCAGGCCCGGCTTGCCGACCAGGAGCCGAAGCCGGCCGGCGCCCAGCTCGGCCGCCGTGGCCGCCACCCGGGCCCGCACCTCGGCCAGTTCCGCTGTCCCGCCTCCCGACCCGGCGGCGCCCGCGCCCGGCGCCGGGTCCGGCCCCGGGCCGCGCGGGCGGCTCGACGCGGCCGTATCAACGGGCGCGGCCGTACCGGTCGGCGCGGACAGACCGGTGGACGCGGACAGGCCGGTCGGGGCGCGGTACTCGCCGAAAATCTCGCGCAGCGCGCCGGCCCACTCCCCGGTCGTCACCCCGGTCCGGGCGCACTCCAGCGTCGCGGGCATCAGGTTCGTCGCGGACCCGGCGTCCGCGCGCAGCCGGTCCAGCGCACGCGTCGCGGCGGCGCCGTCCCGCGCGGCGCGCCACTTCGCGATGCCCGTTACCGCCTCGTCCTCCGCCCCCGGGTCGATCCGCTCGATCGGCGCCGCGCCCGCGGTGGTCAGCGGGGACGGCTCGGTCTCGGCGAACCGGTTGACACCCACCACCACGTCGTCGCCGGACTCCATCCGCCGCCTGCGCTCGGCCAGCGAGGAGACCAGAGCGCTCTTGAGGTACCCGGTCTCCACCGCGCGCACCACGCCGCCCTGGTCGAGGATCCGGCCCAGCTCCGCCGACGCGCCATCCACGATGGACTGGGTCAGCTCCTCGACCACCCGGGAGCCCGCGAACAGGTCCGGGTACTCCAGCAGGTCCGACTCGTAGGCCAGCACCTGCTGCAGGCGCAGCGACCACTGCTGGTCCCACGGCCGGGGCAGGCCCAGCGCCTCGTTCCAGGCCGGCAGCTGCACGGCACGGGCCCGGGCACCCCGGCACAGGGTCACCCCGAGCATCTCCAGCACGATGCGGGCGACGTTGTTCTCCGGCTGCGCCTCGGTCAGCCCGAGGGAGTTGACCTGCACGCCGTACCTGAACTGGCGGGCGGCCGGATCGCGCACCTCGTACCGCTCGAGGGTGATGCGGTCCCACAGCGTCACGAACGCCCGCATCTTCGCCAGCTCCTCGACGAAGCGCACGCCGGCGTTGACGAAGAACGAGATCCGGCGCACCACGTCGCCGAAGCGCTGCGGCGGCACCTGCCCGGAGACGCGTACCGCGTCCAGCAGCGCCACCGCCGTGGACAGCGCGAAGGCGACCTCCTGCACCGGCGTGGCCCCGGCCTCCTGCAGGTGGTACGAGCAGATGTTCACCGGGTTCCAGCGCGGGACGTTCAGCACGGTCCAGGCCACCAGGTCGGTGGTCAGCCGCAGCGACGGGCCGGGCGGGAAGATGTACGTGCCCCGGGACAGGTACTCCTTGATGATGTCGTTCTGCACGGTGCCGGCCAGCGCCCCGGGCGGGGCGCCCTGTTCCTGGGCGACGCTCACATACAGGCCCAGTAGCCACATCGCCGTCGCATTGATGGTCATCGAGGTGTTCGCGCCCTCGAGCGGGATGCCGTCGAACAGGGTCCGGCAGTCGCCGAGGTGGGCGACCGGCACGCCGACCCGGCCCACCTCCCCGCGCGCCAGCTCGTGATCCGGGTCATATCCGGTCTGGGTGGGCAGGTCGAAGGCCACCGAAAGGCCGGTCTGCCCCTTGGCCAGATTGCGCCGGAAGAGCGCGTTGGTCGCGGCCGCCGAGGAGTGCCCGGCATAGGTCCGCATCATCCACGGCCGGTCGCGCCGGTCCAATCGGTACGACATTCCGGGAGTCTACTAAACGGTAGCTAAGTAGGTTGATCAACAAGTTGCATCCCCGGGTGGAGCGGCTCCACCCGGGGGCCGTTTCCGCCCGCCAGAGCAGTCGGGCACGCTTGTGACATGACAGAGGATGTCGCGATCCGGGTCCGCGGGTTGCAGAAGACATATGGCGACCATGTCGCCATCCAGGGGCTGGACCTGGAGGTGGCGCGGGGCGAGTGCTTCGCGCTGCTGGGCCCGAACGGCGCCGGCAAGACCACCACCGTGGAGATCCTTGAGGGGTATCGGCCGCGCACCGGGGGCGAGGTCAGCGTGCTGGGCGTCGATCCCAAGCGACCCACCCGGGACTGGCGGGCCAAGGTCGGCATCGTGCTGCAGTCCACCGGCGAGTTCGAGGCCCTCACCGTGCGCGAGGTGGTCAACCACTTCGCCCTGTACTACCCGGCCCCGCGCGACCCGGCCGAGGTGATCGAGGCCGTCGGCCTCACCGAGAAGGCCACCGCCCGCGCCGGCACCCTCTCCGGCGGCCAGCGGCGCCGCCTGGACGTGGCGCTGGGCGTCGTCGGCCGGCCCGAGCTGCTCTTCCTGGACGAGCCCACCACCGGCTTCGACCCGGAGGCCCGGCAGGAGTTCTGGGAGCTGATCCACCGGCTGTCGGCCGAGGGCACCACCATCCTGCTGACCACCCACTACCTGTACGAGGCGGAGGCGCTGGCCAACCGAGTGGGCGTGATCCACGGCGGCCGGATGGTCGAGGTGGCCACCCCGGCGACGCTCGGCGGCCGGGCCACGGCCGCGACGGTGGTCAGCTGGGACGGGCCGGACGGGCGGCAGACGGTCTCCACCGACACCCCGACCTCACAGGTGTCGAAGCTGGCGGCCGAGTTCGGCGGCGAGGTACCGGGCCTGACCGTGACCCGGCCGACCCTGGAGGACATCTACCTCACCATGATCAACGCTGGCAAGGGAGAGCAGTGATGGCCACGAGCACGGCGACGGTGAGGCGCGGCCCGGGCCACGCCGCGCGGATCGGCTGGGAGCGCGGCAAGCTGGAGGTCAAGGAGTTCTTCCGGCAGCGCGAGTCGGTGGTGTTCACGCTCGCCTTTCCGGTGATCCTGCTGCTGATCTTCGGCTCGGTGCTGAACTACGACATCCCCGGCAACATCAACTTCAGTCAGTACTTCGTGCCTGGCATCCTGGCCACCGGCCTGTTCGGGGTGTGCTTCCAGACCCTGGCCATCCAGATCGCGATCGAACGGGACAAGGGCATCCTCAAGCGGCTGGAGGGCACTCCGATGCCGCCGGCCTCGTACTTCCTCGGCAAGATCGTGATGGTCCTGACGATGGTGGTGCTGGAGAGCATCGTGCTGCTGGCGATCTCCTCGGCGTTGGGCAAGGTGACGCTGCCCAGCGACTGGCACCGCTGGGTCACGTTCGTCTGGGTCACCGTCGCCGGCGTTGCCGCCGGGTCGCTGCTGGGCATCGCGTTCTCCTCGGTACCGCGCTCCGGCAAGTCCGCCCCGGCCACCATCACGCCCATCGCGCTGGTGCTGCAGTTCCTGTCCGGCGTGTACTTCGTGTTCACCGACCTGCCGAGTTGGTTGCAGCACGTCGGCGCACTGTTCCCGCTGAAGTGGATTGCCCAGGGGTACCGCTCGGTGTTCCTGCCCGACTCGTTCGCCGCGCAGGAGCCCGCGCACGCCTGGGAGCACGGCCGGCTGGCGCTGATTCTGGTGCTGTGGGCCGTCGGCGGTCTCGTGGTCGCCATTCGCACGTTCCGCTGGCGTGCCGGCAAAGACGCCTGATGCCGACGCCATCCACGTAAACGGCCATACGCATAAAGCGCCGCCCGGGTCGCGTTGTGCGACCCGGGCGGCGTGCGTTCGGTCCGGCTCAGTACGAGTAGAAGCCCTGCCCGGTCTTGCGTCCCAGGTCGCCGGCGGCGACCATGCGCTGCAACAGTTCCGGCGGGAAGAACTTCTCGTCGGCGGTGTCGGTGTAGATGTTCTTCGTGGCGTGCAGCAGCACGTCGACCCCGGTCAGGTCGGTGGTGGCCAACGGACCCATCGCGTGGCCGAAGCCCAACTTGCACGCGACATCCAGGTCCTCGGCGGAGCACACGCCGCTCTCTACCAGCTTTACCGCCTCGACCACCAGGGCCGAAATCAGCCGGGTGGTGACGAACCCGGCGATGTCCCGGTTGACCACGATGGTGGTCTTGCCAACCTCCTCCGCGAACGCCTTGGCAACGGCCAGCGTCGCGTCCGAGGTCTTGTACCCGCGCACCAGTTCGCACAGCTTCATCAGCGGCACCGGTGAGAAGAAATGGGTACCCACGACCGATTCCGGCCGCGAGGTGACCACCGCTATCTGAGTGACCGGAATGGCGCTGGTGTTCGTGGCCAGCACCGCGCCGTCCTTGCACAGTCCGTCGAGCGTACGGAACACGTCCTGCTTGACGTCGAGTTGCTCGAAGACCGCCTCGACCACGATGTCCGCGTCGGCCGCGGCGTCCAGGTCGGTGGTGGTCGTGATGCGCCCGAGCGCGGCACCGACCTCCTCGGTCGCGATGACGCCCTTGCTCGCGAACTTCTCCAACGATTTCTCGATGCCCGCCAACCCGCGCCCGGTGGCCTGGGTGGTCAGATCGCGCAGCACGACCGACCAGCCGGCCTGCGCGGCGACCTGTGCGATTCCCGAGCCCATCAGCCCGGCTCCGATGACCGCGAGGCGACCCGTCATCTTCGTCCTCTCCCTGCCCGTAGCGACCCTGCTCGGCGCACATCGTCCGTCGCGCCCAAGCTCGTCGCGACCTCACTGGCACCCTAGCCCGGATGCCTGAACGGATGGTCAACCGGCCCGACCAACCGGCTGCGTATCACGAAGGGGGATGGGACACTGGGTCCGTGCCCCTCGCCAGCATGTACATTGCCGGTCCACTGATCGCCTTCGCGATGATCGGAGTTCTCGCTGCGATACCGCGATGGGCGAGCAGCAGTGACCACAAGACCTCGCTGCCCGACCGGACGACCGAGGACTTCGGACTCCTCGCGCCAGCGGCCACGGTCGAGGATCAGGCGGTCGCGCAGGCGTTGCGCCAACTGCTGGGTCGCGCCGGCATCCGAGCCACGGTGGCGCCGGCCGGGGACGGCTGGGTACACGTGCTGGTCTTCGAGACCGAGCTGGACCGCGCCCGCCGGCTGACCGACGGCGCCATCTGAGCCGCTTGCTCCCCGGGTGACGTACTGAGCGAGCGGGACGGCTCAGAAGTCGAAGGACTGGTCCTCGGGGGCCGTCAACCGTTCCACCGCGACACCCAGGCCGCGCAGGTCGTCGATGAAGTTCGGGTACCCGCGGTCGATGTGGTGCACGTTGCTCACCTCGGTCACCCCGTCCGCGCACAGGCCCGCCATGACCAGGCCGGCACCGGCCCGGATGTCGGTCGCCCGCACCGGGGCCGAGGACAGCCGCTCCCGGCCCCGTACCGCGGCGTGGTGGCCATCGGTGCGGATCTCCGCACCGAGGCGGGCCATCTCGTTGATGAACATGAACCGGCCGTCGAAGATGTTCTCGGTGATCAGGGAGGTGCCCTCGCTCACCGAGGCCAGCCCGACCGCCATCGGCAGCAGGTCGGTGGCGAAGCCCGGGTACGGCAGCGTCGAGAAGTCGACCGCGTGGGGCCGCCGATCCATGGTGATCTTGAAGGCGTTCGGCTCGGTCATCACCTCGCCGCCGGCACTGATCATCTTGTCCAGCGCGATCTCCAGGAACGAGGGGTTGACCCCCCGGACGGTGACCGAGCCGCGCGTCATGGCCGCCGCGAACGCCCAGGTGCCGGCGACGATCCGGTCACCCACGGTCTGGTGCGCCACCGGGTGCAGCTCCGATACGCCCTCGATGGTGAGCTTCGAGGTACCCGCGCCGGAGATGTGCGCGCCCATGCCCATCAGCATCTGGCAGATGTCCACGATCTCGGGCTCGCGGGCCGCGTTGTCGATCTCCGTGACACCGTCGGCCAGCACCGCGGCCATCAGCAGGTTCTCGGTCGCGCCGACGCTGGGGAAGTCCAGCCAGATGGTCGCGCCACGCAGCCCGTTCGGCGCCGAGGCGATCACGAAGCCGTGCTCGCTGACGATGTCCGCGCCCATCCGGGTGAGCCCGGCCACGTGCATGTCCAGCCCGCGGGAGCCGATCGCGTCGCCGCCCGGGTGAGCCACCCGCACGTACCCGCGCCGGGCGAGCAGCGGGCCGAGCACGCAGATCGACGCGCGCAGCCGCCGGACCAGGTCGTAATCGGCCTCGGTGCCCGGCTTCTCGGGGGTGTCGACGCAGATCACCCCGTCCGAGAAGGTCACGTCGCAGCCCAGCCGGCGCAGCACCTCGGCCATGATCAGGATGTCGGTGATCTTCGGTACCTCCGAGATCTCCGACCGGCCCGTGGCCAGCAGCGCCGCCGCCATCAGCTTGAGCGCGGAGTTCTTCGCACCGCCGACCTTCACCTCGCCCGACAGGCGAGCCCCACCGACTACCCGGATCATGTCCACGCCGGCAATCGTAGGGGCATCCGCCACTAGGCTTCGCTGCATGGCCGTACACCTCACCCGCATTTACACCAAGACCGGCGACGCCGGCACTACCGGACTGGGCGACGGTACCCGGGTCAGGAAGACCGATCCGCGACTGGTCGCCTATGCCGACACTGACGAGTGCAACGCCGCCGTTGGTGTCGCACTGGCGATGGGCCAGCTGCCCGACGAGGTTCGGGCCGTCCTGACCATCGTGCAGAACGACCTGTTCGACGTGGGCGCCGACCTGTCCAACCCGATCGTGGCGGAACCGAAGTACCCGCCGCTGCGAATCACCGAAGATTACGTCACCAGATTGGAGGGCTGGTGCGACGAGTTCAACGCACGGCTGCCCAAACTGGACTCTTTCATCCTGCCCGGCGGCATGCCCGGGGGCGCGCTGCTGCACGTCGCCCGTACCGTGGCCCGGCGCGCCGAGCGCTCCGCCTGGGCACTGTACGAACAGGACGAGGCGGGCGTGAACGGCACCGCCATCGTGTACCTCAACCGCCTGTCCGACCTGCTGTTCATCCTGTCCCGCACGTGCAACCCGGACGGCGACGTCAAATGGGTGCCGGGCGGCGGCCGGTAGCCGCAGGCGAAAAACTCAGCGGAAGACGAGCCTCAGCGGGCGAGCGGGCTCAGCGGGGCGAGCGGGCTCAGCGGGCGGCCATCCGGATGGCCGCCCCGCCGGGCGGGGCCGCCTCGATCCAGGACAGGAAGCCGGTGAGCGTGGCCTCGGCCATCGCGATCTCGACCGGCGCGTGATTGCTGGTGCACCGCACGATCACCCAGTTGTCCGGCAGCACCAGCAGCTCGGGCGAGTCGGGCACCCGGCGGCTCTCCACCGCCAGGCTGCGCCGGGACAGCACCCGGCGGGGCCGCAGCGCGAAGCTGAACACTCGGTACCAGCGCAGCTCGTCGCCGACGAACCGGGCGATGCCCGGCGACCAGCCCCGGCCGGCGATCCAGGTGGACAGCCGGAAACTCAGCTCGATGCTGCCGCGACCGCGGGAAATGACCTCGCGCCGGACGAACAGTACGCCCAGCGCGCAGAGCAAGATGAGAACGCCGATTCCGATCCACTCAATGATCCGCATCGGCGTCGCGGCTTAGTGGGCCGTGTCGGCGGATGCTGGCTGGCAGCTCTCCGCGAGGATGGTGGCTCCGTTGGCGTCGACCGACAGGAAGCCACCCGATACCTCGTAGGCCAGATCACCCTCGGACCGCTTGATCCGAACCTGGCTCGGCTCCGCCAGCTGCCCGAGCATCGGCGCGTGGCCGTGCAGCAGACCGACCTCACCCTCCGTGGTGCGAGCCACCAGCATGTCGGCCTCGCCGGACCACACCTTCTCCTCGACGGATACGACGTCGACGTGTAGTTGATTGGCCACGACCTGCGGTCTCCTCAAGCGATGAGTGTGAGGGGTTGCCCGAGTCTAAACGACTGACTATTGCGTTTGACACCGGGGTTGGCCGACAACACGCCGGCCGGGTGAATGTGCCCTGATCGCGGGCGCGGCGGCCACCCATCGGGCGCCGCCGCGTCACGATCACTGTCTGTGACTACTGGTTCTGCTTCATCAGGTCGTGCGCCTGGCGCTCCAGGTCCTCCAGGCCGCCGCACATGAAGAACGCCTGCTCGGGGAAGTGGTCGAACTCCCCCTCGCTGATCTTCTTGAACGCCTCGATCGTCTCCTTGATCGGAACGAACGAGCCATCGATGCCGGTGAACTGCTTGGCCACGAAGGTGTTCTGGGACAGGAAGCGCTCGATGCGCCGGGCCCGCTGAACGGTGACCTTGTCCTCCTCGGACAGTTCGTCGATACCGAGGATGGCGATGATGTCCTGCAGGTCCTTGTACCGCTGGAGGATCCGCTTGACCTCGGAGGCCACCACGTAGTGGTCCTGGCCCACGTACTCGGCCGCGAGGATCCGGGAGCTGGAGGCCAGCGGGTCAACGGCCGGGTAGATGCCCTTGTCGGACACCGACCGCTCCAGGTTGGTGGTCGCGTCCAGGTGGGTGAAGGTCGTGGCCGGCGCCGGGTCGGTGTAGTCGTCGGCGGGCACGTAGATCGCCTGCATCGAGGTGATCGCCTGGCCCCGGACCGAGGTGATCCGCTCCTGCAACTCGCCCATCTCGTCGGCCAGCGTCGGCTGGTAACCCACGGCCGAGGGCATCCGGCCCAGCAGGGTGGACACCTCGGAACCGGCCTGGGTGAACCGGAAGATGTTGTCGATGAACAGCAGCACTTCCTGCTTCTGCACGTCGCGGAAGTACTCGGCCATGGTCAGCGCCGACAGGGCGACCCGCAGCCGGGTGCCCGGGGGCTCGTCCATCTGGCCGAAGACCAGGGCGGTCTTGTCGATGACGCCGGTCTCGGTCATCTCCAGGATGAGGTCGTTGCCCTCGCGGGTACGCTCACCCACCCCGCCGAACACCGATACGCCACCGAAGTTGTTGGCGACCCGGTAGATCATCTCCTGGATGAGCACGGTCTTGCCCACGCCCGCGCCGCCGAACAGCCCGATCTTGCCGCCCTTGACGTACGGGGCGAGCAGGTCGAGCACCTTGATGCCGGTCTCCAGCATCTCGGTCTTCGGCTCGAGGTCGGCGAAGGCCGGCGCGTGCCGGTGGATCGGCCAGCGCTCCTTGATCTCCAGCGTCTTCGGGTCGGCGTTGAGGACCTCGCCGATCGCGTTGAACACGCGGCCCTTGGTCACGTCGCCCACCGGTACCGAGATCGAGGCGCCGGTGTCGGTCACCTCGGCACCCCGGACCAAGCCATCCGTGGGCTGCATCGAGATCGCCCGGATCATGTTGTCGCCCAGGTGCTGGGCAACCTCCAGGGTCAGCGTCCGCTTGCCACCGGACAGTTCTACGTCCACGTGCAGCGCGTTGAAGATGTCGGGCATCGCGTCACGGGGGAACTCGGCGTCCACCACCGGGCCGATGACCCGCACCACCCGCCCTACCGCGGTCCTGGTGTCAGTCTCTACAGAGGCAGTCATCACACTTCACTTCCCGCCGCGGCGAGCGCGTTCGCGCCGCCAACAATTTCGCTGATCTCCTGGGTGATATCGGCCTGCCTGGCCGAGTTCATCGCCCTTGTGTAGTTGGTCAGCAGGTCGTCCGCGTTGTCGCTGGCGGCCTTCATGGCCCGCCGCCGCGACGCCGACTCGCTGGCCGCCGAGTCCAGCAACGCCGCGAGGATCCGCGTGTTGATGTACTTCGGCAGCAGCGCGTCGAGCAGAGTCTCCGGGTCCGGCTCGAACTCGTAGGCGGGCATCAGCCCTTCCGCGTGCTCGACCTGCATGGGCGCGAGGAAGTTGGCCGCCGGTGACTGCATCATCAGCGACCGGAACTGAGTGTTGACCACGTGCAGCTCATCGACCCCGTGTACCCCGTCATGGCCCGGATCACCCAGATCGTCGTCCGCGCCGGCGATGAACGCCTTGATCAGCGTCTCGCCCACCTCCCGCGCGTTCTCGAACGTCGGCTGCTCGGAGAAACCTGTCCAGCTGGCCTCGATCGGGCGGTTACGGAACCGGTAGTACGCCACGCCCTTGCGGCCGATCACGTACAGCACGGCTTCCTTGCCGTCCTCGCGCAGCCGTGCGATGAGCTGCTCCGCTGTCCGGATGGCGTTGATGTTGTAACCGCCGGCCAGTCCACGGTCACTGGTGATCAGCAGCACCCCGGCGCGCCGGACCCGCTCGCGCGGCACCAGCAGCGGGTGGTCGATCGTGGCCTTGGACGCCAACGCGCTGAGCACCTGAGTGATCGCGTCGGCGTACGGCCGGGCCGCCGCCACGCGCTCCTGCGCCCGCGCGATGCGGCTGGTCGCGACCAGCTCCTGCGCCTTGGTGATCTTCTTGATCGACTTGACCGTGCGGATCTTCCGGCGCATCGCCTGGAGTTGAGCGGGCATGGCTTACTGCCCCTGGCCCTGCGGCGGGGACACCTGCCGGACGGTCTCCTGCGTCTCCTCGCCGTCCTTCATGGCCTTGGCGGGAGCCTCGTTGACCTCACGCTGCCCGGAGTTCGCCTGGAACTCGGCCTTGAACTCCTGTACCGCGCCGTCAAGCTGGGCCGCGACGTCATCGTCCCAGGTACCGGCCGCGATCGTGGCCAGCGTCTCCCGCCTGTTGTGGCGCAGGTACTGGAGCATCTCGGTCTCGAACCGGCCCACGTCGCCCAGCGCGATGTCGTCGAGCTTGCCGTTGGTGCCGGCCCAGATGGAGATGACCTCCTCCTCCACCGGGTACGGGTGGTAGTTGGGCTGCTTGAGCAGCTCGACCAGGCGGCCACCGCGGTCCAACTGGGCGCGGGACGCGCGGTCAAGGTCCGACGCGAAGGCGGAGAACGCCTCCAGCTCACGGAACTGGGCCAGGTCCAGGCGCAGGCGACCGGCAACCCGGCGCATCGGCTTGGTCTGCGCGCTACCACCGACCCGGGACACCGAGGTACCGACGTTGATCGCCGGCCGGACGCCCGAGTTGAACAGGTCGGTCTCAAGGAAGATCTGACCGTCGGTGATCGAGATGACGTTGGTCGGGATGTAGGCCGAGATGTCGTTGCCCTTGGTCTCGATGATCGGCAGACCGGTCATCGAGCCGGCACCCAGGTCATCGGAGAGCTTCGCGCAGCGCTCCAGCAGCCGGGAGTGCAGGTAGAACACGTCGCCCGGGTACGCCTCGCGGCCCGGCGGGCGGCGCAGCAGCAGGGACACGGCGCGGTACGCCTCGGCCTGCTTGGTCAGGTCGTCGAAGACGATCAGCACGTGCTTGCCGGAGTACATCCAGTGCTGGCCGATGGCCGAGCCGGTGTACGGCGCGAGGTACTTGAAGCCGGCCGGGTCGGAGGCGGGCGACGAGACGATGGTCGTGTACTCCATCGCGCCGTGCTGCTCCAGCGTGCCCTTCACGGAGGCAACGGTGGAGGCCTTCTGCCCGATGGCCACGTAGATGCAGCGCACCTGGCGCTGCGGGTCGCCGGACTTCCAGTTGTCGCGCTGGTTGAGGATCGTGTCGATGGCGATCGTGGTCTTGCCGGTCTTGCGGTCGCCGATGATCAGCTGCCGCTGGCCCCGACCGATCGCGGTCATCGCGTCGATGGCCTTGATCCCGGTCTGCAGGGCCTCCTTGACCGGCTGGCGGGCCATCACGTTGGGCGCCTGGAGCTCCAGCTCGCGGTAGCCCTCGTTCTCGATGTCACCCAACCCGTCCAGCGGATTGCCCAGCGGGTCCACGACCCGGCCCAGGAACTTGTCGCCCACCGGCACGGAGAGCACGCGGCCGGTCCGCTTGACCCGCTGGCCCTCCTCGACGCCCGAGTAGTCGCCGAGGATCACGACGCCGATCTCGCGGACGTCGAGGTTCAGCGCCACGCCAAGCGTGCCGTTCTCGAACTCCAACAGCTCGTTGGTCATAGTCGAGGGCAGGCCCTCGATGTGGGCGATGCCGTCACCCGCGTCGGTAACGGTACCGACCTCCTCGCGGGAGATCTCCGGCTTGTACGACGTGACGTAGCGCTCCAGGGCGCCACGAATCTCGTCGGAGGAGATGGTCAGCTCGGCCATCCGCTGCTACCCCTGTATCTCTAGCTGATGAAAGTCGGTCATTTGCCCATTGCGCCGCGGGCTTCGGAGAGCCGGCGCAGCACGGTGCCGTCGTAAAGGTCGCTCCCGACTCGGACGGAGAGCCCGCCGATGACGGTCGGGTCAACTCTCACCCGAACGGATACCCGTCGACCGTACATCTGTTCCAGTCGCTCACCCAAACGTCGTTCCTCGTCGTCGGTGAGTAACGCCGCCGCCGTGACGTAGGCCACCTGCCGGTCGCGGCCGGCGGCGGCGAGTTCGACCAGCCGGGTCAGCGACGCGGAGAAGCCCCTGCCGCCGAAGCCGGCCAGAGCCAGCCGGACCAGGCGCACCGTGACCGGCCTCGCCTTGCCGTCGAGCAGGTCGCTGACCAGCTTGCCGCGCCGCTCCGGCGGCGTGGTCGGGTCGGAGAGCACGGAGGCCAGCTGCGGCGAGCCGTCCACGACCTGGTTGAAGCGGAACAGCTCGTCCTCGACTTCGCCCAGCTCATCCGCGCGGTTCGCGGCGGACAGCAGCACCGCCACGCCCAGGCGCTCGACCCCGCCGAGAAGCTGGGTCGGCGACGACCAGCGCCCGGTAGCCAGGGCGGCGGCCAGATCCACCGCCTCATCGCTGACCTTGCCGGCCAGCAGGCCGCGCAGCAGCTCCGCCCGCTCCTGCCCATCCCGGGCCCCGTCGGCCAGCGCGCGGCGCAGCCGCGGCTCCCGATCGAGCAGTTCGGCCACCGCGAGCACGTCGTCGGCGATCCCGGAGAGCCGGTCGGGGGCCGTGGCCGGGGCCAGTGCCTCCAGCTTCTCCTCCGCCGCCCGGTACGCGTCCCGGTCCGTACTCGTCTGCATCAGCTGGCCGTTTCGAGATCGTTCAGGAACCGGTCGACGGTGCCCCGCTGCCGGGCCTCATCGGCGAGCGCCTCGCCGACGATCCTGCTGGCCAGGTCGACCGCGATGTTGCCCACGTCGGCCCGCAGTTCGCGGACGATCTGAGCGCGGTGCTGGTCGAGCTGCTGCTGACCGGCCTCGAGGATGCGGTCGCGCTCCTCGCGGACCTGCACCAGCATGTCCTCGCGGATCTGGTTGGCGTCCGCGTGCGCCCGGTCACGAATCTTCGCGGCCTCGGTCCGGGCCTCGGCAAGCTGCTGCTTGTACTGCTCAAACAGAGCGTTGGCCTCCGCCTGGCGCTCCTCGGCCCGCTTGATTCCGCCCTCGATGGCGTCGACGCGGGCCTTGAAGGTGTCCTCCATCCGGGGGAACACATACTTGGCCAGTACGAAGAAGAGCACGCCGAAGGCGACCAGGCCGAGGACAAGTTCCTGCCAGATCGGTAGGACCGGGTTCGGCGTGTCCGCCGCCAGTACGTACATCGGAATCCCTCCCTGGGAGCCGTTGAGGGCCTTGCTGTCTACGTTTCCAGCTACCCGGTCACCCGGTCACTGGACCGCTCACTTCTTATTTCGCCCAGACGAAACCGAAGGCGATGCCGAACAGAGCCAGCGCCTCGACGAGGACGAAGCCGAGGAACAGGTAGGTCCGGGTGAGCCCGGCCGACTCCGGCTGGCGCGCGGTCGAGTTGATGTAGGCCGCGAAGACGAGGCCGATTCCGATGGCCGGGCCGATGGCGGCCAGACCGTAACCGATAGCGGCGACGCTGCCGTGTACTCCGGTCGTTGCAGCGGCGAGATCCATTGGGGATTCCTCCTGGTAGCCCGCGTGACTTTCACACGGGAAGTTTCGGGTCGGACGAGATCTATGGGCTGGGTCAGTGCTCTTCGGTCAGCGAGGTCTGCAGGTAGACGGCGTTGAGGATGGCGAAGACGTACGCCTGCAACAGGGCTACCAGAAGCTCCAGGAAGGTCAGCACGATGTCCATCGCCCACGAGACGACCGAGATCGGCTTGATCGCGATGGTGCTGGAGCCGAGCAGGACGACCCCGCCGAGGGTAAAGACCAGCAGGATGAAGTGCCCAGCGAACATGTTCGCGAAAAGCCGGATGGCCAGGGTGAACGGCCGGACGATGAAGTTCGACAGGAACTCCAGCGGAATCAGCAGCGGCATCAGCCACATCGGCGCGCCCGACGGCATGGTCATGTTCTTGAAGTAGCGCCTGACACCGTGCTTCCGGATGCCCACCCAGATGTAGAGCACCCAGCTGATCAACGCGAGCGCGGCCGGGAACCCGATGTGGGCGGTCGGCGCGATCTGGAAGAACGGCACGATGGCCATCACGTTCATCACGCCGATGAAGGTCAACAGCGTGGTGATGTACGGCGCGAACTTGATGCCCTCATGCCCGATCACGTCGCCGGAGATCCCGTTACGGCCGAAGCTGTAGATAGACTCCGCTATCCACTGGGCCTTGGTCGGCACCAGCTTCGGCTTCCGGTACGAGACCAGGAAGAAAACCATGACGACCGCGGCGGCGATCCACACCATGACAGTGAACTTGGTGATCCACGGGTAGAAATAACCGGGCAGAAAGAAGTCGTCGACGCTGGGCGGCCAAGGCAAGCCCCCGGCAGCGAGAACGCTTGACTGTCCGCTCACCGAACCCCTCTCATCGCAGCAGGCGCCGAGGCCGTCAGGCCCCGATCCGGTGCGTGGTCAGGTAGGTCCCGGCCACCGCGCCGAGGATGCAACCGGTGCCGATTGCCATCCCGCCTGTCTTGAGCCAGTGGTCCCGCCAGCCACCCGACGAATCTCCGGAATCCGATCCCGGCGATCAGGTAGCTCAGCGCCTTCCAACCGAGACGAGCATCGGACATCGCGTCCCGATGCTCGTTCGGAGGCTGGTCACCGGCCATGACGCGCGAACCATATCAGTCCGCGAAGAGGGTATGTGCACCGACCCCCGCCGCCTGACCGCTGACGGGGGTATCCGACATCGAGGGCCGGTTTCTCCGGTGCGCGTCACACCCTACTACTCCCACGCCAGTTGGCCAGCCCATCTCGCGAATGAACTCAGACAACGGACACCAGACCGTTATCTGCCGTTCATTACTCCCAGCTAGCTCCGAGGCTGCCTGGAGGTGGCTCAGAGGTCCACGTACGCGATCTTGGCGTGCCAGGTCCACCAGGACTGCACGACTATCCAGCCGAACACGGAGCCCAGCACCGCGACACCCATTGGCTTCAGGCCGTCCCACCCGCTGTTCGCGAGGGCGAACATGACGACGCCGATGATCGTGAACTTGAGCGCATAGGTGACCAGTCCGACCGGCAGGATCAGCTTCGGATCGACGGAATCGGCCCACGCGATGACCAGGCTGCCCAGCGTGTAGCTGGCCGTGACCAGGAAGACCCCGGCGGCGGCCCCGGCGATCCCGGCACCCCCGCGCAGCAGGCCACCGACGATCACGCCGATCACCAGCAGGGCCGCCGACGCGGTCAGCCCGGACGGCAGGTGACGGAGCCGCTTTCGCATCTCTCGAGGGTACGCGCCGGGTTCAGGCCGGCAGCAGGGCGGCCACCAGGGGCTGGAGGGTGGCGTCGATCTCGTCGGCCACCCGAGCGAAGAACGCGTCCCCTCGCCCCCACGGATCATCAAGATCATCCTCGGCCAGCGGGGGTTGGCCGTCCCGGGCCTGGTCGACCGCCTCCACCAGGGCGACGCCCCGCGCGTACACCAGGTCCGGTGCCGGCGCGTACGGCGGCAGGGCGGCGCCGTTCACCTCGCTCAGCAGCCGGCCGAACTCGCCGAGCACGAAGGTCCGCCCGGCCGCGTCCGGTCGCAGTTCGAGGATGTACTCCACCTGCTCGGCGGTGGCGGCCAACACCAGGTCGGCGGCGTCCACGTGCTCGCCGAGCAGCTTGCGGGCGGCGAACCCGGTGTCCTCGCCGCCCCGCCGGCGCACCTCCCGGGCCGCCGGCGGGTTCATCTCCTCGCCGGCGTGCCAGCCCCCGGTGCCGCCGCTGGAGACGTAGACGAGATCGTCGGCCTTGTCGCCGACCCGCTCCCGGACCGCCCGCATCGCCAGCCGCTCCGCCATCGGCGAGCGGCAGATGTTGCCCATGCAGACGTGCAACACCGAGAACGGCGCCCGGCCGGTCACGCGGGACCCTCGAGATCCGGGACCACCTCGCGCAGCTTCTCCAGCGGGATGGCTCCGGCGCGCAGCAGCTTGGGTACCGGGCCGGTGACGTCCACGATCGAGGAGGCCAGCCCGTCGGGCGCCCCCTCACCGGCCTCCAGGTACACGCTGACGGCGAAGCCGAACTGCTCGCGCGCGTCGGTCGCGGTGGCGGCCGGGGTCTGCCCGGTCTTGTTGGCGCTGGAGACCGCCATCGGGCCGGTCTCCCGCAGCACCTCCAGCGCGACCGGGTGCAGCGGCATGCGCAGGCCGACCGTGCCGCCGGTCTCGCCGATGTCCCAGTCCAGGCTCGGCGCGTGCTCGACGATGATGGTCAGCCCGCCGGGCCAAAACGCCTCGGCCAGGTCCGCCGCCGCCTGCGGCAGGGTGAACACGAGGCCGTCGAGCGCGTGTCTGGAGCCGACCAGCACCGGCGACGGCGTGTTGCGGTCGCGTCCCTTGGCGGTCAGCATGGCCGACACCGCCCAACTCTTGAACGCGTCCGCCCCGATGCCGTAGACGGTGTCGGTGGGCATCACGACGAGGTCGCCGCGCTTGACCGCCTCGATCGCGGCCTCGATTCCCCGGTCGCGCTCGGCGCTTTCACGGCAGTCGAAGAGCATCACTTCGAACAATCCCTCCGGTCCGGCCCGCTTGGCCCATTGCAGTCTGCCAAACGCGTGGCCGTGGCGAACCGCGGGCGCCCGGCGAGGTCCCGGTGGTCCGCTATCGCCGCAAACCGGCCGTCCGCGCGCAGCAGGGTGGGTACCGCCTCGCCATGCGAGTCGTCGTGCTCGATGCCGACCGCTCCCCCGCCCCGCAGCAGTCCCGCCGCCCGGGCGATGACCGGGCGGATCACGTCCAGCCCGTCGGGGCCGCCGAACACCGCCTCGGTCGGCTCGTGGCCGGACACCTCCGGCGCCACCGGGCTCGCGTCCGGCACGTACGGCGGGTTGCACAGCACAAGATCCACCCGACCGTCCAACTCGGCCAGGGTGGCCGGGGCGGTCACGTCCGCCTCAACCACCCGAACGCCACTGTTCCCGGCGTTGCGGCGCAGCCAGTCGAGCGCCCGCGGTGACCGTTCGACGGCGTACACGGTCGCGGCCGGGCACTCGGTCGCCACGGACAGCGCGATGGCACCGGTGCCGCTCGCGAGATCGACCACCACCGGCGCCTCGATCCCGGCCAGCCGCTCGAGCCCCCAGTCGACGAGCAGTTCGGTCTCCGGGCGGGGTACGAAGACGCCGGGCCCGACGACCAACTCCAGGTACCGGAACGGCGCGAGCCCGGTCAGGTACTGCACCGGCACCCGGGTGGCCCGCTCCGCCACCAGGTGCCACAGCAGGTCCAGCCGCTGCGGCTCCGGATCCGGCGCCACCGCCAGCCGGCCGCGGGGCACCCCGAACGCGTGCTCGGCGAGCAGCTCGGCATCGACCCGGGCCGAATCGATTCCCGCCTCGGCGAGTTTCCGGGTAGCCTCCGCTATCGCTTCATGTACCTGTGACACCGCATAATCATGAAGCTGCGCAAGTGTCGACCGTCACTGAGGGGGTCACGGCGTGGGTAGCGCCCATGACGAACGCCGCCCAACCGGCCCGGCCTACGTGCCGGTCCGCGACGAACCCCGCCCCGCAGGTCACGATCCCACTACTCTACGTGAGAGTTATCGGGCCACCGATCCGGTGCCCACGGCCGGCACGGCCAACGTCGCGGCCCTCGACGAGCTGCCGAACCTCAGAGTGATGTTCCAGCACGGCCGTTCCGCCGAGGCGGTGGCGCTGGCCGACCGGCTGCTGGCCAGCAACTCCGACGCCATGGTGCGCTCCGAGGCGCTGCTGTCCCGGATGGCCGCCTTGATCAACCTCGGCCGCCGGGCGGAGTTCACCGACGCGCTGGACGCCGCAGCCGAGGCGATCGACGCCGACCCGTCGCCCGGGCGGTACGGGCGGCTGCACTCGCTGGCCGCCATCGTCGCCCACCTGGACGACTCGCTGGAGCGCTGCGTCACGCACCTGGTGCAGAGTTCCCGGGCGCTGAACCAGGTGATCGAGGTGGACGAGGAGACCGCCTGCGCCTGGCACGACCTGGCCATGGCGTACTCGTACATCGGCTTCCACGGGCATGCGCTGGCCGCCATGGACAAGTCACGCAAGATCGCGGTCTCCGCGGGCATCCCGGAGTCGGACTACGTCACCCCCACCATCCGGGTCCGGCTGGCCGTCTGGCACGACCACAACGGCGACACCGACGCCTGCATCCGGGTGCTGCGCGACGTGATCGACGACCTCACCTGGCATCTTCAGGCCAGCCCGGGCGGGGTCAAGAACATCCGACCGATCTATCTCGGCGCCTACGGCTACGCGATCGCCCGCCTGGCCGCACTCGGCGAGGTGAGCGACCCGCCGGCCCGGCCCTTGCTGGACAGCGCCGGCCAGTCCCTGCGCGCCCGGGACCTGCGCCTGCTCGGCGAGGTCTGCCTGGCCATCGCCGAGGGACGGGCGAGCACCGCGCTGGGCCTGCTCGACCAGGCCAACGTTGCCGCGTCCACGATGGGCGGCGCGGAGCCTCACCGGCTGCGCGCGCTGGCCCACCTGTCGGCCGGGCGCCCGTCCGAGGCGTACTGGGCCGACCGCCGCGCGTACCGGGTCGCCAGCTCCCAGACCGAGCAGCTGCGCAACCTCTTCGTCGACGGCATGGCCGCCCGGATGGATCACGAGAGCATGCAGCGCACCGTCGCCCGGTACGCGGGTGAGGCGCTGACCGACCCGCTGACTGGGCTGCCGAACCGCCGCTTTCTGGAGCAGCACGTGGCCAAGCTGGTCGGCGAGGGCCACCAGGTGATCATCGGGGTCTGCGACCTGGACGGGTTCAAGCTGGTCAACACGGTGCACGGGCACCTGTCCGGCGACCTGGTGCTCCAGCGGATCGCCGCGGTACTGGCCCGGGTCATGCGCCGGGGCGATTTCGTGGCCCGGTACGGCGGCGACGAGTTCGTCGTGGTGCTGCCCGACACGAACACCGACCGGGCCCGGGAGATCGCCCACCGGATCGTGGCCGCGGTCCGGAGCGAGGACTGGTCGGCGCTGGTGCCGGGCACCCCGGTCGGGGTCACCATCGGCTGGTCCGAGGTGACCGCCCGGGGCCGCATCGCCGAGGCGTTCGCGGCGGCCGACCGGGCGATGCTGCAGATGAAGGCGAGCTAGCCCTTACCTGCGGCTGAGCTGATCCTCGCCGGCCAGCCGGGCCTGCCGGTCCGCCTCGGTCAGGGCGTCCAGCACCCCGTCGAGGTCACCGGCGAGGACCAGGTCCAGGTTGTAGCCGGTGTACCCGATGCGGTGGTCGGAGATCCGGTTCTGCGGGAAGTTGTACGTGCGGATCCGCTCCGAGCGGTCCACCGTGCGCACCTGAGCCTTGCGCGCGTCCGACGCCGCCGCGGCGGCCTGCTCCTGGGCCAGCTGGGCCAGCTTCGCCCGCAGCATCCGCATGGCGCGGTCCTTGTTCTGCAGCTGGGAGCGCTCGTTCTGGCAGGAGACCACGATGCCCGAGGGCAGGTGGGTGATCCGCACCGCCGAGTCGGTCGTATTGACGCTCTGACCGCCCGGGCCGCTGGACCGGAACACGTCGATCCGCAGGTCGCCGGGGTCGATCGAGACCTCGGCCTCCTCCGCCTCCGGGGTCACCAGCACCCCGGCCGCGGACGTGTGGATGCGCCCCTGGGACTCGGTCGCCGGTACCCGCTGGACCCGGTGGACGCCTCCCTCCCACTTCAGCCGCGACCAGACCCCGTACCCGCCCTCGGGTACCCCCTTGGTCTTGATCGCGACCGCGACGTCCTTGACACCGCCCAGGTCCGAGTCCTGGTTGTCGAGCACCTCGGTGACCCAGCCGCGGCGCTCCGCGTACCGCAGGTACATACGCAGCAGGTCGCCGGCGAACAGCGCGGACTCCTCGCCGCCCTCACCGGCCTTGATCTCCAGGATGAGGTCCTTGCCGTCGTCCGGGTCGCGCGGCATCAGCAGCTCGGCGAGCCGCTCCTCGAGCCCGGGCAGGGCCTGCTCCAGCTCCGTCGCCTCGGCGGCGAACCCGGCGTCCTCGGCGGCCAGCTCGCGGGCCGCGACCAGATCGGCACGGGCCTGCGTCAGCTCCCCGGCGGCCTTGTGGATCGGGGTGAGCTCGGCGAACCTGCGACCGACCCGCCGGGCGGCGTTCTGGTCGGTGTGGATCGCCGGGTCGGCGAGCCGGCGCTCGAGCTCGGCGTACTCGTCGAGGAGCGAGGACAGGCGATCACGGCCGTTGGCGAGGTGTGCCGAATTATCTACAGTCATCGATCCCCCACAGACGAACGACGCCCGCCCCCAGGCAACTGGGGGCGGGCGCCGTGGACGTCGCTACTTGGCCTTCTTGGCGGCGGCCTTCGCGTACTTCTGCTGGAACTTCGCCACCCGGCCGGCGGTGTCGAGAACGCGCTGCTTGCCCGTGTAGAACGGGTGGCACTCGCTGCAGGTCTCCGCGTGGATCTCGCCATTCTTGGCGGTGCTGCGGGTGGTGAACGTGTGACCGCAGGAACAGGTTACCGTGGTGGTCCCGTACTGCGGGTGAATGTCGGGCTTCATGCCGTCTGTGTCCTTTCGTCCTGGTCGCCGGGTCGCCCCCCTGGGCAGGTGGAGACGTGAACCGGAACCTCAATCGGCCACTAGTGTGCCATGGCGACGGTGTAACACCCGGAACCGGGCTACCTATTCCGGCACGGGCCGCCGGGCCGACACCCCCCGAATTCTCCGTACCTGGGCAGTGGGCTGTTCGAGGAGGGCGATGTGGTCGCCACACCCGGCCTGATGTGGGCCCGGGTGCGGGGGTCCGACCTGGTGCCCTAACCCGCGGCGGTTACTCAAACGGCGGCCCAGACGGTTGAGCCCCGGCCGATCCGGCCGGGGCTCGTTCCGCATTCGGGTGCTACTTACTCGCCCGGGGTGGACTGGGCGATCTGCATCAGGAACTCGATGTTGGTGCGGCTCTTCTTGAGCTGGGTCAGCAGCAGATCGATGGCCTGCTGGGAGTCCAGCGCGTGCAGCACCTTGCGCAGCTTCAGCACGATCGCCAACTCCTCCGGCGCGAGGAGGATCTCCTCCTTGCGGGTGCCGGACGGGTCGATGTCGATGGCTGGGAAGACCCGCTTGTCGGCGATCTTCCGGTCCAGCTTGAGCTCGGCGTTGCCGGTGCCCTTGAACTCCTCGAAGATGACCGTGTCACCGGTGGAGCCCGTCTCCACCAGAGCGGTGGCGATGATGGTCAGCGAGCCGCCGTTCTCGATGTTGCGGGCCGCGCCCAGGAACCGCTTCGGCGGGTACAGGGCGGTGGAGTCGATACCACCGGACAGGATGCGACCGCTGGCCGGCGAGGCGTTGTTGTACGCCCGACCCAGCCGGGTGATCGAGTCCAGCAGTACGACCACGTCGTGGCCCAGTTCGACCAGGCGCTTGGCCCGCTCGATGGACAGCTCGGAGACCGTGGTGTGGTCCGACGGCGGCCGGTCGAAGGTCGAGGCGATCACCTCACCCTTCACCGAGCGCTGCATGTCGGTGACCTCTTCGGGCCGCTCGTCCACCAGCACGACCATCAGGTGGCACTCCGGGTTGTTGCGCGTGATCGCGTTCGCGATCGATTGGAGCACCATCGTCTTGCCGGCCTTCGGCGGCGACACGATCAGCGCCCGCTGCCCCTTGCCGATCGGCATCACCAGGTCGATGACCCGGGTGGTGAGCACCTGCGGCTCGGTCTCCAACCGCAGCCGCTCCTGCGGGTACAGCGGAGTCAGCTTGTAGAACTCCGGCCGGCGGCGGGCCTCCTCCGGGTCCATGCCGTTGATGGTGTCCAGCCGGACCAGGGGGTTGTACTTGTCGCGCCGCTGCGAGGTCGGCTGCTCCGTCTCGCGGGTGGCCCGCACGGCACCGGTGACCGCGTCACCGCGGCGCAGCCCGTAGCGCTTGATCTGGGCCATCGAGACGTACACGTCGTTGGGGCCGGCCAGGTAGCCGGAGGTCCGCACGAACGCGTAGTTGTCCAGCACGTCAACGATTCCGGCGACGGGTACGAGGACGTCGTCCTCGGTCACCTGCGGCTCGCCCGTGCCGCGCTCGGGGCGCTCGCCGCCCTCACCGCGGCCGCGCCGGCGGTCCCGGAACCGGCTGCGCCGGCCACGCCGGCCGCCGCCCTCACCGTCGTCGTCGCTCTCGGCGCGCTCGTTGCGGTCGCCACGCTCGCCACGGTCGGTGCGCTCGACGCGGTCATTGCGCTCGGCCCGCTCGGTCCGCTCGGCCCGGCTCTCGCGGCGGTTGTCGCGCTCACCGCGCTCGGGCCGCTCGCCGTCGCCGCGGCTCTCGCGGGCGCCCTCGACACGATCCCCGTCGGTCCGGGCGCTGTCCGTCCGCGCCGGCCGCTCGGCCACCGTCACCTGGCCGGCCTCGGCGCGCTCCTCGGCGCGCGGCTCCGGCGGTCCCGCGGGACGGCTGGCCCGACGGGAGGAGCGGGTCACCGTCGGTGCGGCGGCTGCCTCCTCACGCCGGTCGCTGTCGCGGACCTCAGCACGTACCTCGCTGCGGGGTGTCTCCACCCGGGCCGGTACCTCACGTGGAGCCTCGTTGGCTCGCGGCCCGGGAACCCGGTTGTCGCCGGCCTGGCGCTCCTGGATCACCGCGATCAGCTCGCCCTTGCGCATGCGGGCCGTACCGGAGATTCCGAGCGACGAGGCCATGCTCTGCAGCTCAGGGAGCAGCATTGCCGCGAGGCCGCTGCCAGGACGCCGACGCCGGGCGGGGCCCGCCGTCTCCTCCGGCGCCTGGACGCTGGAGACATCCGACGTCACGTCGGTGGTGTCGCTCAATGGATTCCTTCCTTCGATGGGCCGGAGCCACCCGGGTTGTCGATGGTGGCCGGGCGAGCCTCGGTTACACCCACCTCGCCGTAGTACGGCGCGGGGATGATCTGTCAACAGCGCCACGACGGAAGACCGGTGCACCCGACATTCGTGGGTCAGACCAGTCGCCCTCATCGATCCGCAAGAGCGGTACGACAAGCCGTCTTGGCCAGATGTGCCACGGAAGGTTCGGGGGTGCGCCGCCCCGCACTGATCGCGCGCCTCGCGGCTGTTGTAAGTCTAAAGCCTAATCAACTCGCCCGACCTGCGGCAACAGGGTCCCGCTCGGCGTGTTGTAAGTCTACCCCTACCACGGCCCCGCGCGCATCCACGTCCAGCGGCATTACCCGCCACCCGGATGTGACCGGGATCTCACTCTTGGTGATCTCTTCCGCAGTACCGAAGACCAGTACGGAAGGCCCAGCGCCGGAGACCACCGCTGGCATTCCCGCCTCGCGGAATCGCCGTACCAGCTCGGCGGTTTCGGGCATGGCGGGCGCCCGGTACCCCTGGTGCAGCCGGTCCTCGGTGGCCGGCATGAGCAGCTCGGGGGCCCCGGTGAGGGCGTGTATCAACAGGGCGGAGCGGCCCGCGTTGAGCGCGGCGTCCCGGTGCGGCACCTCGGCGGGCAGCGCGGCACGCGCGTGCGCGGTCAGGCCCTGATCGGTCGGGATGACGACGGTGGGGCGTATGCCGGCATCGGGCTCCAGCCGCGCCGCCCGGGCCCGGCCGTCCTCGATCCAGGCGATGGTGAGGCCGCCGAGCAGGCAGGGCGCGACGTTGTCCGGGTGCCCCTCGATCTCGCTGGCCAGCTCCAGCACCTCGGAATCGGGCATCCGCCGGGCACCGTCCGGTACCAGGGCGCGGGCGGCCAGGATGCCGGCCACGATCGCGGCCGAGGAGGAACCCAGCCCACGCGCCTGCGGAATGTTGTTGTGGCAGGCCAACTCCAGCCCATCGGGCCGGTCGCCGAGCCGGTCGAAGGTGGCCAGCATGCACCGGACGATCAGGTGGTCATGATCGGTGGGCAGCTCACCTTCGCCCTCACCGGAGACGGTCACCCGGATGCCGACGCCCGAGATCCTGGCGCTGACCTCGTCGTGCAGGCCGAGCGCCAGCCCGAGGGCGTCGAAGCCCGGGCCGAGATTGGCGCTGGTCGCCGGTACCCGGACCCGGACCGGCGCCGCCAGGAAGCGCACCATCGGCTTATCGTAGATCCCGATCATTGGAACGCTCCCGGCGGCGCCTCCCCGTGGCCCGTCCGGACTCATTCTGGATCTTGCTCGGTATCGCTTTCGGTCGGGGGCGCCGCCCGCTGGGCCCGAGGTGGGCGGCCGGCATCGCGCAGCGCCAGCCGCAGCGCGTACTCGATCTGGGCGTTGACGCTGCGCAGATCGTCGGCGGCCCACTTGGCGACCGCGTCGTACACGGCGGGATCCAGGCGCAGCAACAGCTTCTTGCGTTCAACCATGGGCGACTCAGCCGTAGAGGGTTCCGACGTTGACGATGGGCTGGACCGCCCGGTCCCCGCAGAGCACCACCATCAAATTGGCGACCATCTGTGCCTTGCGCTCCTCGTCCAGCTCCACCAGGCCCTCGTCGCGCAGCCGGTGCAGCGCGCTGTCCACCATGCCCACCGCACCCTCGACAATCTTGTATCGTGCCGCCACGATCGCGCTGGCCTGCTGGCGCGCCAGCATCGCCTGGGCGATCTCCGGCGCGTAGGCGAGATGAGTGATCCTCGATTCGAGCACCTCCACGCCGGCCAGCGCCACCCGCTCGCGCAGCTCGGCGGTCAGCTCGTCGTTGACCCGCGCCGAGTCCCGCAGGCTGGTGCGGCCGTCCTCCGTGGTGTCGTACGGGTGCGAGGTGGCCAGGTGCCGCACCGCCGTCTCGCTCTGCACCGCCACGTACGCCATGTGGTCGTCCACGGAGAACACGGCCTTGGCGGTGTCCACCACCCGCCAGACCACCACCGCGGCGATCTCCACCGGGTTACCGTCCGCGTCGGACACCTTGAGCCGGGCCGATTCGAAGTTGCGCACCCGCAGCGACAACCGGCGCTTGTTGGACAGCGGGACCGTCCAGTGCAACCCGGCGCTGTTGATGGTGCCGATGTACCGGCCGAAGAACAGGACCACGCGCGCCTGGTTCGGCGTCACGACCAGGAAGCCCGACCACAGGATCACGAACACCACGATGCCAGCGGCGATGATGCCGCCGGCCACCGACTGGTCCGAGATGGCGCCCACCACGGTCGCCACGATGACGGCGATGGGCACGAGCAGCATCGGCCATCCAGGCAGCCGAAACGCACTCCGCTCCATGACTCCTCCAATATCAGGGTGATATCACGAAGATAGCCCTGACGCTCAACAGCCGGCAAGCCCGCCCACGTAAGGGCGGTCTTGCCGGCTGAAGGAGGCTTGCCGGGGATCAGACCAGATCGAGGGTGCGGGCAGCGGCCAGCGCGTCGACGCCAATGGTGACCGGGGCCGGCGCGGTCGAGATCGCCCACTCCGGGTCCTTGAGGCCGTGCCCGGTGACCGTGCAGACCACCGTGCTGCCCGCGGGCACCTTGCCGCCCTCGGCCGCCTGCAGCAGACCGGCCACGCTCGCCGCGCTGCCCAGTTCCACGAACACGCCCACCTGGCGGGCCAGCAGCCGGTACGCGGACAGGATGGCCCGGTCGGTAACGGCGTCGATCAGGCCGCCCGAGGCGTCCCGGGCGTCCAGCGCCTTGGTCCAGGAGGCCGGGTTGCCGATCCGGATGGCGGTCGCGATGGTCGAGGGCTCGGCCACCACCTGGCCGGTCACGATCGGCGCCGCACCGCTGGCCTGGAAGCCGTACATCTTCGGGGTACGGGTGGCGTTTCCGACCTCGAAGTCCTCCTCGTACCCCATCCAGTAGGCCGAGATGTTGCCGGCGTTGCCGACCGGCAGACAGTGAATGTCGGGGGCGTCGCCGAGCGCCTCGACGATCTCGAAGGCCGCCGTCTTCTGGCCGTGCAGCCGGTCCGGGTTCACGGAGTTGACCAGGGACACCGGGTAGTCCTGGGCGAGCTTGGAGGCGAGGTTCAGGCAGTCGTCGAAGTTGCCACTCACCTGGAGCAGCCGCGCGCCGTGTACCAGCGCCTGGGCCAGCTTGCCCAGCGCGATCTTGCCCTGCGGTACCAGCACGGCGCAGGTGAGCCCGGCCCTGGCCGCGTACGCGGCGGCCGAGGCGGAGGTGTTCCCGGTGGACGCGCAGATGATCGCCTTGCTGCCGCTCTCGACCGCCCGCGACACCGCCACCGTCATGCCCCGGTCCTTGAACGAACCGGTGGGGTTGGCACCCTCCACCTTCAGGTACACCTCACAGCCGGTCCTGGCCGACAGCGCCGGCGCCGGTACCAGCGGGGTGTTGCCCTCGTGCAGGGTGATCACGGGTGTAGCGCCGGTGACCGGCAGCCGATCCCGGTACGCCTCGATCAGGCCACGCCACATCGTCTCTTCCCTCCACTACCGATGACGGTCCGCCGATGGCGGTCGGCCGTCAGGAGTCTCCCTCAACCCGCAGCACGCTGACGATCGAACGGACGATGTCCAGCGCGCGAAGTTCTTCCACGGTGGCCGCGAGGGCCGCGTCCGGGGCCACGTGAGTGACGATCACCAGCGTCGCCCCGGCGCCCCGGCCGGACTGCCGGACCGTCGCGATCGACACGTCGTGCCGCGCGAACACGCCCGCCACGGCGGCCAGCACGCCGGCCCGGTCGGCCACGTCCAGGCTCACGTGGTACCGGGTGCGCGCCTCGCCCATCGGGCGGATGCGCAGGTCGGCGTAGACCGACTCGGGCGCGGCCCGGCTGCCGGTCAGGCGGTTGCGGGCCACCGCCACCAGGTCGCCGAGCACCGCGCTCGCGGTCGGCGCGCCGCCCGCCCCCCGGCCGTAGAACATCAGCTGCCCGGCCGCGTTGGCCTCCACGAACACCGCGTTGAAGGCGTCGCCGACGCCGGCCAGCGGGTGGCTGCGCGGAATCATCGCCGGGTGCACCCGCACGCTGACCGCGTCGCCCTGGCGCTCGGCCAGGCAGAGCAGCTTGATCGTGGCGCCCATCGCCTTGGCGCTGGCCACATCGGCGGCGGTCACCTCGGTGATGCCCTCGCGGTACACGTCCTCGGCGCGTACCCGGGTGTGGAACGCCAGGGACGCCAGGATCGCCGCCTTGGCCGCGGCGTCGAAGCCCTCGACGTCGGCGGTCGGGTCGGCCTCCGCGTACCCGAGGGCGGTCGCCTCCTCCAGTGCCTCGGCGAAGCCGGCGCCTGAGGAGTCCATTGAGGACAATATGAAGTTGGTGGTGCCGTTGACGATCCCGGTCACCCGGGTGATGCGGTCGCCGTGCAGCGACTCGCGCAGCGGACGCAGCAACGGGATGGCGCCGGCCACCGCCGCCTCGAAGTAGAGGTCGGCCCCGCCCTCGGCGGCCGCGTCGTGCAGCGTGCCGCCGTCCTCGGCGAGCAGGGCCTTGTTCGCGGTCACCACGCTCTTGCCGCTGCGCAGCGCCTCGACCAGCCAGCCACGCACCGGCTCGATGCCGCCGATGACCTCGATCACCACGTCGACGTCGTCGCGCTTGACCAGCCCCAGCGCGTCGGTGGTGAACAGGTCGGCCGGTACCGGCAGCGGGCCGCGGTCGCGCCCCAGCCGGCGTACCGCTATGCCGGCCAACTCCAGCGGGGCGCCCACCCGTGCGGTCAGGTCGTCGGCCTGCTCATGCAGCAGCCGAACCACCTCGCTGCCGACCGTGCCGCAGCCGAGCAACGCGATCCTCACCATGCGAGACCCCGCCCGCGCTTGTCGCTGTCCATTACCCCACGTCCAATGCCAGTAGGTCGTCCTCGGTCTCACGCCGGACGATCACGCGGGCTTCCCCGTCGCACACCGCCACGACCGGCGGCCGCGGTATGTGGTTGTAGTTACTCGCCAGGCTGCGGCAGTACGCGCCGGTGCCGGGCACCGCGAGAAGATCTCCGGGCTGCACGTCGGCGGGCAGGAATTCATCTTTTACGATGATGTCCCCTGACTCGCAATGCTTTCCCACCACCCGGGCGAGAATCGGCGCGGCCGGGCTGATCCGGCCGGCCAGCGTGGCCGAGTAGGACGCGTCGTACAGCGCCGTACGGATGTTGTCGCTCATCCCGCCGTCGACGCTCACGTACGTGCGGATCCCGTCCACGTCCTTGACCGTGCCGACCTGGTACAGCGTGAACATGGCCGGTCCGACGATGGCCCGGCCCGGCTCGACGGACAGCCGCGGCACGGCCAGCCCGTACGAGTCGCAGTCGACCTTCACGATCCGGCGCAGCGCGTCGGCCAGCTCGGCGGCCGGGCGCGGATGGTCCTGGGTCGTGTACGCGATGCCGAAGCCGCCGCCCAGGTCCAGCTCGGGCATCTCGACGTGGTACCGGTCACGGATTTCCGCCTGCAGTCCGAGCACCCGGTGCGCGGCCAGCTCGAAGGCGTCCGTCTCGAAAATCTGCGAACCGATGTGCGAGTGCAGCCCGCGCAGATCGAGCACGTCCTCGGCGAGGATCCGGTCGATCGCCTCCCGGGCCGCCCCGCCACCCAGCGAGAACCCGAACTTCTGGTCCTCGTGCGCCGTGGCGATGTACTCGTGGGTGTGCGCCTCCACGCCGACCGTGACGCGGATCATCACCGCCGGGCGCACCCCACGCTCCCGGGCGATGGCCGTCAACCGGTCGATCTCCTGGAACGAGTCGAGCACGATCCGCCCGACCCCCGCGTTCACCGCGCGGGTCAGCTCCGCCGTGGACTTGTTGTTGCCGTGCAGGGCGATCCGCTCGCCGGGCATGCCGGCCGCCAGCGCGACGGCCAGCTCGCCGCCGGAACACACGTCCAGCAGCAGGCCCTCCTCCTTGAGGATCCGCACGACCGCCTTGCACAAAAAGGCTTTCCCGGCGTAATAGACGTCCGCGTCGCCGAAACTCTCCAGGAAATCCCGGCAACGGGCGCGGAAATCCGCCTCGTCCAGCAGGAACACCGGCGTGCCGAAATCGGCCGCCAACTCCGTCACCGGGATGCCGCCGACGGTCAGTACGCCGTCGGCGTCCCGGTGCGCGGTCCGCGGCCACAGCTGCGGCAGCAGTTCGTTGACGTCGTCCGGGCTGCGCAACCAGGCCGGCCCGCGACGGCCGACCTCGGCGTGCAGGGCCCCGGCCTCATGAGCTCGCATTTCACTACATCCGTTCCGGCGCCGAAACGCCGAGTAGACCAAGACCGTTGGCGATGACTGTGCGCGCGGCGTCGTTGAGCCAGAGCCGGGCCCGCATCTGGTCGGTCACCGGTTCGTCGCCGCGCGGCAAGATCCGGCAATTGTCGTAGAACCGGTGGTAGGAGCCGGCCAACTCCTCCAGGTACCGGGTCACCCGGTGCGGTTCACGCAGCTCGGCCGCGGTGGCCACGATGCCGGGGAAGTCGCCGAGCGACTTGAGCAGATCCAGCTCCTTCTCGTGCGAGAGCAGGGCCGGGTCGAAGTCCTCGCCGCGGCTCAGCCCGATGTCGGTGGCCATCCGGGAAACGCCCGCGGTGCGGGCCGCCACGTACTGGACGTAGTAGATCGGGTTGTCGTTCGTGCGCCGGGTCCACAGGTCCAGGTCGACGTCGATGGTCGAGTCGACCGAGTACCGGGCCAGGGCGTAGCGGGCCGCGTCCACGCCGATCGCGTCCACCAGGTCGTCCAGCGACACCACGGTGCCTGCCCGCTTGGACATCCGCACCGGCTGGCCGTCCTTGACCAGGTTGACCAGCTGGCCGATGAGGACCTCCAGGTTGCGGTCCGGGTCGTCGCCGAAGCAGGCACACATGGCGCGCAGCCGGCCGATGTAGCCGTGGTGGTCGGCGCCCAGCATGATCACGACCCGGTCGAAGCCGCGCTGGCGCTTGTCCAGGTAGTAGGCGCAGTCCGCCGCGTAGTAGGTGTAGGCGCCGTTGCTGCGCACGTAGACCCGGTCCTTGTCGTCACCGAAGTCGGTGGTGCGGATCCAGGTCGCGCCGTCGGCCTCGTACACCCGGCCCTGGGCGCGCAGCCGCTCCAGCGCCGAGGCCAGCTCACCGCGGTCGTGCAGCTCCTTCTCGTTGAAGTACCGGTCGAAGTGCACGCCGAACTCGGTCAGCTTCGACTTGACCTCGGCGAACATGAGCGCCACGCCCTCGACCCGGAAGACCTCCACCGCCTGGTCCTCGGCCAGCCCCAGCGCGTCGGGCTGCTTGCGCAGCACCTCCTGGGCGATCTCGCCGATGTACTCACCGTGGTAGCCGTCCTCCGGTACCGGCAGGCCCTTGGCCGTCGCGTACAGCGAGAGGGCGAACCGGTCGATCTGCGAGCCGGCGTCGTTGAAGTAGTACTCCGTGCCGACCTCGGCACCGACCGCCTTCAGCAGCCGGGCCAGCGCGTCGCCGACCGCGGCCCAGCGCACCCCGCCGATGTGGATCGGCCCGGTCGGGTTGACCGAGACGAACTCGAGGTTGATCTTGTTCCCGCGCAGCAGCGTGCCGCGCCCGTACTCCGCCCCGGCCTCGACCACCAGGCGAGCCAGCGCGCCCGTGGCGGCCGGGTCGAGCCGGATGTTGAGGAAGCCCGGCCCAGCGATCTCGGCGCCAGCGATCCCGGTAATTTGTGCCAGATTGTCGGCAATCGCCTGAGCCAGCTCGCGCGGCGGCAGCCCCACCTTCTTGCCCACCTGCAGGGCGAGGTTGGTCGCGTAGTCGCCATGCTCGGGGTTGCGGGGCCGCTCCACGGTGGCCGTGGGAGGCAGAGGGGCCGGGTCCAGGCCACGGTCCGTTACCGCCGCCCTCGCGGCGGCGATAACGACTTCGGAGAGCTGCTCGGGAGTCACCCGATCAATGCTAGCCGGGGTAGACTGCTGGACTTGGCGGCGACCCGACGTGCCGGTCACAATGCGGGACGCAACCCAAAGTGGGACCACTCCCCTGACCTGTTTCGACCTCGGTGAGGCCCGATGAGCATCAGCACTCCACAGGCGGGTGGCAACCGCCGGCCGTCGTCCAAGCCCGCAGCCGGGGGCAAGCCAGCCCCCGACGCCTCCGGCGACAAGCCGAAGGCCGACGCGGCGGACGCCCGCACTCCGACCGACAAGCCGGCCCGGCCCGCGAAGGCCGCGAGGTCCGGTGCGACCAGCGGATCTTCGCCGCGGGCGCGCACCACGGCCGCCGAGCGGTCGGCCGGCGGGCGCGCAACGGGCGGCCGGTCCGGCGGCGGCAACCGCCCACCAACGGCGGGCCGGGGCGGGGGCGGCGGACGGCCCCCGATCACCCCCGTCAAGATCAACCAGGGTCGCCACTGGGGCCCGGTCGCCCTGATCAGCTCCGTCAGCCTGGTGGCCGCCGCCATTGTGGTCTTCGCGGTGTACGAGGTGCACCAGAACGGCCGCGGCTGGCAGTCGAAGGCGGACGCGATCCAGGGGATCGTGGACTACCGCAAGACGGAGACGGACCTACTCAAGCCCGCCCAGCACGCCTACGGCAAGATCAACTATCCGCAGAGCCCACCGGTCGGCGGCACGCACAACTACAACTGGGAACGGTGCCAGGGCGACGTCTACCCCGACCAGATCCCGAACGAGAACGCCGTCCACGCGCTCGAACACGGCGCCGTGTGGGTCACGTACAACCCCAGCCTGCCCAAGGACGAAGTCGACCAGCTGGCCAGCAAGGTGCGCGGCAACGACTTCATGCTGATGAGCCCCTACCCCGGGCTGGACAAGCCGATCTCCCTGCAGGCATGGGGCTTCCAGCTGAAGTTGGACCACGCCAACGACCCGCGGATCGACCAGTTCATCAAGGACCTGCGGGTCAACGCCACCATGGAGCCAGGGGTCACCTGCGGCCAGGACTCGGGCAGCTACGTGACCAAGACCGGTCCCGACCCGGCAAACCTCGGACAGAGCGGGGCACCAGCACCCGCGGGCATGCCGTCCGTCGCGGGTTCCTGACCCGATGTTCGGCCTGTTCGCAACACCCCGCCGGCGCGCGCTGACGATCGGCACGGTGGTGGCGGTGCTCGCCCTCGTGATCGGGTTCGGTGCGGGCTGGCTGGCGCCGTCGCTGCGTACGCCGGGCGACAACTCGCCGGAGGCGGGCTTCGCCCGAGACATGTCGACGCACCACGCCCAGGCGGTCTCGATGGCCATGACCGCGTACCCGAAGGCGACAATGCCGGAGGTGCGCCAGATGGCCTACGACATCGCGCTGAGCCAGCAGAACCAGATCGGCGTGATGCAGACCTGGCTGAGGGACTGGAATCTGGAGCCAACAGGCTCGCAGCCGAAAATGGCCTGGATGCCCGGCGGCACGCAGGAGCTGACCCCGGACGGATTGATGCCGGGCATGGCAACCGACGCGCAGCTCCAACAGCTCAGCTCGGCCACGGGCAAGCAGGTGGACATCCTGTTCTGCCAGCTGATGCTGCGACACCACCTGGGCGGCATTCACATGATTGACGCTCTGCTGCAACTGAGCCACAACCAGCAGGTCCGGGATCTGGCTCAGACGATGAAGACCAACCAGCAGGCCGAGGTGGACCAGATGCAGACTCTGCTCACGCAGCTGGGCGCAGAGCCGCTGAGCTCGTAGGCTTGGCCGGTGCCGCGCTGGGTGTGACCCATTGCGCGGCACCGGCCGGAAGCCTGCTACAGTTCTTAGGTCGCTGAGCCCCCGTAGCTCAGGGGATAGAGCACCGCCCTCCGGAGGCGGGGGCGTAGGTTCGAATCCTACCGGGGGCACCTCACAGATCTACAATATCGGCATGTGGTCAATCGACTGCTCGTCGTCACGGCGGTCTTTCAGATCAGCTGAGGCTTCCATCGGACGTCGGCCCCATGAGGTCGTCCAGGCCGACGCCCGATTCATCGTTAAATGTCTGCGAGCTGGAGCCCGGTCAGCTCGTGGCCGTGGCCACGGCGCCCGCAAGCATTAACTGGCGGGCTTCGAATGTCGGGAACCGCCCGGCCCGGACGAAGTCGAGGCTGCCAAATGCCACGGTTTGGGGTCTGGTAGCGGTCACGAATCCTGTTGCTTGGTCGCTGTTCGGGTCAGGTAGTCCTGCGACGCATCGGTGACCCGGGTGAGCAGGCTGCTCAGCGTGGCCAACTCCGTCTTGGACAGGCCGTCGGAGAGTACGGCGTCAAGGTCGGCCACCTGCTGGTCGGCTCGGGCAAAAATCTCCGTGCCGCGACGGGTCGGATGGATTTCGATCAGTGTGCGGTGAACGGAGTGTGACCGGCGCTCGACGAGGCCGGCGGCCTCCAGCCGGGCGATGCTGGCGGTGATTGTCTGCGGCGTGATGGCGCAGCGCCGAGCCAGTTCCGCGCCGGTGATACCGGGCGCCTCGATGAGGACGGCCAGGATCGTCTGCTGGGCCGGCGTGATGCCCGTGTCGCGCAGCGCGACCTCCTTGGCCGCCTGCGACGCCTGCTCGGCGCGCTTGATGTACGCGAGTAGCCGCTGCGAGTAGTGCACCCTTCCAGTCTATGAGATGAAAACTGGCGCGAACACGTACTCGTGTGCTGTCATCTATCAGCTATCGAATACTGATTAGCTAGCTGAGGAGATGCTGTGTGCCGCGCACTCTTGGTACTGGACATGATCAACGATGTCGTCGCAACGGAGGGAGCGTTCGCGCCGGCGGGGTTTCCCGAACAGGTGGCCCGGCGGGACGTCCTGCCCCACACGGCCGCCGCGGTGGCCGCCGCCCGACAGGCCGGCGACCTGGTGGTGTGGGTGGCGGTCGGGTTCCGTCCGGGGTACCTGGACTGGCCGGCCGGCTCGCCGCTGTTCGCCGGCCTACCGGCCACAGGTGGGCTGGCCAGAGGCGGCTGGGGCACCCGCATCCATTCCGCCTTGGAGGTGCGACCCGAGGAGCCGGTGATCGTGAAATCGCGGGTGAGCCCGTTCCACGGCACCGAACTGGAGCAACTGCTGCGGACCGCGGGCGTGGAGGAGGTCCTGCTGGCCGGGGTCTCCACTGACCATGTCGTACTCGCTGCGGCTCGAGATGCCCATGACCGGGACTTCACCGTTCGGGTGCTGGCCGACTGCTGCGGCTCGTCGACAGCCGAACTGCACGAGGCCGCCGTGTCGATCATGGCCTCAATTGCCGAGGTAACCACGGCGTCGGCCGCATACTCGATGGCGCAGGCCGGATGAGCACGGCGGGCACTGTGAGCGCAGTAGATCCGGTCGCCTCGACGCGCCGGTGGGTGGTGCTGTGCGCCGGCGTGCTGGCCCAGGCCGCCACCAGCATGTTCCAGTTCGGCGTGCCGTACCTGGTGCCCGAGCTTCGCAGCGCGGTGGGCGGGTCGCTGTCCGGCGTGGGGCTGCTGGTCGCCTGTCCCAGCATCGGCCTGGTACTGACGCTGATCGCCTGGGGTGCGGTCGCCGACCGGTACGGTGAACGCCTCGCGATGACCGCCGGACTACTCGGCGCCGGCGCGATCCTGGGCGTGGCGGGTCTCTCGCACAGCACCGTCCTGTTGGGACTGTCGCTGGTGTTGGCGGGGGCGGCGGGCGCCTCGGTCAACGCGGCCAGCGGGCGGGCGCTCATGGGCTGGTTCGCCGCCCACGAACGGGGACTAGCGATGGGGGTACGGCAGACGGCGCAGCCCGTTGGCGTCGGCGCCGCCGCCCTGGTACTGCCGGCAGCCGCGCAGTCCTGGGGGTATCGAGGAGCGTTGTGGGTGCCGGCCGTGATCTGCATTGTCGTCGGCGTGGCCGTGGCGCTCGCCATACAGGACCCACCGCGACCGGCCGGCGCGACCCGCGCACGCGCCGCCTCGCCGTACCGCCGTCCTGATCTCTGGCGAGTGCACGGCGCCAGCGCCCTGCTGATCGTGCCGCAGTTCACCGTCTCCGCGTTCGCGTTCGTGTACCTGGTCAGCGTCCGGCATTGGCCGTCGGGGCACGCCGGGCAACTGCTGGCCGGCGCCCAGGTCGTGGGTGCGACAGCCCGCCTGCTGGCTGGCAGATGGTCCGATCGAGTCGCCGACCGGCTCGGCCCGATGCGTACCCTCACCGTGGTCAACGCCGTCACGGTCGGGCTGTTAGCGGCCACGGTGGCGGCCTCCGCCCAGACCGCGCCCCTGTTCCTGGTCGCGGCAGCCGCCATCACGGTCGGCGGCAACGGTCTGGCCTTCACCGCTGTCGCCGAACTCGCCGGTCGAGACTGGTCCGGCCGCGCACTCGGTGCCCAGAACACCGCACAGAACATCGTCGCGGCAGCCACTCCACCGCTTGTCGGCCTGCTCATCTCAGCGACCGGCTACGGCAGCGGCTTCCTCCTCGCGGCGGTGTTCGCCGCCGCCGCGACCACAGTGGTACCGCCCTCCGCCGGCCGGATCACCTGGGGCCTGCGCACCCGCGTCGACACGGCCTGAACCCTCAGCGGCGTCATGGCCTCGACCTGCACCGAGGCCATGACAGTTCCGCGGTTGCACAGGCTCGAATCACAACCCACTTGCCAGCCTCTCCAGCCTCGGAGGCTGATAACGTCTGCGCGCGGGCAGCCAAAGTTTGGCGGAAGGCCTCGGACCGGCGGCCGCAGGCCACTCGGCCGAGCCCCGGACAACGAAGTCGGCAACCGCCCAGGCAGCGTTCGGCGCTCGGGTAGTCCCGATTCCTTCCCGCCGAGGCCGGTTCCTGCAGCCCGGTCGGTGCGGTTTCGCATCGACCGGGTCAGCTCAGCCTTCGCGAGCCGCGCGGCGCGGCAGGTAGAGGCGAGTCCATCCGATGAGCAACGCGAACGTTGCGATCAGGATCACTGTGGATGCCGCCGCGCCCGTGCTGACCGGGACGATGCTGATCACAACGAGACGCACAATTGCTTCGCCCAGCAGCCCGGCGCCCCACACAGCCGTCATCAGACGCTGCCGGGAACGAAACTTAGCGGAATCGTCCCAACGCGCGTCCATTGCAGCCGCCTTCGCGGGGTCGCCTCCGCTGAGCATCTGGCGGATCATCAGATACATGACCGGGCGGGCGGCCAGCAGGGATGCGAGGAATGCGATGCCGACTCCGCCGGTGATGACGGAGTCTTTGGCCAGTGCGAAACGGGCGTTGCCGGTCAGGTACGACGCCGCGATACCGAGGACGAACGTGATCAGGACGACGAGGCCAAGCGTCTCGACGCGGCGCCTGCGGATCAGCCCGGCGATAACGAATACCGCGTTGACAGCGCCACCTGCTGCGAGAGCCGAGACGTTGGAGACGCCTTGGTGGTGTACGACGTAGTACACGGCGTACGGCAGGATGACGTCGCGGATGAGGACGGGTCCCACGGACTTGAGGGCGCCTCCCAGGCCCGAGGGGGCTGGGGTGGAGACCACATCGTTCTCGGTCACTGGTGCGGCTTCCCTTCGGTTTGAGTCTGCGGTGTCGCCCGCGCATCGAGCGCCGCCACCAGCCGACTCAACCCTGCCGCGAGAGCGCGGACTTCGTCTGTTGTCCAGTCCGGGATCGAATCGGCGAAGGCGTCTACGCCCTGCTCGTAGAGCTGCCACAGTTCGGCGAGACCGGCCGGGGTGACCTCGATGAGGCTGGCCCGCCCGTCGGCAGGATCCGGCTTTATGGCGACCTTGCCTGTCTGTGCCAGAGCTTGCACATGTCTCGTCACCGACGACGGGTGAACGCTGAGCTCGTCCGCGATCTCAGTAGGCCGCATGCCCTTGCCGGCGGTGGCGGCAACCCGAAGAACGCCTAGCGCAGTCCTGTCGATCGCGTTGGTTCGGGCGCGATTCATCCGGTCGGTCAACTCCATGACCGCGACAGCGAGCGCGCCGACATCTTCGCGATTTACTTGCACGGCGCAAAGATTACACGACTCTTTGCACTGCGCAAGTACTTTGGTCCGGTGCAGGACGGGGCCGGCTCCCGATCGGACTCATGCGGCAATGAACCCGACCGCCAGCGCGACGCTAACCACAAGGACGGCGCGGCGTCGGGATAGACGTCCGGGGAACCAGCGCGACGACATCCTCCGGGGCCGCGTCGTCCGAGGCCGCGTCGTCCGAGGCCGCGTCCTCACAGCGCGGTCGCTCACGCCGTCAAGGACGGCGTCAGCCCCGTGCTGATGAGGTTGCCCGGGCACACGTCGGTGCGGCGCCTCATGAAGTACGCCCGCCCGTTGACGAGGCCCTCTGCCGATAGCGTGCCGAGACCGGCCCCGCAGCCCGCAGCCACCGATGACGAGACAGTACGGGATTGGGGTCGGACCGACTTCTTCGATGATCCCGCCTGCGTCGTCGGTCGTCATGCCGGAGTAGCTGCTAATTCGTCGTCTTGTCGAGGGTGCCGCTGACGTAGAGCAGGTCGCTCATGCGCAAGTCGTCGTCCTTGAGGGGTGATAGGTCGTTGGCGACGATCAGATCCCGGGTGCTGATTGCGTTCAGCGCCCAGCCGTGGTCGGCCAGGTAGGGAGCAGCTTCGTTGCGCTCACCGAAATATCGCAGCCTCGTCATGTCGGTATCGAAACCATGCGCACGCCAGCGTTCGGAGATGCCGTCCAGGCCTTTCTTGGTCTTCTCCTCTTCGCCCGGTCGCGGGTTGGGCCTGCTCTCGGTGGCCACCCGGCTTCCCGGCGCGCTGAGTTCGGTGATGGTGTCCAGCAACCGGTCTTGCGCCTCGGGGGGCAGGTAACCCAGCAGGCCCTCGGCGCTCCACGCGCTCGGCAGCGCCGGGTCGAACCCGGCGGTACGCAGTGCGGCGGGCCAATCGTCGCGCAGATCGACCGCGGCGACTCTCCGCTCGGCGGTGGGCGCAGCACCCAACCCGGCCAGTGTACGAGTCTTGAACTCGATGACCTGCGGCTGGTCGATTTCATACACCACGGTCCCGCTTGGCCAAGCCAATCGGTACGCACGCGAATCCAACCCCGAAGCCAGGATCACGACCTGCGTGATCCCCGCGCTCGTCGCGTTGAGGAAGAAATCGTCGTAGAACTTGGTACGCACCTTGGCTCCGTCGATCGCTACCTGTTCGACCAAGCCGTCGGGGGGCAGTTCACCGGTCGCCAACCGGGTGAGGAGATCGATGCCGACCGCCTGGACGAGCAGTGCGGCGAACGGGTCGTCGATGAGCGGGCGATCCGTGCGGGTCGCTATCGCCCGGGTCATCGCGGCCATGGTCGCGGTCGCGCCGACACTGGACGCCAGGTCCCAGTCGTCTCCCTCGTACCTGGTCGAAGTCACGTTCCGCCCGAACCTTCCTTGGACTTGGGTTGTCTGTTCAGCGGACCGTATCGGACGCTCCCGCCCGTTCGACTAAGGTGAGAGTGGTGACCGCTCGTTTGCCTCACAACCGGCGTTCCGACGCCCGGGACAACCACGGTCGCATCCTTGACGCGGCCCGCGCGGTGTTCATCACCGATGGCCTGGACGTACCGATCCGGGAGATCGCCCGACGTGCCGAGGTTGGGCCCGCGACCGTCTACCGCCATTTCCCGACCAAGGAAATGCTGGTCGCCGAGGCGTTCACAGAGCAGGTGCTCGCATGGCGGTCCGCAATGGACGAAGGGCTCCACGACCCCGATCCCTGGCGCGGTTTTTGCCTCGCGGTCGAGAAGCTCTGTGAGCTGCAAGCACGCGACCATGGCTTCACCGCGGCCTTCAAGTCCACCTTCCCGCGCGCGATCGACTTCGCCGCGATGCGCAATTCCTCGCTGGCCTCCGCGGCCGAACTGATCCGCCGGGTCAAGGACACCGGCCGCCTGCGCCCCGACGTAGTCCTGGACGACCTGATCCTCATGATTCAGGCCAACAACGGCATCCAAGCGAGCACACCGGCGGCACGAATCGCGGCCGCCCGGCGTTTCGCCGCACTCATGATCCAAGCATTTCAAGCCTCACCCGTGTCCTCACCGCTGCCGCCAGTGCCGCAACTGACGCCTGCGATACCGGGACAGGCCCACAACTCGGAGAACGTATACCGGAGCACCTACCAGCGGCACCAGAACGGGCGCCCATAAGTCGTGCGGGCCGGCTGCCGACGGGGCTCTGCAGGCCAATCGTCCCTGCGCTGTTCATGGCTACGGTCGTCTGATCCTTCGTCCGCGTCAGCTCGACATGCGGGCTTCGATGCCGTCGAGGAGGAAGTCGAGGCCGATCCGGAAGTTCTCGTCGGCGCTTAAATGGGGGCCGTCGCGTACGACCGTGGCCAGCGCGGGGAATCGCCCTGTTGCGAAGGTCCGTTCCAGATACGGCCCGTAGACCCGCTGAAACTGCTTGATGTCAATCCCGCTGGCCCGCTCGGCGCGTCGCTCCGTGATCTCCCGGCGCACCGCGCCGACCACGTAGGCGTTGACCGCGGCGACCGCCGGCACGACGGTGTCTAGGTCGACGCCGCCCATGGCGGCCAGCACGGCATCCCCGGTGGCCAGCGTGTTCGGCCCGAGCTGGGGCCGCCCACCGAGCAGGTCGGCGAGCCATTCGTGCTGCCGGGCCGCCTGCCGGGTGGCTTCGGCAAGAGAGCGCAGCACCTGTCGCCAACCGTCTCCGGCCGGCCGGATCTCCGCGTAGACCGCATCGACCATCAGGTCGAGCAGCTCCTCCTTGGTCTCGATGTAGCCGTACAGCCGCATCGGTCCGACGTCCAGCGCCGCGGCGACCTTGCGTAGCGACACGGCGTCCAAGCCATCCGCGTCGGCCAGCTGGATCGCCGCCCGGACGAGCCGCTCCCGGCTCAGCGGGGCCGGCACCGGTCGATCCGGCGGCTCCGGCCGCTCCCACACCACCATGGCGCCGACCATACCGCGCTCAAGTGCTACGGTAGCCATATCCAATACGCTGTATCGAGCAATACGACGCATCGGAGCCAACTATGACCATTGCCATCGTCGGGGCCGGCCTGGGCGGCTTGGCCCTTGCCCGGGTGCTGCACGTGAACGGCATCGACGCCGTCGTGTACGAACGCGAATCCTCGCGCGACGCACGCGGCCAGGGCGGCATGCTCGACATCCACTCCGGCCAGCGGGCGCTGCGCGAGGCCGGTCTGATCGATGAGTTCTACGCGATCGCCCGTGGCGAAGGCCAGGACATGCGTCTTCTCGAGCCGGACGGCACCCTGCTGCTCCAGGAGGACACGCCCGACGACGCCCCGCTCCTGCGACCCGAGGTCGACCGCGCCGATCTGCGTAACCTGCTGCTGAATTCCCTTCCCCAAGACGCGGTGCGCTGGGGGCATGCGTTCACGTCCGCCGACAACGGCCTGCTGCACTTCGCCGATGGCAGCAGTGCGGCGTATGACCTGCTGGTCGGCGCGGACGGCGCGGCCTCCCGGGTCCGCGCGCTGCTCACCGACGCCCGCCCGGTGCACATTGGCAAGAACGTCGTCGAGATCGGCATTCCCGACATCGACCGCACGCACCCCGACCTTGCGGCGATGGTCGGGCGCGGCACGTACTGGGTGCTCGGCAACGGAATATCCCTGGCGGCGCAGCGCAACGGCGACGGCCGCGTTCGGATCGGCGTCAGCTTCTACAACACCGCCGAGGACTGGTTCGCTACCAGCGGGATCCCGTTCGACGACCCGTCCGCCGCCCGGGCGCGGCTGATCGACCTGCTTGCCGGCTGGGACCCACGGTTCACCGCGCTGATCGCGGCCTGCGACGATACGGTCGTGCCGCGGTCGATCACCATTCTCCCGGTCGGCCTGACCTGGCCGTCGACGCCGGGGGTCACGCTGCTCGGCGATGCCGCGCACCTGATGCCGCCGACGGGGCAGGGCGCCAACCAGGCGCTGCTCGACGGCGCCGTGCTCGGTCTAGCGCTGGCCGCGCACCCGGACGACTATCCCGCCGCCGTCAAGGAATACGAAAGCGAGATGTTCGAACGCACCAGCGCCGCCGCCCGGATGTCCGCGGACATGCATGAATTGCTGAGGTCGCCGGACGCCGCCCAGAAACTGCTCGCATTCTTCCAACCTGGCTGAGAACTGTTTGATCGACGCCTCGATCCTCAGCCGCTCGGGCGCGCCGACCGCCGCAGCGCGTCGATGGTGGTCTCCGGTGAGGTGTTGAAACAGAAGATGATGCCGGGGACGAGCTGGTTGAGCAGGTTCACCAGCCGCTCGAACAGGACAGTGTGCTCGGCAGCCATCCGCAGTCCCGCGCCAATCATCGCGACCCGTACCGGATTCGCGGCGACGCAGTCGCGGACCTGTTTCTCCGCCTCGTCCGGGTCGGCGGGGATCGCACACGACACAACATCGAAGCCCAGTTCGTGCAGTGCAGCCTCACCTGACGCGATCCGGGCCGTCAGCGTCGCCTCGTCGAGGCCTGGGTGCACACTGTAGTCGATGGCACTCGGGTGCAGCCCGAGCGACAGAATGCCGGTCACCACGCCACAGTCCCCTCCCGGTTGAAGAAGCCGCCGGTCGGGCCGTCCGGACCGATGGTAGCCAGGCGCACGATCGCGTCGGTCCCCTCGTTCACCGTCTGCAAACCCTGGTGGCCGGTGAGATCGGTCGCGGTGTAGCCCGGGTCCACGGCGTTGACCCGGATACCCCTCAGCCCGCGAGCGTACTGGTTGGTGACCATGTTCAGGGCCGCCTTGGACGCGGGGTAACCAAGCTGCGCGGGCATCATCCCGGACCAGCGCGGATTGTTCGCCACGGCGAACGATCCCATACCGCTGGAGACCATCACGATCCTGGGCCACTCCGCGGCGCGCAGCAGCGGCAGGAAGGCGTTCGTCACCCGGATCGGGCCCAACACATTCACCTCGAACACGTCCCGCAGTTCGGCTGCCCGCGTCTCGGCCGGCGGGTTCACCGGACCGCCGACACCGGCGTTGTTCACCAGCACATCCAGTCGGCCTACCTGCGTCTTCACGCTGTCCGCGGCGGCCGCGACGGACTCGTCGGAGGTCACGTCGAGTGCGATGAACCGCACCTCCAGCCCCTCCTCGGCCAAATCCTCCACGGCCGCGTTCCCGCGTCGCTCATCCCGGGATGCCAGGAACACATCCCACCCGAGGGCCGCGAGCCGGCGCACGGTCTCCCGTCCCAACCCCTTGTTCGCCCCGGTGACCAGGGCAGTCGTCGTTGCCATGGCGGTAGTCTCGGCGCCGGCGCGCGGGGCGGCCAGAGACCGGTGTCGCCTGGGACTGCCAGTACCAGTCCTCGCCACGGCAACCTCGGCAGAATGATGGTCGTGGACCGAGATGAACTGGCCGCGGTGCTGCGTACTGCGCGATCGCGTATCAAGCCCGCCGACGTCGGCCTGCCTACGGGTCTGCGCAGGCAGGTGCCCGGACTCCGCCGTGAGGAGGTCGCGCAACTCGCCGGCCTCGGCGTCGACTACGTGATCCGGCTCGAGCAGGGACGCGGCCCCAGACCATCGACACAGGTACTCAGCGCGCTGGCCAGGGCGCTGAGGCTTGACGGCGAAGACCGCGACACGCTGTTCCGGCTGGCTGGCTCCGACCCGCCGCGGGCCGGCCACGTCCCGATGCTGGTCCGGCCGAGCGTGCTGCGACTGCTGGACAGGGTGTCGGACCTGCCCGCCCTCGTACTGTCGGCCAAGTCCGACGTACTGGCCTGGAACCCGCTCGCCACCGCGCTGTTCGGCGACTTCTCCGCGCTGCCGCTCATCCAGCGTAACCTCATCCGGCAGCGGTTCATCGGCACCGGCATCGACACCATCGCGCTGTCGCCGGACTCCGACTCGGCCGCCGATTGCGTCGGCTGCCTGCGCACCGCGCAGGCCCGCTACCCCGACGACCCGGACCTCACCCGCCTCGTCAGCGACCTACGCGCCGGCAGCACGCGGTTCGACAGCCTGTGGCAGGCTGGCCGATCGGGGCGGGTACGCGCCAGCAGCGTCACGATCACACACCCGCAACTCGGACGGCTCACCCTTGACTGCGATGCCCTTCTGGTGCCAGAGGCCGATCAGAGCGTCCTGCTCTACTCGGCGGCGGCCGGCACGCCCGAGGCATCGGCGCTGGAACTGCTCCGGGTCACTGGCCTCGAACAGTTCACCGAGTGAGGGTACGAGCCGGCGGGCCTCACCCCCTGCGCCGGTACGCCTCCGCGAGCGCCGAGAACGACTCCTTCGGCTGCCACGCGGACTCGCCGATCATCTTCACCACGCCGTACGACGCGAGGTCCAGATCCTGGTGCGGATCCTCACGATGCAAGGCGTCGAATGACGCGAACGTGAACCAGAACGCGCTGTCCACGCCGACCTCGTCGAAGACGTTCAAGCATTCGTGCAGGTAACGCACCTGCTCGCTCTCGTCGCGCTGATAGTCGCCGGGGATCCGGGCGGGCGACGTCGAGGTGTCGTCCACGATGTCCCAGCCGATGCCGCCGCGATCGGCCGCCCCGACGTACGTGCAGCAGCCGAACTCGGTGACCACGACCGGCTTGTCGGTGCGCTCGACCTGGGCCCGCAATTCCTGCGCGTACGTCCCGGCGGTGTTCGCGTCGCGGTAGGCGTCGATGGCCACGATGTCGAACGGCGTCCAATCGATGAACTCCCAGGTGCCGGACGCGTACGTGATCGGGCCGTGGAACCGGGTGCGAGCCTGCGTCACCACGTCGGCGAAGAACTCGTCCAGCTGCCCGGCCGCTGAACGGACCGACCCGGCGCTACCCCGCATCAGCCCGTCGATGCGCTGGAAGACCGTGTTCCCGGGCAGGAAGCCGGCGCCGAACAGGCTGAGTTCGCAGCCAAGCACGAGCACCACCGGCGCGGTGGCGACGGTTCGGACTGCCTCGGCGCGATCGGCACAGTCGACGAAGAACGGCCGTAGCTCGTCGGTGGTCAGCTCGCACGGGAACGGCGCGAACCAGACCTCGAGGCCCTCCGCCGCAGCCAACTCGGCCGCGGCGGAGAGGCGCTCGGGGTCGCCGCCGGAGATTCGGACGGCGGCGCAGTGCAGGTCGTGCCTGATGACGTGCAGCTCGTGCCGGACGATGTCGCGGTCGAAGTGCTGGCGGGAGATTTTCCCGCCCGGGAAGAATCCGGTGTCGTAGTTGATCCCGAGACCTCGCAGTGCCATGGCTCAGCGCTCCGTCGTCGCGGTTTGGCTCTCGGCGTCGATCATCTTCTCCATCGGATCGCCGGCGACGCCGCCAGCGACGATCGCCGCGCCTCCGATCGCGCCGATCAGGATCGCGGTGGACAGCCAGACCATGGTCGTGACCGGCAGCGTCGTCGCGCCCGACGGCGCGCGCGGCACACTCGGTGAGCACGCAAGCAGATCATCGGCGGCGCGACGCTGGACGAACTGCAGGTGTGGCTGGAGACCAATGGCACGCGCATGTTCGAACTGCTGAAATCAGGCACCGAGGACGACCAACTACTGCTGCGGGCCCCCGACCACCAGGCCTTCGACGCTGGCACGCTCCACGATGTGTCCGACCTCGACCTCACCGGCCGCGATGTTCGCCTGCAACGCGTTGACGCCATCGAGGTGAACCCGACTCGACGCGATGTGCAGTTCGCAGTCGCCGAGCGGGCCGTCGGCGTGGACGCTCGAGTGCGTTGCGTACGCGACCAGGCCGGAGCCGATGGGCAGGTCGATCGCGATGTCCACCGAACCGACCTTGTCGCCTGGGACGGTCGTCTTGACCGTCAGGCGACCGCCGGAGAAGTCGACCCTGGTCTTCTCGGCCACCTTCAGGTCCCGCCGGCTCGCGCTGTCGATGGGTTCGACCCGCACGACGGTGTCGGTCCGGTCGCTGGCGCTGATCCGCACCCGGGCACCCGCGACCGACACGGTGGCGAGGATGGGCTCCGGCGTGGCGAACGTAGGCATGATGGTTCCTCTTCAGGTACTTGACGGCGAGGCCGATTCGGCCGGCGAAGTGTTCGTCTCTGCGCCCGCGCCCCTGTCCGCTGGTGGCTCGCGCACCAGCGGACTCGCGCCGGAGGTCAGGCTCGCTTCTTGAAGGTGGCGAGTGCCCACAGGTATCCGACGAGGCCGATCCCGACGCACCAGGCGATCGCCTCGATCGCGGTACCGGCGGAGGGCGTACCGGTCAGCAGCCCGCGCAGCGTCTCGATGATCGGAGTGAACGGCTGATACTCCGCGAACTGCCGCACCCCGGCCGCCATCGTGTCGGCCGGCACGATCGCGCTACTCAAGAACGGCAACATGACCAGCGGAACCGTCGCCAACCCCGCCGACTCCGGCGTCTTCGCGAACAACCCCAACGCCACCGTGAACCAGCTCGTCGCGAAACACACGAGCACGACGAACCCGACCACGGCCAACCACTCCAACCAGCCCGCCGACGGCCGGAACCCCATCAAGAGTCCAACTCCCACGATCGCCGCCACCGCGATCACACTGCGCAGCAGGCTTGCGATGACATGACCGGTCAACACCGCACCACGCGAGATATCCATCACCTTGAACCGGTTGATGATCCCCTTCGTCATATCGGAGTTCACCGCCGTGGACGTCGCGCTCAACCCGTAACTGATCGCCAACACGATCATCCCCGGCGCCGCGTAGTCGACATAGTTCACACCGACGTCGAACGCACCGCCGATCACGTATACGAACATCACCATAATCACGACCGGGAACAGCACCGAATTGAACACCGCTGTCGGGTTCCGGAACGTGTGCTTGAAATTACGACGCAACATAATCGTCGAATCGGCGCTCATCACGCGTTCACCTCCACGTCGGCACGACCGGTCAGGGCCAGAAAGACATCATCAAGATCCGGTGTGTGCACCGAGAACTCCTCCACCTCGATCGCATGCTCAGCCAGCCGGTTCAGCAGGTCCCGTACCGACTTCACGCCACCAGCGCCAGCAACCCGCAGGGTGAGGCTCTCATCGCCGCTGGTGGCATCGGGTAGCACCTTCGCTGCCGCCTCGAACTCGGCAACCCCCGCGAACCGCAGCCGAACGTGACTGCCCGCGATCTGACGCTTCAACTGTTCGGGAGAACCCTCAGCAACCAACCTGCCGTGATCCAGCACGGCGATCCGGTCAGCCAACTGGTCGGCCTCGTCCAAATACTGCGTGGTCAAAAAGACCGTGACCCCGTCGGCCACCAAGCCCCGGATAATTCCCCACATCGCGCGCCGGCTACGCGGATCCAACCCCGTGGTCGGCTCATCCAGGAAAATGATCCGCGGGCCGCCGACCAGCGTCATCGCCAGATCCAGCTTCCGGCGCATCCCCCCGGAATACGTCGACACCAACCGCTGCGCCGAGTCGACCAGATCGAACCGCTCCAGCAATCCGGCGACAATCCGCTTGCCCTCGGCGGAGCCCAGTCGCTTGAGCTCCGCCATCAACTGCAGGTTCTCCCGACCGGTCAGCAGCTCATCCACCGCCGCGAACTGACCGGTCACCCCGATCGCCGCGCGTACCGCCTTGGTCTCGGTCAGCACATCACGCCCGGCGATACGCACCGTCCCACCGTCGGGACTCGTCAACGTGGTCAACACGTTCACCGTCGTGGTCTTACCCGCCCCATTCGGGCCGAGCAATGAGAACACCGTACCCGCGCGAACATCGAGATCGATGCCGTCCAGAACGGTCCTGCCCTTGTACGCCTTCCGTAACCCCGAAACCGCAATCGCTGAACTCGTCATGCGAACAGCATCGGGACCCCGGCTGACACCCTCCGGTCACGACCCTGACACGGCCACTGGCGAGACCTACACCTCGCCGGGCCGCTGTGTCAGGGGGCGAGCGTGACCGCCGCCAGCCGCGACCAACTCGTCTGCGTGCCCTCCCGAGTGGCGTCGGCGAACCGCGCATCGCCGAGGTGGCGCCGCACGGCCCGCTCGATCCGGGCCACGTCCGGGTGGGACCGATCCCGCAGCCCGCGTACGCCGACTCCTGCCGCGAGCAGCCGCGCGGCCTGTTCGTACTGGTCACGGCGCAACGCCAGGTCCGCGATCCCGACGAGAACCTGCGCGGTCAGGGGTGCGTACCCCGCCTCGGCCGCCGCCCGGCAGGCCTTCGCGTGGTGCGTCCGGGCCTCGCCGAGATCATCGGCGAGGTGGCCGAGCAGGTCGTGTGTCACCGCCCGGATGCTCGCCCGCTCCGCTTCCTCGCCGAGCATGGTGGTCGCGACGCCGAGTTGCTGGCGGGCCTCCTCGGCGTCGCCGGCCCAACGGGCGAGTTCCGCCCGCGCGAGAGCCAGCTCGGCCAGCCCATCCTGCCAGGTGACCTGTTCCGCGCACCGCTGCGCCTCGGCTATGGCGGCCGCGCTGGAATCTGCCTCGCCGAGCAGCCAGTACAGCTGAGCCTGTCGCGACCGCATCCGGATGACGTCGTAGATCGCACCGACTTCGGTAACGATCGCGATCGCCTGTTCGTAGTGCTCGCACGCACCGGCGAACTCGCCCCGGGTGGCGATCCGGTCCGCCAGCTCGGTCAGGGCGAGCGAGATTCCGTACCGTTCGCCGAGTGCCCGAAACTCGGCGAGCGCCGTCTCGAGGTGCGCGTCCGCGTCCCGCCCGCCCTGGCCAAGGATGATCCGCATCTTGCCGAGGTGCAGCCGGGCCAGTGCGCGTACCCAGGGGTCCTCGTTGTCCAGCAGTAGTTCGAACGCGGGCATGAAGTCGTCCGGCGCCTGCAACAGCCGTTCCAGCGGGGCGACGAACGCCAGCTTCGGGTCGCGGGAGTTGGTGCGCTGGCTGAATTGGTACGCCTTGTGGATCCACTCCGCCGCCTCGTACTGGTCGCCCCGCCCGCCGCCGACGAAATGCACGACCAACGCGTACACCGTGGCCCGGACCTCATCGGGCACCTCGCCCTGGGCCTCGGCGGCCGCGGTGAGCAGCTCGATGCCTTCGGTCTTGTACCCGGCGAGCCACCAGTACCAGCCGGAGCCAGCCGCGAGCCGCATCGCCGCGAGTGCCTCGCCGGCCGCGAGCGCACCACGCATCGCGAGGCCGATGTTGTCGTGCTCGGCCTCGAGCGTGGCCAGCCATTCCAACTGCTCGGCCCGGCGAAGATGCGGCTCCGCGGTCTCGGTGAGCTCGGTGAAGTAGGCGAGATGCGCGAGGCGCGCCTGGTCCGATTCTCCCGCCTCAAGGAGCCGGTGTCCGGCGTACTCCTTGATCGTGCCGAGCATCCGGTAGCGCGGTACGCTGCCGCCCGCGGCGAGCAGCAGCGATTTCTCGGCCAGCGAGGTGAGCAGCTCGAGCACCTGCTCCCGCTCGACCGCGTCGCCGGCGCAGACCCGCTCGGCCGCTTCCAGACTCGCCCCGCCCGAGAACACCGAGAGCCTGCGCAGAACCATCCGTTCGGCGTTGGTGAGTAACTCCCAACTCCAGTCGACCACCGCGCGCAGTGTCTTGTGCCGCGGCAACGCGGTGCGGCTACCGCTGGTCAGCAGGCGGAACCGGTCGTCGAGCCGGTTGGCGAGCTGGTCGAGGGACATGGTGCGCAGCCTGGCCGCGGCCAGTTCGATCGCCAGCGGCATGCCGTCCAGCGCCCGGCAGACCCGCACCATCGTCGACAGCGCGTGGCCGTCGACCGCGAGATCTCTGCGCACCGCGCCGGCCCGGTCGCGCAGCAACCGCACCGCCGGAGAGGACTCGATCTCACCGGAGCCGGCGTCCCCTCTCGGCACGGTCAGCGGCTCGACCAGCCACAGCGCCTCGCCGGTGATGCCGAGCGGTTCCCTGCTCGTCGCCAAGATCCGCAGCCGCCGGCACTCCCCGAGCACCCGATGGGCGAACGCCGCCGCCGACTCGATCACGTGCTCACAGTTGTCCAGGATCAGCAGCGCCTCCCGCTCCCGAATCGCGGCGATGAGCCGGTCCGTCAGGTCCGCGTGCGGTGTCTCGCCGAGCAGGGTGTCCCGAAGGCCGAGCCCGGCGAGCGTCGACTGTGCCACGTCCCCGTCCGCGCCGATGGCGGCGAGCTCCACCAGCCAGGCCCCGTCGGGCAGGTCACCGACCAGCGTACGGGCGGTCTCCGTGGCCAGCCTGGTCTTCCCCGCGCCGCCCGGCCCGACCAGGGTGGTGAGCCGGTGTTCGGCGATGAGCTCGCGGACCGCGGTGACATCGGCGTCCTTGCCGACGAAGCTGGTCAGCTCGGCACGCAGGTTGGTCTTCCGGCTCTCCTCCCGCTGCCCCAACTCGCCCTGCAGCAGCGCGACGTGCAACGCGGAGAGTTCCGGTGAGGGGTCGACGCCCAGCTCGTCTGCCAGGGCTTCCCTGGTGCGCTGGTACACGAGCAGCGCCTCGTTGTCGCGACCGGCCGCGACGAGGGCCCGCATCAGCGCGGCGACGAGCCGTTCCCGCACGGGATGCGCGGCGACCAGATCGGTCAGCTCCCCGATCAGCTCGGCACCGTGGCCGAGACCGACCTCCGCGTCGAACCGGTCCTCCGTGGCGCTCAGGCGTAGCCGCTCGAGTCGGGTCACCGCCGCGTCAAACGCTTCACTGTCCTGTAGTCCGACATCCTGCATCGCCGCGCCGCGCCACAAAGTCAACGCCTCGCGCAGCAGCCGGATCCGTCGCGGACCCTGGTCATCGCGGGCCTGGTCAAGGAGGCGTTCGAACCGCACGGCGTCGACGGCGTCGGGGTCCACCGCCAACCGGTAGCCGCCGCCCTGCCCCTCGATCAACCCCTCGGGCAGCGCCTTGCGCAGCCGGGAAACCAGACGTTGGAGGGCATTCGCCGCGTCGGAGGGCGGGTACTCGCCCCACACCCAGTCGACGAGGGTCGCCCTCGGCACGACCTGACCTGGTTCGCACGCGAGGGCGATCAACAACCCGCGCAGCCGGGCGCCCGGCACGTCGGCCAGGACGCCGTCGTCGGTCCGAACCTCGAGTGGCCCTAGGGTCTTGATCTGCACTCGACCGAGTTTCTCACAGCGGGCCGGCGGCCCGCTCCGGACCGCCGGGGCGGCGGGTCCGCCGGTGGGCCGCCGGTCCCCCAACCCCCCTGTTGGTTGAGCCACTGGATGGCGCGCGTACCCACGAGGTGAACGCCGCGACGAAGGCGGCTCGGTCGCCGGACGGCTCGCCGCGCTCGTCCACCCCACACGTCCAGCGCAGCTCGGCGAGGGCCGGCCCGTCCCGCCACGGTGGCCCGACGTACGAAGATCTCCATCCCGCCATCGCACGCCGACGACCGCCGCGGGTCAGCCTGCCGTGCCGCCCTCGACAACGCGGTACGGCATCGCTCAACCCAGCGAATCCGCCGGCCAGGTCCGCGGATCCGGGCTGCCGGCGTCCTGGAAGCCGTTCGCCAGGTCGAGTATGACCGCGGGGTCGTACTGCCCTTCGGCCAGCAGGTCCACGGTGTAGCCGGCGTGGTCGACATCTAGCTGAAGGACCGGGTGCTTGGCGTCGCCCTGGTACTCACGCAGCATGGCCGGGCGTCCGCCGACTTTCTGGTTCGGCTTGGTGACCGTTACCCCCCGGTCGACCTCGACGGTCACGTCACTGCCCGCCGAGGCACCGCCCGAGGCGCTGGGCGGCAGGTGCAGGCTCATCAGCCCGGTCGCCCCGCTCGTCATCACCGCCACCGCACAGGAGTCCACGCTGGCCCCGGCGGGTACCGAGGTGAGCCGGAACGGCACCACGCACCGGCTGACCCGGTCGAAGCCGACCGCGTTCGCGACCCGCAGCGCCGCGGACTCACCACCCGTAACCTGTACCTGGGCCCAGAGGCCGGGTACCGGCTGCCAGCGCAGCTCCGCCGCCGAAATCCCCTGGCTCTGGTCCAGGCTCAGCGTGCCGGTGGTCGCGCCGACCCTCACCGCCCGACGCCCGCCCGACGACAGCTTGTCCAGGTCCTGCGCCTGGTGGCTGACCTGCACCTTGAAACCGGGATCCCCGAAAGGGAGGGCCTTGGTGGTCTGCACGTTCAGGTCCTCCAACCCGTCCAGGGAGCGCCACTCGGCCTCCAGGAACTGGGCCGGCAGCACCGCCGGATCCACCTCGAAGTGCAGCAGCAGCGGGTCGCTGCCCACCACCGCCGGATCGGTGCGCGCGATGACCGCCCCGGCCGCGACCGGCAGGGCCGGCAGCCCGGTCAGCGTGGACAGGCCGGCGCGGGGATCGGTGGTGGAGAAGGGCGCGGTGGGCGCGGAAGGCCCAACGGTGGCGGAGGGCATGGTGGCGGAGGGCATGGCGGCGGAGGGTACGGCGGTGGCCGGGCCGCCGCCCGCGCCGGCGGTCCCCGTCGCCCGGGTCTGGTGAGTGGCCAGCGCCGGAACGGTGACCGCCGCGCCGACCAGGGCCGCGACCGTCAGCGCCCCGCCGGCGCTCAGCCCGGCGACCCGGCGGAGCCGCTGCCGGCGCCGACCGCGTTCACGCGTCACCGTCAGCAGCCGCTCGATGGGAACCTCGGGCGTCGCGCGGTCCTCCAGCGTCCGGATCAGGATTTCCTCGAGGTCGGTCATCGTCTGGCTCCTAGGCTGGGCGTGGTCCGCTGATCGATCCGCTCGCGCAAAGTGGCGAGAGCACGCATGACGTGGGTACGGACGGTGACCGGCGCGCAGTCCAGAATCTCGGCGATCATCGCGTCGTCAAGGTCCTCGTAGTAGCGCAGCACGACGGCGGCGCGCTGCCGCCGGGGCAGGCCGGCCAGCAGGCGCCAGATCTCGTCCCGCTCGACGATCTCGTGCTCGGCAGCGGGCACCACGCCCTCGATCGTGCCGACCCCGACGTATTCCTGGGCCGCCCGGCGGCGCTGGCGCGAGACGTTCGCGTTCACCAGCATCCGGCGCAGGTAGAGATCGGGCCGCTCGGTCCGGACGATGCGACTCCACCGCGGGTACGCCTTGGCCAGGACGTCCTGCGCCAGGTCCTCGCCCAGTTGCACGTCACCGGTGAGCAGGCGGGCCACTCGCACCAGGGCCGCGCCGCGCTGCCGGACGTACTCCTCGAAGGTCACACCAATATGACGCGTCGCGTCGCCCCTCCTGTTGACCGGACCGGACCGCCGCCACGGCGCTATCGGTGATCGGCCTGCGGCAGTTGACCGAGTAGGGGTTGCGTCCGGGAAAATCCCGGAGGAGCTGGGGACGCCCGGACCATAGCCTTCTGCCATGATCCGTTCCCTGTTTCCGGTAACGGCCATTGCCGCTAGCGCCGCGCTCGTCCTCGCCACGGCGAGCCCGAGCCGGGCGATGTCGGGCGGCGGGCCCGTTGACGACGCGGCCACGGCCCCATGGGTGGCGACCCTCGCCGAAACGATCGATGCCCCACTGCCGCAACGGGCTGGCTGCGGCGGGGTGCTCATCACGCCGGATCGGGTGCTCACCGCGGGGCACTGCGTGGACCATCTCGACCCCAGCCAGACCGAAGTGCATGTCGACGCGCGGGTACTGTCCGGCGACCCGGGCCAGGTACGCGGCATCCGGGGCGTGGCCGCCCTGCCGGGGTACCGGTTGCTGCCGTCCCCCGTAACCGGCCGGGACTTCGTGCCGGACGCGTCCGTTGCCGGGGACGAGATAGCCTGCCAGGTGTCTGGCGGAAACTCGGCCGGCACCAGCCAGGCGACCTCCGATCCCGTCACCGTGACCGGCTGATTGCTAAGGTGGTATGACGAATGTCATAACGAGTGGGAGCCGCCATGTCCGGCACGGCACGGGGTCCTCGGGAACGCATGGTCTACAGCGCGGCACAGCTGGTGCGTTCGCACGGCGTCGCCGGCACCGGCGTACGGGAGGTGGTGGCGCGTGCCGAGGCTCCCCGCGGTTCCTTCCAGCACTACTTCCCCGGCGGCAAGGACCAACTGGTCGGGGAGGCGCTGGTCTGGTCCGGTGACTTCGCCGCGCACTGGGCCACCCGGTACCGGGACACCACGCGCCACCCGACGCCCGCCGGACTGTTCGCGCATCTGGTGCGGTACTGGCGGGACGACCTGACCGCGCACCGGTACGAGCGCGGGTGCCCGGTGATGGCGACGGCCGCGGACCTGGCCGGCGGTGACTCGGCCGTGAACGAGCAGCTGCGCGCGGCCACCGAGCGGTGGGAGACCGCGGTGGCGGACGAGTTGGCGCGCATGGAGGTGCCGCGGTCACGGGCGCGGAGCCTGGCGACGCTGATGCTCAGCGCGCTGGAGGGCGCCATCATGCTGGCTCGGGTGCACCGCGACGTCGGGCGGCTCGACACGGTCGTGGCCGAGCTCTCTCCGCTACTGAGGTCGCAGGTTCCGGCGGCCAGACGCCGCCGAGCCGCAGCGGCGCCGGATCGCTAGCCGACTGCCGGCGTCCCGGCCGTGCGCCGCTCGATGGCGTGGATGACCGCGGCCATGTCGAGGCCGCCGTGGCCCAGCGCGACGGTCTCGGTGAACAGCCCGTGGCAGACGTCCAGCAGCGGTGAGGCGACCCCCGACTCGCGAGCGGAAGCGGCGATCAGCTGGTTGTTCATCAGGACGTCGGCCGCGGCGGCCTGGGCGGCGAAGTCGAGGTCGACGAGCTTGTGCGCCTTGACCCGGGACACGCTGCTGGCCATCGGCCCGTCGTCGAGGACGGCGGCCAGTTGCCGCGGATCCAGCCCGTGCCGGTCGGCGAAGTGGAACGCCTCGGCCAGGCCGGTGACCATGGTGATGAGGTACAGATTGACGGCCAGCTTCAGGTGCAGCGCGCCCGGCACCGGTCCACAGTCGAACGTCCGGTGGCACATGGGCGTCAGCAGCGGCCGTACCGCGCGGGTCGCCGTGGGCTCGCCGGCCATCATCGCCACGAGCTGCCCGGCCTCGGCCGGGGTACGCGATCCGGAGACGGGCGCCTCGACGTAGTCTCCGCCGCCCGCGCGCACCTCCGCCTCAAGCGCCCGGGAGTAGCCGGGCGAAGTCGTTCCCATGTGGACGGTGATGCGCCCGGCCACCCGGTCGGCGAAGCCGGGGGTACCGCGTCCGAGCACCCGGTCGATGGCCTGCTCCCCCGCCAGCATCAGGATGACCACGCCGCACCGGGCGAACACCTCGGCCGGGCTCGACGCGACCCGCGCCCCGGCGGCGGCCACCTCCGCGGTCTTCCCGGCGGTGCGGTTCCAGACCACGAGCGGCGTCCCCGCCCGGGCCAGGTTGAGCGCCATGGGCTGCCCCATGAGCCCCAGGCCGATGAACCCGACGTCCACGCGCCCCTCCCGCCCCGGACCCAGCGCCGGAATCTCGCGAGCGGCGCGGCGCCCGCTCAGGGTATGACACCCGTCATGATAGCGGCGTCATGACGAGTGTCATAGTCCCGGCGAGTGCCGGGATCGCGTGACCAGCGGGAGCCGGCGCCTGCCTACGACTCGACCGGCGGCAACTCGTCGCGGGCCGCGGCAATCCAGACCTGGGTACCCGCCGCACCGCTCGCCTGCGCGACCACGTCGGCCTGGGCGAGCAGCGTCCGGGCGCCGGGCACGTCGCCGGACTCGGCGGCCAGTTCGGCGAGCGCGAGCAGACCGGCCGCCACCCCGGGCGCGAAGCCGATCTCCTGGCGCAGCCGGACCGACTCGGTGAGCCGGTCCCGGGCCAGATCCCGGTCGCCGTCGGCCTGCGCCGCGAAGCCCAGGTGCCGGACCGCGTACGAGCGGGTCAGCCGGTCGTCGGCCTGCTCGGCGAGCTGGTACGAGCGCTCCAGCGCGGGCAGGGCGGTGGCGTTGTCGTCACGCACCACCTGGTGGAAGATGCCGACCCAGAACCACGACTCGGCCTCGCCACGCACGTCGCCGAGGCCGCCGTACAGCTCGGCGGCGCGCTCGAACAGCGTCAGCTCGCCCTGGTCCTCCCGCCGATTCGCGAGGAACCGCGCGTGCAGGATCCGACCGCGGGCCAGCGCGAGGTCGGCCTCGACGCCGTCGAGGTCCCGCTGTGCGGTCTCCACGGCGGTCGGATCGCCGTTGAACACCGCGCGTTCGTAGAGCATCTTCGCTCGCTCAAGCCGATCCTCATTCATGACGGCCACAGTAATACGGCCGGCTCACCGTGGTGGGGCGAGAAAGTACCCCTGCCCGCCGGCGGGTAGACCGCGAGGCATCCGTCCGAGGTCGGCTGCGTCACGCTCGCGTTGAGGGCGACCGCCGTGGCGCCACTCGGTACTTTGCTCGCGATGATGACGGCCACAATGGACGGCCGCCATCCGCCGACCAGCCGAATGATCTCCATCGAAACGTCGGCCACGCCGCACCTACAATGATCACTTCACGGCACCCCACTCGTCACGGCCGGCACCGGAGAAGTTCACCTCGCCGCCCGATGGCTTCGACAGTCTGTTCACGACACTGCACAACTGGCAACCCTCACGGCGACGCAGCGCTGCTGGTCGTGAAACGCCGACAGAGCAAGGAGTTCAGCCTCATATGATCAGCAGGCGTTCCCTCCTCGCCGGAGGCGCTGGGCTCGGCGCCGCGGCGGCACTGGGTACCTCGCTGGGTGTCTCGTCGGCGCGCAAGAAAGCCCCCAGCGCCCCGAAGCTGTCGGACGTCTTCCAGCTGGGAGTCGCGTCCGGTGAGCCCGACCCGCAGGGCGTCGTGCTCTGGACCCGGCTGGCCATGGACCCGATCTCACCGGACGGGCTCGGCGGCATGCCGGACCAGGCGGTCACGGTCGAGTGGCAGGTGGCCAAGGACGAGAACTTCAAAAAGATCGTCAAGAAGGGCAGCGAGACCGCGAAGCGCGCGTCCGCGCACAGCGTGCATGCCGAGGTCAACGGCCTGGACTCCGGCGCCGAATACTTCTACCGCTTCAAGGCCGCCGGCGAGATCTCACCGGTCGGGCGCACGCTGACCGCCCCCGCCGCCGGCACCAAGAGCCGCGACCTGCACCTGTCGTTCACCTCGTGCGCCGATTACCAGATGGGCTGGTTCACCGCTTACCGGCGGATGGCCGAGGATCAACCGGACCTCATCGCGTTCCTCGGTGACTACATCTACGAGTACGCCGACTACAAGTACCCGGTGCGCGACCAGGCCGGCGGCGAGTGCGTCGACCTGGCCAGCTACCGGCTGCGGCACACCCAGCACAAGGCGGACCCGGAGCTGCAGCTGGCCCACGCCATCGCGCCCTGGGTGGTCATCTGGGACGACCACGACGTCGCGAACGCCTGGGCGGGCGACGGGGCGCAGGAGACCATCCCGCCGTTCCTGCCGCGCCGGGCCGCCGCGTTCCAGGCGTACTACGAGAACATGCCGCTGCGTAAGGCACAGAAGCCGAACGGGCCGTCGGACCAGCTCTACCGCACCATCCGGTGGGGCCAGCTGGCCAACCTCCACCTGCTCGACACCCGCCAGTACCGCGACGCCATGGCCTGCCTGGACGGCGCTTCCGGCAACGTCGGGCCCGACTGCACCGACCGCCTTTCGCCGAACCGCAGCATCCTGGGTGACGACCAGGAGGCCTGGCTGGACAACAATCTCAAGAAGTCCCGGGCCGTCTGGGACGTGCTGACCCAGCAGGTCTTCTTCATGCAGATGGACTGGGTCAACGGTCCGGACGTGGGCTACTCCAACGAGGGTTGGGACGGCTACGTGGAAAGCCGCAACCGGCTGACCGCGCTCATCGATGACTACCAGCGCAACGCCGTGGTGCTCACCGGCGACGTGCACTCGCACTGGGCCGGCGAGGTCAAGCGCGACTACCAGGACCCGGAGTCGAAGTCGGTGGCCGTCGAACTGGTCACCACCTCGGTGACCTCCGAGGGCAACGGCGTGGACACCGAGCCCAACACCGCGACGTTGCTGGCCGAGAACCCGCACGTCAAGTTCTTCAACGGCCGGCGCGGGTACGTCCGCACCGTCATCTCGAAGGACGCGATGAACGTGGACTTCCGGTCGCTGCCGCTGGTCACCCAGCCGTACGCGCTGCCCTACACCTCCGGCTCCTTCGTCATCGAGCCCGGCAACCCGACCCTCAACAAAGCCTGACGGGGACCCATCATGCGTATTCGTACGGCGGCCCTGAGCGCCGTCATCCTCGCCGCGGTGGCCCTGGTCCTACCGCAGACCGCCGGCGCGGTCTCCCCGGCCGCCGGGCCGCCCAACATCAGCACCCCGCCGATGGGCTGGAACAGCCGCTCGCTCGGCTGCAACGTCAGCGACATCTCTGTCCGCCAGGCGGTCAACGCCATGGCCACGCTGGCCAGCGCCGGGTACACGTACGTCATCATCGACGACTGCTGGGAGGCCAAGCAGCGTGACGGGTCCGGCAACCTGACCGCCGATCCGACCCGGTTCCCGGCCGGCATGCGGCCGCTGATCGCCTACGTGCACAGCAAGGGGCTCAAGTTCGGCCTCAACCTGTCGGCCGGCACCCAGACCTGTACCGGCGCGGCGCCCGGCTCGTACTCGCACGAGGCGACCGACGGCGCGCTGGTCAAGAGCTGGGGCGTCGACTACGTCAAGTACGACTGGTGCTCCATTCCGACCGCCAACTTTCCCGGCCAGACCTCGGAGCAGATCGCGCAGGCGCTGTACCCGTCGATGCGGCAGGCGCTCGGCGATGACATCGCGTTCGCGATGAACAACGAGGACGGCAACAGCGTGCCGTGGCTGTGGGGTTCCCAGCTGGCCACCACCTGGCGCACGAACGTGGTCACCAAGCCGATCGCGGACAACTACACCAGCATGCTCACCATCTGGGAGACGAACATGCTGCGCGGGCAGTACGCGACCCCGCACAGCTTCACCGACCCGGACCTGCTCGAGGCGGGCCTCGGCGGCATGACGGCCACCGAGTACCAGACCCAGTTCAGCCTCTGGGCGATGGACAACGCTCCGCTGATCCTGCAGGCATCGCCGGCCAAGGCACCCGCGAACATCGTGGCCAACCCGCAGGTGATCGCGGTCGACCAGGACAAGCTCGGCCTGCACGCCGAGTTCGTGAGCACCGACGGCTGGTACCACGTGCTGTCCAAGCCGCTGGCGAACGGTGACCTGGCGGTCGTGCTGTACAACGAGAGCGACCGGGAGACGACCATCTCCACCACGGCCACCAAACTGAAGCTGCCTGTGGCGAAGCAGTACCGGGTGCAGGACCTGTGGACCGGTGCCGTGTCGACGACGACCGGTGGGCTGTCCGCCGCCGTACCGGCGCATGGCGTCGCCATGTACCGGATCAGCGCGCAGGGCAAGGGCGCGGCGAAGGCCGCCCCGTACCTGACGTACGAGGTCGACCCCGCCACGGTGCTCGGGGACAACAAGCCGTCCACCGTGCAGCCCGGCGTGCACAACCACATCGTCACCCGGGTCACCAACACCGGCGGCACCGAGGACGCCACGAATGTCACGTTGTCCCTGGCGGCCCCGGCCGGCTGGACGGTGGCGCCGCTGACCAAGCCCAGCACCAAGAAGCTGGCCGCCGGCAAGACCTTCACCGTCACCTGGAACGTCACCCCGCCGGTCGGTACCGCGCAGCAGAACTGGAACCTCACCGGCGCGGTGAACTACGGCTGGGGCAATGGCAAGAAGGCCCAGGCCGCCGAGGTCGGCGGCGGCGCCGTCGTCTACCTGGCCACCGCGCCCGACGCGGGTACCAGTTACCTGTCCGACGTGCCGTGGTCCAGCGCGGTCAACCACCTCGGGCCGGTCGAGAAGGACATGAGCGGCGGTAACGCGGCCGCCGGGGATGGCCTGCCCATCACCATCGGCGGCGTCACGTACGCCAAGGGCCTGGGCACCGAGGCACCGGCCGAGGTCGACTACTACGCGGCCGGGCGGTGCACGTCGGTGCAGTTCTACGCCGGCATCGACGACGAGGTCGACGTGCCGGGCGTGGTGCACGGCTCGTCGGACTTCCAGGTCTGGGCCGATGGTGAGCTGGTCGCCGACACCGGCGTGCTGACCGGCGGCGACGCCCCCAAGCAGGTGACCGCCGACGTCACCGGCGCGAAGTACGTCCGGCTCATCGCCACCAACGGCGGCGACAACGCCTTCTTCGACCACGCGGACTTCGCGGACGCGAAGATCACCTGCGGCTGACCCGTCCCGGCCGTCAGCGGCGTCCCACCCGCCAGCGCGGGTGGGGCGCCGCCTTCTTTCGCGCCGAACTCCGCGCCGGACTCCGCAGTCCGCGCCGGAGTCCGCCGGCCGGATCTCGCTGGCCCGGGCGGCCCGGCCGGATCTCGCCTCGCGCGACCGGCCGGATCTCGCCTCGCGCGACCGGCCGGATCTCGCCTCGCGCGACCGGCCGGATCTCGCCTCGCGCGACCGGCCGGCCGCCGCGAAGCACGGCCGGGCCGTGCGCCGTGCGGGCATACTGGGCCGTGGCGGGCAGGCCCCGGGCGACCGGTCCACCCGCCCGAGGCCGGGCGGGGGCGACGGGAGGGGCCGATGAGGCGCCACGGGCGGCGGCATCCGGGGACCGCCATCGCTGTGCTGGCCGGTGCCACGATCCTGCTCGCCGGCGCGGCCGGTGGGTGTTTCGGGCTGACCGCCGGCGACCGGCCATCCACGACCGGCGCGACACCCGCGACCGCCACCGTCCGGCCCGTGGGCCCCGCGCACCCGACCGGCGCCACACACCCGACCGCCAAGGCGGCCCCCAGCGCGCCCGCCGGCCCGTCCGGCAATGACCCGACCGGCAATGACCCGGCCGGCAACGATCCGGCCCGCTTCTCCCCTCAGGTGCGCCGCTACGCCGGCCAGGCCGGGATCGACCCTCAGCTGCTGATGGCGATCCTCTACAACGAGTCGTACAAGCCACACGACCCGGCGTTCGAACGGGCCTGGGCGAAGATCGATCCGGACGCCGCGTTCGGGATAGCCAACATGCACCAGGCCGCCTTCGACGACACCAAGCGCGGCCGGGACTTCGCCGACCGGAGCTGGCAGGATCTGCCCGACGACCCCGACCTCGCCATCGAGGCCGCCGCCTGGTTCCTGCACGACCTGGCCGCCCAACTGCCGTCGGGCTGGCCCGCGAAGTACACCAGGGACGACCTGCTCGCGCTGGGGTACAACGCCGGCGCGGGCAACATGAAGGCGTTCGCCCAGGGTGGTACGCCCGGATCGGTGTCACAGGACTACCTGAACCGCCTGCACGACAACTGGGCCGCCGCGGCCCGGGCCCTCGGTTAAGCCCCGCGCCCTCGATCAGCCCGCGCCCTCGATCAGCCCCGCCCTCGGTCAGCCCCGGGCCCTGGTCAGCCCGGCCCGCTCCGGCGGCAGGGCGCCGGAAATTCGGATCGGCGCTTCGGTAAGTGCCGTTACGATCGCCGGATGCCCGGAACACCCCACCGGATCCGACCGGAGAGAGTTCGTGACGGCCGCAGCGGTCGCAGCGGCCGAGGATGGACGCCGGCTTTGAACGGGTTCGCGCCGGGGCGCGGATCAACCGGCCGCGGCCGAGCCTCGTGATGGAGGCGATCCGGCCGCGCGCCCGGGAGTCGGCATGGGGGTAAGGCACGCGCTGATCGACGTGACCCCGCTGCGCTCGTCGCGCCAGTTCCGGCGGTTGTGGATCGGCCGCTCGTTCTCCGGCATCGGCACTCAGATGACCCTCGTAGCGGTGATGTTCCAGGTCTGGCAGCAGACCCAGAGCACCATCTGGACCGGCGCGGTCGGCGTGGCACAGGCGGTTCCGCTCATCGCGTTCGGGCTCTTCGCCGGGGCGCTGGTCGATCGCACCGAACGGCGCAGGTTCTCCCTCATCATGACCGCCGGCCAGGCCGGGTGCTCGGCGCTGCTGGCCGTGCAGGGGTTCCTCGGGCATGTGCCGGCGGCCTGGGTGCTGGTACTGGTCGCCGCGCAGTCATGCTTCGTCGCGGGCGGCGGCCCCGTGGCGAGTACCTTCATCCCGCGACTGCTGCCCAAGGAGCAGGTGCCGGCCGGGCTGGCCGTCAACCGGATCAGCTTCCAGGGCGCCATGCTGGTCGGCCCCGCGCTGGGTGGGCTGGTCCTCGGCGCTCTGGGCGTGGGCGGGTGCTACCTGATCGACGCCGTCTCCTTCACGCTGGCGTTCTACGGCGTGTTCGGGCTGCCGTCGATGCGCCCGGAGGGCGAGCCGTCCCGCCCCGGCCTGCTCGGCATAGCGGACGGGCTGGGCTTCATGGTGCGCCGTGCCGCGGTACGCGGTGCGCTGCTCACCGACCTGGCCGCCACCGTACTGTCCATGCCGATCAGCCTGTTCCCCCTGATCAACGCCGAGCGGTTCGGGAACAACCCGCGCACCCTCGGCCTGTTCCTGACGGCGATAGCGGTCGGTGGGGTCATCGCGTCGCTGCTGTCCGGCGCGTTCACCCGGCCGGGCCGCCCCGGCCTGACCATGCTCTGCGGGTCGGCCACCTGGGGCGTGGCGCTGGCGCTGTTCGGCGTCTCGACGAACCCGTGGCTGGGCCTGGCGTTCCTGGTGCTGGCTGGCGCGGCCGACACGGTAGCCGTCGTGTCCCGGGGCACGGTCGTGCAGCTGAACACGCCGAACGCCCTGCTCGGACGGGTGGGCGCCGCCGAGCAGATCGTCGGCCAGGCAGGGCCGGACCTCGGCAACCTGCGCGGCGGGTTGGTCGCCGGCGCCACCTCGGGAATGGTGGCTCTGGTCAGCGGGGGGCTGCTGAGCGTGATAGCGGTGGTCTTGATCGGCGCTACAACGCGTGACCTGCGCCGGGGCGCCCGGTCCGACGAGCGGATCACCGAGGTTCGGCCCGCCCCCGCACCCGGCCTCGCGAAGTAGCCGGACACCGACGCGTGCGGGACTTCACGGAGCGGCCGGGGTTCATACTTTCGGAGGAGCCCCAATCGGGTGTATGGTCAAGACGCCCGATGATCGCATCGGTCGTGAGGTAGCTCCGACCGGATCGAGGGCAAGCGGCCCCGTTGGGTCGTGGTGGCGCTCAAGGCGTGGGCGCCCCTGCTGCGTACGACCTCTGTGTCGTATCCACTCGTGACGTTGCCGGGTGGAATCGACGCGGGACAGGTGTGAGAGGAACACCATGACCGCGCTGACCGAAACCAAGCCCCTCGCCCGTACCCAGCGCGCCGCTGGCGCGCCGAACCACCAGGCCCCAGCCGCGCATGGCAGCCGCCGGCCTAACGTCGACGGCGAGGCCGTCGGCCTGCTCAAGTCCCTTGCCGAGTTGCCGGCGGATGCCCCGGAGCGGGCGTCGGTGCGTGACCGGGCGATCCGGGCGTGGTTGCCGTTGGCCCAGCATCTGGCGCAGCGGTTCAACGGTCGTGGGGAGCCCCTCGACGACCTGGTGCAGATCGCGACGGTGGGCCTGA